>JACRAB010000012.1 GCA_016213575.1 Actinomycetota bacterium
GCGGGGATGCCCGGCAGCCGGCGCTTCGACGACCTGCGCCGCGACCCCCGGGTGGCGATCCACTCCGGCTCCGACGACCCGCACGAGTGGTCCGGCGACGCCAAGGTCTCGGGGACGGCCGTCGAGCTCACCGACCCGCAGGTGCACGCGGCCTACCGGGCGTCGCTCGACCAGGTGCCGCCCGGCCCGTTCGAGCTGTTCCGGATCGACGTCGACGAGGCGACCCTCGTCCGCCTCAGCGACGACCGGGAGGCCCTCGTCGTGGAGACGTGGCGGCCCGGCCGGCCGGTGCTGCGGATCCGGCGGAGCTGAGCCCGCCGGTCCGCAGGTCTCAGACCTGGTCGAGGACGTCGAGGACGAGCACCCGGGCGTGGGTCGTGGAGGTCGCGGGCAGGACGGCGACCGCCCGGCTGCCGACCCCGGCCGCCTCGAGAGCCGGGACGGTCTGGAGCACGGCGCGGCCCGGCATGAGCACCGGGGAGCCGCCCCACGTGGAG
Source organism: Actinomycetota bacterium (assembly GCA_016213575.1). Lineage (GTDB taxonomy): Bacteria > Actinomycetota > Actinomycetes > Actinomycetales > Kineosporiaceae > R-H-3. The sequence goes on from JACRAB010000012.1 coordinate 498, forward strand.
TTCACCGTACGGCCGGTCTCGCCGTCGACCTCGAGGAGCTGGACGACGAGGGTCCGCTTCGCGTCGACCGGGTCCCCGGCACCCTCGACGAGCAGCCGGGACCGGCGCTTCTTCGACGTCCCCACCGCCACGACCGACGTCACCGTCGGCGCCTTGCCGGGCGCCCCGACGACCGTCGGGTAGCCGCCGCCCGACCCGGCACGGACGGCGGTGCCCGCGCCTGCGCCGTCCGGCTCGACGACGTCCACGACGTCGAGCACGACCGCCACCGGACCCTTCGCCCCGGCGGCACCGGGGGCCCACCCGTCGCCGGAGGGGGCGACGACGAGCAGCCGGGAACCGGCCCGCCGGCCGACGACCACCTTCGCCCAGGCGTCGGAGGCCTTCGGGCCCGCGACGCCGAGCCGGGGCAGCCCGCGCGCCCAGGTGTCGTCGAGGGTCGCGGACGGTGCCCCGCCGCTCCCCCACGACTGCACGTGGAACCCGGTGACGACGAGGTCACCGGCCCGCACGACCGGGCCCTTGCCCGCCGAGAGCACCTCGACGGCGGGCTCGGCCGGGGCGGCCGCCCCGCCGGCCACGCCGACCGCGGGAGCCTTGCCGAAGCCGCCGGTCACGGTGACCCCGAGCCGGGTCACCGTGGGCCCCTTCGGGGCCGCGGAGCCGGACGGGGCCGCCGCGGCGGACGCCCCCGCCGCGGCGGCGGTCCCTCCGGTGCCCGCGGCACCGTCCGAGCACGCCGCGAGTGCCGCCGCCAGCGCGACGGCGCCCGCGAGGTGCCGCAGCCTCATCGACCGTTCACGGCGTTCGACCGGGACGAGCGCGGACCCGTGCCGAGCCCGTTGATCGCCTCCACCTGGAACCGGTAGATCCCGGCCACCGGCAGCGGCATGTTGTACGACGTCGACGACGCGGACCGGACCGAGGACACGACCGTCTGGAGCACCGTGGCGTTGGTCGCCGTGGAGCTCATCCGGTGCGCGACGACCCGGTAGCCCGTGATCGCGGAGCCCCCGTTGCTCGACGGCGCCGTCCAGCGCGCCGTCGCGGTGACCGACCCGCCGCTGGCCCCGGCCGCCGCCGTCCCGATCGGCGGCGCGCCCGGCACGGTCGCCGGGGTCACCGCGTTCGAGCGGGGGCTGTACGTCCCCGTGCCCGCGGCGTTGACCGCCCGGACCCGGAAGTCGTACGCGGTGCCGTTCGTGAGCCCCGGGAAGACCAGGCTCGTCGCACCCGCCGGTGCGTTCTGCACGGTGCCGACGACGGTGGTCGTCCCGGCGCGCCGGGCCTGCACCTGGTACCGCGTGATGGGCGAGCCGCCGTCGTTCGCGGGCGGCGTCCACCGCACGGTCGCCGACGCGTTGCCGCGCGTCGCCGTGCCGATGGTGGGCACCCCGGGCGCCGTCGCCGGCGCGGTCGTCACGACCTGGTTCGACTCCGCCGAGAACGCGCTCGTGAGCCCGTCCGCGTTGATCGCGGCGACCTGGAACGTGTACGTGAAGCCGGGGTCGAGACCGGTGACGGTCGCCGAGGTGCCCGGGGCCACGTTCGTGGCGAACACCGGGATGCCCGACAGCACCGCCTGGATCTCGTAGCCCGTGATCGCCGAGCCGCCGGTGTCGGTCGGCGGCGTCCACGAGACCGTCGCCGACGTCGGCCCGGCGAGGGCCGCCGTGCCGATGACCGGGGCGGCCGGCGGGCCGACCGGGGTCACCGGGCCGAAGGCGACCGAGTTCGCGCTGGGCCCGGCCGCGTTGACCGACCGGACGACGACGGTCACCGGGGTGCCGTTCGTCAGCCCGGTGATCGTCACCGAGGCCGCGGCGCCGTCCGCCGTCGCCGAGCCCACGACCGTGGTGCCGACGAGCGCGTCAGCCTCGAAGGCCGTGAACGGGGAGCCGCCGTTCGGCAGGAAGCTCACCGTGACGGAGCCCGGACCGGCCACGGCGTCCGTGATCGTCGGCGCCGCCGGCGCCACCGGAACGGCCGGCGGGGCGAGCTCCTCGAAGGCCACGCAGACGCCGTTCACGTCCGTCGCCGTGCAGAAGCGCAGCTTCTCGATGTTCCACAGCGTGTCGGTGCCGTCGGCGTTGCGACCGCCACCGCCGCCGCCACCGCCACCGCCGCCACCGCCGCCACCGCCGCCGACGACCCCGAGCTGGGTGACGATGACGGAGCCGTCGGCCTTGGTGCGGATCTGGTAGCTCGTCGACGGCAGCGAGAACATCGCGATGTCGCAGTTCGTCGCGGTGGCGCCGAGGTCGCAGTCCGGGGCCGCACCGGTGGACGCCGTGACGCCCATCGGGGCGCCGGCCGGGTCGACGAGCTCGCGGACCACGACGAGCTGGGCCTGCTTGACGGCGCCGGAGAAGATCGCCTGCTGCAGCGTGGTGTTCGCCGTCGTGCCGGGCCCGAAGCTGCCGCCCGACTTCTTGTTCTTGCCCTCGATGAGGTCGGTCCAGCCGAGCTCGGTGGCCGTGGGCTTCCCGGCGTTGTCGAGCGTGCGGACGCTGATGCGGACCTGCAGCGCGTGGTCGCCGTCGATGATGTCGTCGGCGGAACGGCCCTCGATGAGGTCGCTGCCGGCGCCGCCGAGGAGGATGTCGCCCTCGGCCCACACCAGGCCCTCGCCGTTCTTCGGCGCGGGGCCCGGGTTCGCCGGATCCGGCGCACCCGTCAGCGGGCAGCGCCCCGCCGCGGACGCCGCGACGAGCGGCGGCAGCTCGGTCGGGAAGACCTGCACGAGCCGGTCGAGACCGGTGATCCGGGCGACGCCGGTGGGGTCGAGCGCGTTGCAGCCGCTGAAGCCGCCGCCGGCGATGTCCTTCGGCGCCACCGTCGATCCCCGGAGGGTGTCGTTGAAGCGCGACCCGGAGTCGGCCTCCATCTCGTCCCAGCGGTCGCGGTTCACGACGACCTGGAGCGGGAGCGGGCCGAGGTTGCGGTTGATCTCGAGGTCGTCGTCCGCCCCGACGGTGTCGTACTGGTGGAACGCCCAGTCGAAGCCCGCCGAACCGGCGTTGCGGTCGATCGCGGCGTTCTGGGCCATGAGGTCGTCGCCGCCCTCACCGTCGTAGTCGTTCTCGCCGACCTGGCCGACGAAGACCTCGTTGCCCGGCATCGTCTCGGCCGGGTCGTCGAAGAACGGCGCCCCGTGGTCGCCCTGGAGCAGGTCCTGGCCGGAGCCGCCCTGGATCCAGTCGTCGCCGCCGTCGCCGAAGACGACGTCCGCGCCCTGACCCGCGAGGACGAAGTCGTTGCCCTCACCGGCGAAGGTCTCGTTGTCGTTCGCACCGCCGTTGACGAGGTCGCTGCCGTCGCCGCCCATGGCGATGTCGTCGCCGGGCCCGAGGTCGATGGCGTCGTCGCCGGGGCCGCCCTTGAGGACGTCGAGGCCGCCGAAGTCGGTGATCTTGTCGTCGCCGTCGCCGCCGAGCACGACGTCGTCACCGGCCTGGGCGTCGATGACGTCGTCGCCCTCGTCGCCCCACACGGTGTCGTTGTCGACGCCGCCCTTGACCCGGTCGACCCCGGCCGTGCCGTTGTAGACGGCCTGGCCGTTGATGCCCGCCGGGTCGACGCCGTTGTTGTTCTGCTTGTAGGCGAGCGTGCCGTCCGGGCTGCGGACGAGGAGCTTGCGCTCGTCGCACTCGCTGTTCGGGTCGTCCGTGACGTTCGCGCCGTCCGCGTCCCAGCCGGCGACCGTGCCGGCGAGGTTCTTCAGCTCGAACTTGCAGTCCGCGGTCGCGAAGACGTCGGCCTTGAGGGTGTGCGTCCCCGTCGTGTTCCGCATGATCATCTCGGCGAACGAGTTGCCCTCGAGCTGGCTGCGCAGGTTCATGCCCGGCGTGCGGCCGAGGTAGTAGAACCGGTCGCTCTCCTGGAGCAGCTCCATCTGCGTCTGGAAGACGTAGTTGTTCGTCGAGCCGAGGAGGCCGCCGTTGATGTTCGTCTGCTCGGCGAGACCGCCGATCCACAGGTCGACGTCGTCCAGACCGGTCGTCGTCACGCCGTCCGCGTCGTTCGTCCAGTCCTTGGCCGGGACCGCGGGGGTGTTGTCCGCGCACTCCGGCGACGGGGTCGCGGTGTCGCAGTCGGTCCCGGGCAGGCCGTCCTGGCCGGGGCCGGCGTCCACGCCGTTGTAGCGGGCGCCGAAGAGGAACGCCTGGGCGTCCGGCGGCGAGACGTCGGTCGGCCGCGGGTCGACGAGGAGGCGGGCGGCCTCGCGGCGGTCGGCCATCGTCGTCTTGCTCGTGATCGACGGGTGCGTGCCGTAGGCGGCGACGAAGTTCACCAGGCTCGAGGGGTGCTTGAGGTGCTGGCCGAAGTCCGCCCAGCTCTCGTACGGCGCCACCTGCGGGTCACCGGTCTCGGCGTTCAGCGCCCGCCGGAACCGGTTGAGCGGCGGGACGCCGGCGTCCCGGGCCCGTGCCAGGTTGAGGGTCGCGAGGTCGAGCGGCAGCCCGAGCAGGTTGTTCCGCAGCGCCTCGGTGACGAACTCGTCGATCTCGTTGGCCGTCTGGTCGACCGAGCCCATGACGATCGCGCCCGCGGCCGCCTGCGGGGTGTACGCCGTCCCCGGAGCCTTGTCGAAGTACTCCGGCGGGTTGAGGAACGCCGTGAGCAGGGGCAGCGAGTTGTCCACCGTCGAGCCGTTGCCGAGCTCGTCGTGCCGCGCGACGTCCTCGTCGAGCATCGAGTGCCCGAACCGGTAGACGGCGTGCGCGAACTCGGCCTTGACCGCCGGGTTGAGGTCCGGCGAGTAGACGTGGAACACCCGGATCGCCGGCTGCACCTTGCGACCGAACTCCTCGAAGACGAGGTGCTGGTACTCCATCTCCGTGACGAAGCGCGCCGCCTGGAAGAGCCGCTCGCCGTAGCTGAAGGTCGTCGGCTTCGTCGGGTCGTTCGTCGCGCAGCCGACGGCGCAGTTCGTGGCCTTGTAGAGCGCCTGGAGGTCCGCGCTCGCCGGCAGCGTCTTGGTGTCGAACTCCTCGACGAGCCGGTCGTGCTCGGAGTGGAACACCTGGTGCACCGCGGACAGGGCGATGTTCTCGTTGCAGCGCCCGTCGCCGCACGCGAAGTGCGAGGCGAGCAGCTCGTCGTCGTACGTGCCGGCGGGCTGGGGCGCCCCGGGCGCGGAGGCGTCCGAGTCGGTGTCCGGCGTCGGCCAGGTGTCCGGCACGCCGTTGTGGTTGGTGTCCTGCTCGCTCGGGTCGGCGTTGTGCGCGATGTCCGTGAGGAACGGGGTGTGGAAGTGGACGACGTCCGCCGGCACCGGGACCGTCTCGTCGGCCTGCGTCGCCGGGTCGTCGAGGACGCCCTCGACGAACGTGCCGCCCGCCGTCACGTACTGCGGCAGACCGTTCGGGCCCAGCACGAGGTTGCCGTACGGGTCGGTGCGCAGCATCGGGACGTCGAGGACGTCGCGGTCCGTGAGGCGCATGCCGAACAGGTCGTGGGCCTGCTTCTTGACGGCGGCCCACGTCGAGATGCCGCCGCGCATGTCCGGCGACCCGGTGTACGTGGCGCCCGCGCCGAGGCCGGTGAGGAACTCGCCGGTGGCGACCGGGCTCTTCGTCGCGGTCTGGACGTACTCCCGCAGGAACGCCTGGTGCGACGCGTGCGAGGTGTACGTCTGCGACTGGTCGATCCAGGGGCTGTCGGTGTTGTCGGCGTCCTGGACGTCGTCCGAGGTGTTGAGCTGGCCGTCGGGCCCGGGCTGATTCTGGGCCCGGGTGAGCACCATGAAGGCCCGCGTGCTCGGGACCTCGTCGCCGGTGTTCGGCTTCGCGTCCGGGCCGACGGTCCGCAGCGGGTCGTCGGCGGCGAGCGGCACGTAGACCGTGCCGCTGCCCTTCACGGTCTGGTCGACGCCGTGGTCGAAGAACTGGCCGAAGAACGTGAAGAAGCTGTTGTAGGGCGGCGACAGGCCGACGTCCGTCGTGATGTTGGGGATGAAGAGCGTCTTGCCGGGCGGCGTGCAGCCGGACGGCTGACCGTTGCTGTCACAGGGGATCGCGCTCGGGTCCGGGTCCTGCGAACGGGCCGGGTGCAGCGCGGCGTCCACGGCGGCGGGGTTCGTCACCGTCTGGTCGGAGATGAGGTTGCTGATGGTGCGGGGCTCGCTGTCGTAAACGACGTTGCCCTGGTTCTTCTGCTTGTACGACGTGGAGGCGGCGGGCGGGAACCCGGCGGGGCTGCCCTCGGCGTCCTGGAAGAGCGGCGCGACGAGGCGCGGGAAGGGCTGGTCCGCGGCGGCGTAGGTCTCCCGGCCCGCGAAGAGGTTGTTGCACGCGCCGTCGACGGTGCGCAGTCCGTAGGCGGTGAGCCGGTCCGGGACCTGGTCGGCGGCCGGGCCGACGAGGGACTGGCAGTACCAGGGGTCCTTCGCCGCGTCGGGGTTCGCCGGGATCGTCCCGTCGGTGCCCAGGTAGGCCCGCGAGTGCCGCTCGGCGATCTTGATCTGCTTGAGGATGTAGGTCAGGTCCCCGGAGGTCACCGTGAAGCCGGCGCCCACCGGCGTCGCGGCACGGGCGTTGCCCGCGGCGAGGTTCGCGCCCGTGAGCGCGACGACCGCGCACAGCACGAAGCCGACGGCGGCCCTGGTCCGGTGGTGCTTCAAGTGCTCGACGACGCGCGCCCCTGCGCTCATGCCAGCCCCTTATGAAGGCACGACACATCAGGCCGAGGAGCGCGCAGGCTCCTCGGCCGGACGGTCGGCACTGCCCTACCCGTCCCCCGACGGGACGGTGCTGCCCGCGGTGCGCGACCTGCCCCGTCGCGCCGCCGTGGGCGGTGGTGCGGTGGTGCGGTGGTGCGGTGGTGGTTCGGGTGGTGCGGTGGAACACGTCCTGGTGCCGATGGTGCGCAGTGGTTCTGAGGCCTCGCAGGGGTTCGTGTGATACCCCAGCCGTTCGGCCTATCGCCCCTTCGCGGGAGGACCTGGACAGACCTCCTGCGGATTGATGTTGATGTTGCCAGCCCAGGGAGGGGATGTTACCCCCTAATGCTCGGGGGCACCTGTCACCCGAACGGCCGTCGCGGGGTCATCCGAACGGATGGCAAGGCACCGGTTTCACCCGACGGGACCCGTTGCTCCACTAAATTTCCCGCCCTCGTCCTGGCGGCCCGGCCGCAGGGGCGGGCGGCGCAGCACCGGCGACAGGTAGCGGGCTCCCGGACCGGCCGCGCCGAGCTCGTCGTCGGGGTTGGACAGGGCGCACCGGCGCAGCGACAGGCAGCCGCAGCCGATGCAGCTGGTGAGCCCGTCGCGCAGCTTCTCGAGCGCCGCGATCTGCTCGTCGAGCCGCTCCCGCCAGGCCCGCGACAACCGCGCCCAGTCGGCCTTCGTCGGCGTCCGGCCGGCGGGCAGGGTGGCGAGCGCGTCGGCGATCTCCTCCAGCGTGAGCCCGACGTTCTGGGCCGCCCGGACGAAGGCGAGCCGGCGCAGCACGCTGCGGTGGAAGACCCGGTGCCCGCCCGCCGTCCGGGTCGCGCCGAGCAGTCCCCGGCTCTCGTAGTACCGCAGCGCGGACGGCGCCACCCCGGACCGTCGTGAGACCGCCCCCACCGTCAGCAGCTCGTCGCGCTCCCCCGGCATCCGCCCCTCCTCGTCACGAAGCTCGAGCTGACGTGAACTTACCCGCCCCGCTCCCCTTCACCGGCCGCGGCCCGCGCAGCGCCAGCGGGACGGCGAGCAGCAGCGGGAGCGTGACGAGTGCGGTCGCCGCGGGCCGGCCTGCGGGGTCGGCGGCCAGCCCCCACAACAGGTACAGCCCGATGGCGAGCACCTCGGAGCCGAGGCCGGCCACGGACGTGACCGTGGCCCGGGCCGCACCGCGCACCACCGCCTGGATCCGCGCCTCCACGAGGACGACGGCCGCCTGGCCGAGCCCGTAGCCGAGACTGATCGCCACCCCGGCGGGAACGGTGGCGGCCAGGCAGCCGGCCGCGAGGAGGCCGAACGACCCCAGGCAGATCACGGCGAGCCGGCGGTCGGCACCCGGCCGGGTCGCGGCCCACGCGCCGACGACCTGCGCCGCGCTGACGGCGAGCATGACGAGCGGGACGGCCCGCTCCGAGAAGCCCGTCGTGCGGGCCAGCAGCGGGAAGAACTCGTCGAGCGCGAGCGCCGCCCAGACGACCGACGCGAGCAGCACGGCCCGCCGGACCGGCGGGTGCGTCACGGCCTCCCGGACACCGTCCCGGAGCATGCGCCACCAGGCGCGCCAGGGGTGCTCGAGGTCGTCGTCCGCCGCGTCGTCTGCGTCGTCGTCCTCGTCGTCCTCGTCGTCCTCGTCGTCGTCCACGTCGTCCGGCAGCGCGAGCGGTGCCCGCCGCCAGCCGGAGCCGGCCGGGTCCGGCAGCCGCAGCGCTGCGACCGCGAAGGCGAGGCAGACGACGCTGCTCGCGAGCCCGACGAGCAGGTAGCCGCCGGCGGCGAGGAGCAGCGGGGCGCTCGCGGTGGCGAGCATCATGCCGACGAGGGAGGCGACGTGCGCGCGCCCGGCGACGCGCCGGTACTGCCCCTGCGCGCCGTGCACCGCGAGCGCGTCGTGGACGTGGGACTCGAGCGTCCCCGAGATGAGGCTCCCGCCGAGCGCCCAGAGCCCGAACCCGAGGAGGAACCCGGGGTAGGACGGCGCCACGACCCAGACCGCGAACCCGGCCGCCCGGACCACGCCCGCCACCGCGACGAGCCGGTGCCGGGCGATGACGTCCCCCCACGCACCGCTGGGGACCTCGAGCACGACGACGGCGAGCGACCACAGCGCGAACAGGCCGGCGATACCGGCGTCCGAGACCCCGGTATCGGCGAAGAGCAGCGCGTAGACCGGGTAGATCGGCATCGCGTCGTCGAGGCCGCTGACGAGGGCGTACCAACGGCCCACCCGGCGCGTCGCGCGCTCCGCGTGGGACCTCGGGGCAGCCGCCCGGCGGGAGGCTGCGGCACGTTCACTGGGTCAACCGGGCATGGCGCGGAGTCTAGGCAGTCCACCCGGGACGGGCGCGAGCGGTTTTCGGCGCGCCGCGGCAGCGCCGTCCGTCGGGGAGGATGGCCGGGACAGCTGTCGGCAGTGCGGAAGGCGTCCCATGATCGAGCTCCTCAACCCCACCGAGCTGGCCCGGGCCCGCGAGTCGGGGGCCCTGGTCGCCGACATCCTGCGGACGCTGCGGAGCCGGACGACGGTCGGCACGAACCTGCTGGACATCGACGACTGGGCCCGGGAGCTGATCCTCGGGGCGGGCGCGCAGTCGTGCTACGTCGACTACGAGCCGTCGTTCGGCCGCGGGCCGTTCGGCCACTGGATCTGCACGTCGGTCAACGACGCGGTGCTCCACGGGCTGCCGCACGACTACGCGCTGGCGGACGGCGACCTGCTGAGCCTCGACCTCGCCGTCTCCACCGGCGGGGTCGCCGCGGACTCCGCCGTGAGCTTCGTCGTCGGCACCGCACGGCCCGCCGGGAGCGTCGAGCTCGTCGAGACGACCGAGCGCGCCCTGCGCGCCGGGATCGCCGCCGCCGGCCCCGGGGCCCGGATCGGCGACGTCTCGCACGCCATCGGCGCCGTGCTCGCCGACGCCGGCTACCTCGTGAACACCGAGTTCGGCGGTCACGGCATCGGCTCGACGATGCACCAGGACCCGCACGTGCCGAACACCGGGCGGCCCGGCCGCGGCTACACGATGCGACCCGGGCTCATGCTGGCCCTCGAGCCGTGGGTCATGGCGGACACCGACCGGCTCGTCACCGACGCCGACGGCTGGACCCTGCGCAGCGCGACGGGCTGCCGGACGGCGCACAGCGAGCACACGATCGCCATCACCGAGGACGGCGCGGAGGTCCTCACCGGTCAGGCGCCGGCGGACCTCGCGCAGGCACGGCGGACGGCGCGCACGTAGGCCCGCGCGGCGACGGCCTGGAAGACCCGCACGAGCGGACCGACCGCGCGGGTGTACCAGCGTCCGGACCGGCTGAACGCGAGCACCGTCATCCGGACCTCGCCGTCCGCCCCGAGCCGGGCGACGAAGGCCTCCTCCCCCGTCTCCGGGTGACCGGCGAGGGTGCCGTAGCCGAAGCCGCGCACCGTCGGCCCGTCGGCGACCCAGAGCACCCGGCAGGGCGCGGCGAGCCGGAAGGGGCCGATGCCGATCCCCGACACCGTGGTCACCCCGACGTCCGCGACGGGGGCGCTCGCCGTCACCGTGATCCCGGCGCCGCGGTGCATCGCCCAGCCGCGGATGCACTCCCCCGCCGCGTCGAGCGCGGCCGGCCCGGACCCGACGATCTCGCTGTGCCGCAGGTGGTTCCAGCCCGCCGGCAGCGGTGCGCCGTCGAGCGCGGCCGCCCGGGTGGCGCCGACGTCCGGGTAGCCCGGTTCCTCGCCGAGCGACCGTGCGAGCACTGCGTCGAGTCCCATCGGTCGTCGCTCCTTCGTCGTGGTGGTCGTGGTGGTGTCCATGGTCGTGTGTGCGGTCGTGGTGCCGTCGTCGTCACAGCGGTCGCGCCCCGAGCCGGCGCCAGGCGAGGACGGCGCACAGCGCGAACCCGAGCGCGTTGGTCACCCCGTGGGTGGCCGCCATCCACGTGATCGACGGGTGCGGCAGGCCGGTCGCCTCCCCGAGCGCCCAGCTGAGCGCGAGCACCATCGTCGCGGCGAGCACGGCGGAGGACGCCGCGAGCAGGCCCCGGGTGACCCGGTCCGGGCTGTGCGGCCTGACGTCACGCCACGTGAGCCAGCCCGCCGCCCACATCCCTGCGGTGAGGACGGCGGCCCCGGCGAGCTCGACCTCGTCGCCGACGAAGAAGCCGAGCAGCACCAGGAGCGTGCCGCCCGGGACGCACAGCGCGGCCGTCGTCCCGAGCGCTCCGGCGGCCGTGGCACGGGCGACGAGACCGGCGACGAGCGCGGCCGCGAAACCCGCGACGTGGAAGTGCGCGACGGTGAGCGCGAGGATCGACAGCCGGAACCCGAACAGCCGCACGCCGGCCCGTTCGGCGACGAGCGCGAGCGCCCCGACCACCGGTGTCGCGAGCGCCGTCCACACGGCCACCTCGACGACCCACCGTCGCTGCCCCACCCCCGCCGTCCTCTGGTGGGTTACGGACCCCGAACCTTCGGTGTGAGGTGCACGACCCGCCAGAGGACGGGCTGCGGCGGTGCTGGTGGCCCGCAGCGAGGGGGCGAGGTAGGTCCAGGCCCGGACGGCGGCGACGCCGGCGAGCGCCGCGGTGAGCGCGAGGTACGGGACGGCGAGCACGGCGGCGACGATCCCGCGCGGCAGCCACTGCGCGACCGCCGCGACGACCGCCGGCCCGAGCCAGACCCGGCGCAGCGCCTCGACCCCGCGCCCGCCGACGAGCCGCAGCCCGAGCGGGCGATCCCGAGCATCGCGACCATGACGACGACCCGCACGAGAGTCAGCACGTCACCACCCCCGTACCGATCATCGACCGCCTCGCCGCCGTCGGCGCGTCGACCGCTGGTGAGGCCGACCACACCGCCGCGGCCGGCCGGCGGGCAGGCCGTCGCGGGTCAGAACCCCAGGCGCTGCAGCTGCTTCGGGTCGCGCTGCCAGTCCTTGGCGACCTTGACGCGCAGGTCGAGGTGGATCCGCTGGCCGAGCAGGGCCTCGATGCCGGCGCGGGCCCGGGTGCCGACGTCCTTGAGCCGGGCGCCGCCCTTGCCGATGACGATCGACTTCTGCGAGTCGCGCTCGACGTAGACGTGCACGTAGACGTCGAGCAGCGGGTCGTCGGCGGGGCGGCCCTCGCGGGGGTTCATCTCCTCGACGACGACGGCGAGGCTGTGCGGCAGCTCGTCGCGGACCCCTTCGAGGGCGGCCTCGCGGACCAGCTCGGCGATCATGACGATCTCCGGCTCGTCGGTGAGGTCGCCGTCCGGGTAGAGCGGCGGACCGTCGGGCAGGTGGCTCACGAGGACGTCGGTGAGCCGGTCGACCTGGAAGCCCTCGAGCGCGGACACCGGGACGATGTCGTCGGCGTCGACGAGCCGGGACACCGCGAGGAGCTGCTCGGCGACGACCTGGCTCTGGACGGCGTCCGTCTTGGTGACGATCGCGACGACCGGGCGCTTGCGGCGCAGCTTGCGCAGCTCCGCGAGCTCGGCGGCGATGAACTTGTCGCCGGGCCCGACGGCCTGGTCGGCGGCGATGCAGAAGCCGATGACGTCGACCTCGAGGAGCGTCTCCCGGACGAGGTCGTTGAGCCGCTCGCCGAGCAGGGTCCGCGGCTTGTGCAGACCGGGGGTGTCGACGAGCACGAGCTGGGAGTCCGGGCGGTGCACGATGCCACGGATCGTGTGCCGGGTCGTCTGCGGCCGGCTCGACGTGATCGCGACCTTCTCGCCGACGAGCGCGTTCGTCAGCGTCGACTTGCCGGCGTTCGGCCGGCCGACGAGGCACGCGAAGCCGGAGCGGAACGCGGGAAGCGTTGCGTCCGTGGGGGTCTGGCCGGGCTCGAGGCGGCCGATGTCCCGGCCCGTCGTCCGCTTGCCGGTGCGCCCGTACGTCGCGCCGTCCCGCTCGCCGCTGCCTGCGGCGTGCGACGGCTTGCCCGACCGCCCGGAGGCGCCGCCCGGGCGCCCGCCGCCCTTGCGGCCGGCACCGCCGCCCTTGTTCTCGCCCTTGCTCATCGGTCGCGCTCCTCGTCGTCCTCGTCGTCCTCGACGGTCGGGTCGCGGCGCACGAGCACCGTCGCGAGCTGGTTGCGGCGTCCCTCGAAGCGGTCGGCCACGAGCTCGAGGCCGTCGACGCGCGCCGTCGCCCCGGCGATCGGCACCCGGCCGAGCGCCTTGGCGAGCAGACCGCCGACGGTGTCGACCTCGTCGTCCTCGAGGTCGAGGCCGAAGAGGTCGCCGACCTCCTCGATGTGCACCCGCGAGCGCACCCGGAACGCGCCGTCGCCGAGGTCCTCGACGTCCGGCTCGTCCCGGTCGTACTCGTCGGCGATGTCGCCGACGATCTCCTCGACGAGGTCCTCGAGGGTGACGATCCCCGCGGTGCCGCCGTACTCGTCGACGACGACCGCGACGTGCCCGGCGTCCCGCTGCATCTCGCGGAGCAGGTCGTCGACGGGCTTGCTGTCGGGCACGAAGAGCGGGTCGCGCATGACCTTCTCGACCGTCTCCCCCGCGGCGACGTCCGGCCGCTCGTGGAGCCGGCGGGCGACGTCCTTGAGGTAGATGATCCCGCGGACGTCGTCCAGGCCGTCGCCGACGACCGGCACCCGGGAGAACCCGGACCGCAGGAACAGCGACATCGCGGCGCGCAGGCTCGTGCCGTGGTCGACGGAGACGAGCGCGGTCCGGGGCACCATGACCTCGCGGGTCAGGGTGTCGCCGAGCTCGAAGACGGAGTGGATCATCTCCCGCTCGTCGGCCTCGATGACCTTGCTCTCGCCGGCCATGTCGACGAGCTCGCGCAGCTCGGCCTCCGACGCGAACGGGCCGTCGCGGAACCCCTTGCCCGGAGTGAGGACGTTGCCGAGCAGCACGAGCAGCCGGGCGACCGGGCCGAGCACCCGGGCCAGCGCGCGCAGCACGGGTGCGGCGACGAGGCCGACCCGGTCGGCGTGCTGCCGGCCGAGGGTGCGCGGGCCGACCTCGACGAGCACGAACGAGGCCGCGGTCGCCGTCCCGATCGTCGCGAGCGCCGCCTGCCAGCGGGTGGGCAGCAGCGCCAGGTAGAGCACGAGGATGCACGCGCCCGTGCTCGTGATCGCGAGGATGCGCAGGAACGCCGAGACGGACAGCGTCGGCGCCGGGTCGGCGGCGACCCGGACGAGGGCCGCCGCGCCGCGGTGCCCCTCGTCCTGCAGGTCGGCGGCGCGCCCGCGGGACACCCGGGACAGGGCCGCCTCGGAGGCTGCGAGGCGCGCGGCGACGAGGACGAGGACGACGCAGAGGACGACGAGGCGGACGGTGGGGGTGCTCACGGCCGGGTGCTCACCGTCGTCCGCGCGTCGCGAGGAAGGTGAGGAGGAGCCGCCGCTGGAGGGCGAACATCTCCTTCTCCTCGTCCGGCTCGGCGTGGTCGTAGCCGAGCAGGTGGAGGATCCCGTGGGTCGTCAGCAGGAGCAGCTCCTCCTGCGTCGTGTGCCCGGCGGTCTCCGCCTGCTTGGCCGCGACCTGCGGGCAGAGCACGACGTCGCCGAGCAGCCCCGCGGGCGACTCCGCCTCGTCGCTGCCCGGGCGCAGCTCGTCCATCGGGAACGACAGCACGTCCGTCGGGCCGGGCTCGTCCATCCACTGCACGTGGAGCTGCTCCATCGCGGCCTCGTCGACGAGGATGACGCTCAGCTCGGCCTGCGGGTGCACCCGCATCTCGGCGAGGACGTGCCGGGACAGCGCGACGATCTCCGTCTCGTCGACGGCGACGCCGGTCTCGTTGTTGACCTCGATACTCACGCGGGGATGCTCACAGTTCTCGGGGGCCGGCGTCGCGGACGACGCGCGGGAAGGGCTCGCAGAGGCGGACCGGGCACGGCGTCAGCGCCGGTCCCGTCGCCGGCCGCTGACGTCCGGACGCCCCGCCGGGCGCGGCCCGGGGGCCGCCGGGGCGCTCGCCTGGCGGGCGTCGTCCCAGCGCGAGTAGGCGTCGACGATGTCGCTGACGAGCCGGTGCCGGACGACGTCCGCGCTCGTCAGGGAGCTGAAGCTGACGTCCTCGATGCCGTCGAGGATGTCCTGGACGACGCGCAGGCCGGACTGCGTGCCCGACGGGAGGTCGACCTGGGTGACGTCGCCGGTGACGACCATCTTCGAGCCGAAGCCGAGCCGGGTGAGGAACATCTTCATCTGCTCGGGCGAGGTGTTCTGCGCCTCGTCGAGGATGTTGAAGGCGTCGGTGAGGGAGCGGCCGCGCATGAACGCCAGCGGCGCGACCTCGATCGTCCCGGCGGCCATGAGGCGCGGGATCGACTCCGGGTCGACCATGTCGTGCAGGGCGTCGTAGAGCGGGCGCAGGTAGGGGTCGATCTTGTCCGTGAGGGTGCCCGGCAGGAAGCCCAGCCGCTCACCGGCCTCGACGGCGGGCCGGGTGAGGATGATCCGGCTGACCCGCTTGGCCTGCAGCGCCTGGACGGCCTTCGCCATGGCGAGGTAGGTCTTGCCGGTGCCGGCCGGGCCGATCCCGAAGACGATCGTGTGCTCGTCGATCGCGTCGACGTAGTGCTTCTGGTTCAGCGTCTTGGGCCGGATCGTGCGGCCGCGGTTGCTGAGGATGTTCAGCGTGAGGACGTCGGCCGGGCGCTCGCTCGTCTGCTGCCGGAGCATGCCGACGGAGCGCTCCACGGCGTCCGCGGTGAGCGGCTGGCCGCTCGCGACCACCGTGACGAGCTCGTCGAAGAGCCGCTCGACGAGGGCGACCTCGCCGAACGGGCCGTTGATCGTGATCTCGTTGCCACGGACGTGGATGTCGGCCAGCGCGAAGGAGTGCTCGACGGCGCGCAGGATCTCGTCACGGGCGCCGAGCAGGCTCACCATCGCCACCTCGGGCGGGACGACGATCCGGTGCACGGCTCCCTGGGTGGGCTGCCGGCGCTCGGCCGGGGAACGCCCTGCGGGGTTCTGGTCTGCTGTCTGGTCTGACATGAGTGGCGGGAGCCGACCACCCTTCGCTCTCGTGACGATCGCTGACGTGCCGTCGTCGGTACCCGGTCGGTACCCCCGGCGGCTGCGACCATGCTAACCGGCGGTGCCGACAGCACGCCGGTGAGAATCGGGCGGACCGGACCGTTCGCCGTCCGGTCACCGGTGCGGGCGGGACCGTCAGCCCGGCGGCCAGGTGAACGAGCGGCCGGCGAGCACGTGCCCGTGGACGTGGAACACCGACTGCCCGACCTCGGCCCCGGTGTTGAAGACGAGCCGGTACGGCCCGCCCGCCTCCGCCGCCGCGATCCGGGAGGCGAGCGCGACGAGCTCGGCGAGCGCCGCGGGGTCGGCCGCGGCGATCGCGGTGACGTCCCGGTGGTGCTCGAGCGGGATGACGAGGACGTGGGTCGGCGCCTTCGGGTCGATGTCACGGAACGCCAGGACGCGCTCGCCCCGCTCGACGACGGTCGCCGGGATCTCGCCCGCGACGATGCGGCAGAACAGGCAGTCGGCGGGGGCGCCGGCCGGGGCGCTCGTGGGGTCGGTGCTCACGGTCCGTGAGCGTAGTGCGAACCCCGCGCGGGTGTGGAGATGGTGTGCGGATGACCGCACTGCGTGCCATCGCGTGGACCGCGGGTGCTCTGTGCGGGTAGAAACGAGACGCACGTTCGGTCGTGTCAACCCGGGGGCGGGGCAGGGCGTCCTCTGGTCATGACGATGGCCGCAGGCACGGCGGACGTCCTCCGGTGGGCGGGGGGCGCCGTCGTCGGGACGACGAGCTGGAGGGAGGGGGCCGTGCGCTCGCGTGCGGGCGGTCGCGCCCCGGACCCCTCCGCCGCGCCCGACCTCAAGGACGACGCGCCTCGCGTCGTCCGGTCGGACACCGCTGCCCCCGCCCGGACCGCCCCGGTCGCCGACGACCCCACGACGTGGGACGCCGAGACCGCGGTGACGATGCTCTACGGCTCGCACTGGGCCCCGCTGGTCCGCCTCGCCACGATGCTCACCCGGGACGCCTCGGTCGCCGAGGAGCTCGTCCAGGACGCCTTCGTCGCCCTGCACCGCCGCTGGGGCTCGCTCGCCGACCCCGCCGCCGCGCACGGGTACCTGCGCACGAGCGTCGTCAACGCCTCCCGGTCCGCGCTGCGGCACCGCGGCGTCGAGGAGCGCTACCGTCAGCCCGCCCCGCCCGAGCCCGCCGGTCCCGAGGAGCGCGCCGTGCGCTCCAGCGAGGACGCGCGGGTGCTCGCCGCCCTGAGGACGCTGCCCCGACGGCAGCAGGAGGTGCTCGTCCTGCGGTACTACTCCGACATGTCCGAGTTCGACATCGCGCAGACCCTGGGGCTGTCGCGCGGTGCCGTCAAGAGCCACGCGCACCGCGGCCTCGCCTCGCTGAAGGCGGCCCTCGAGCGTCTCGGGGAGGTGCCGGAATGAGCGACGAGCGGATCCTCGACGCGTTCGAGCCGCTGCCCGACCCGGCCCTGGAGCCGACGGCGGCGCTGCTGCGCGACGCCCTCGCCCGGGAGGCGGCGGCGATCACGCCGTCCGCGGACGGGCTGGCCCGGATCCGGGCCGCGATCGAGGCGGAGCAGGGCACGGCGTCGTCGGGCGTGCGCCGGCTCGTGGCGCTGCCGGGCCGCACGGGTCGCTCCGGCCGGTCGGGTCGCTCGGGCCGGGGCGGCGGACGGCGGTCCTGGGTGAGCGTGCTCGCCGCCGCGGCGGCGGTCGTCGTCCTCGCGGGCGTCGGCGGCTTCGCGCTGGACCGGTTCCCGATCTTCACCGGCAAGACCGACGCCCCGGCCGCCGGTGAGGGCGGCGACGGGACCAGGTCCGTGAACACCGCACCGGTCCCCGACCTCCCCGGGTACGTCGTCGGCGAGCTCGAGCGCGGCAAGCGCGTCGAGTACCGGCTCTTCCGGGAGTACCGCCCCACGACCGCCGTGGGGATCAGCGAGCGGCTCTCGGACGCCCTCACCGAGGCGGTCAGCCGCCGCCCGGACGACGCGGACTACGTGCGGGTCTTCGGCGGGGCGGGCTCGTCGAAGGTCGACGCCCGGTGGGACGAGGCGAAGGGCGAGGTCGTCGTCGCGCTGACGCCCGCCATGACGACGGTCCGCCTGGCGACGGACAGCCGGGCGACCATCGCGATCCAGCAGATCGTCTGGACGGCGTCCGCGGTCGTCGGCCGCCCCGACGTCCCGGTCCGGATCACCGTCAAGGGCCCGGCGCTCAACACCTACCTCTTCGGCCGCCCGAACTTCGAGCTCGGCGGCGTCTTCCGCCGGCAGCACTCGGTCGACGACCCGCTGGCCCCGGTCTGGCTCGTCGACCCGGACGACGGGACGACGCTGGGGCGCGGGCTCGGGACCTTCGGCGTCAGCGCCGGGTACGAGGCGCGGGACGGGGTGACCTGGACCCTGCGGCGCAACGACAAGAAGATCGCCGAGGGGTCGGCGGTCGTCGGCTTCAAGGACGGCCGCGATGCGGCGGTCCCGGGCTCCCGGGGGTCGGCGGGCATCGTCGTCGACCACACGAAGCCGGGCTTCTACGAGCTCGTCGTCAGCGTCGCCGGTCCTGCCGGCGAACCGGCCTGGACCGACTCGAAGACGTTCACCGTCAACTGACCCGCTCGCGACCGACCCGCACGCTCCCGGTGCGGCTGCTCAGCCCCAGCGCCGCAGCCGCACCGAGAGCACGGCGAGCGCGGCCGGCCCGGCGGACGACGCCCGGAGCACCTCGGGCCCGAGGACGACGGCCCGCGCCCCGGCGCTGACGAGCGCCTCGACCTCGTCGGAGGCGATGCCGCCCTCCGGGCCGACGACGACGAGCACCTCGGTGCCGGGCCGCCCCGCCTCGGGCAGCGGCGCGGTCGCGAGCGGCTCGGCGGCGTCCTCGTGGAGCACGAGCACCGCTCCCCCGGCCGCGACGACCTCGGCCGTGCGCCGGGCGAGCGCCGTCGTCGTGACGAGCGGGCCGACGTCCGGCACCGTCGCCCGCCGCGACTGCTTCGCCGCCGCCCGGGCCGTCGCGACCCAGCGCAGCCGCGACTTCTCCCCGCGCTCGGCGGCCCACCGCACGACGCTGCGCGCGGCCTGCCACGGCACGACGGCGTCGACCCCGTACTCGGTCGCGGTCTCGACGGCCGCCTCGTCCCGCCCGCCCTTGGCGAGCGCCTGCACGAGCACGAGCCCCGGCAGCCGCGGCGCGACGTCCGCCAGCCCTTCGACCCGCAGCACGAGCGCGGCCTTGAGCGCCTCGACGACCTCGCAGCGCGCCGTCCGCCCCGACCCGTCGGCGACGTCCACGCTCTCGCCGGCCCGGATCCGCCGCACGGTCGCGGCGTGCCGGCCTTCGTCGCCGTCGAGCACGAGACGGGCGCCCGCGCCGACGTCGCGCAGCGCCCCGTCGGCGAGGAAGAACAGCGGCAGGGTCACAGGGCGACCGTACCCGGGTGGTCCCGCCCGGGGGCCGGCCGCGGGGTCGGGCTAGGTTCCTGCCATGTCAACCGATCGGGCCGGCGTCCCGTCGCAGCGGCAGGTCCTCGTGCTCCCGGGTTACGGCAGCTCCGGGCCGGACCACTGGCAGTCCCGGTGGGAGCGTGACGAGCCCGCGTTCGTGCGGGTCCACCAGCGCGACTGGGAGCACCCCACGCGGCCGGAGTGGGTCGCCGCGATCGACGAGGCGGTGCGCCGGCACGACGCACCGGTGCTCGTCGCGCACAGCCTGGCCTGCCTCGCCGTCGCCCACTGGGCCGCCGCGTACCCGGATGTGCCGGTGGCCGCGGCGCTGCTCGTCGGGGTGCCGGACCCGACCGGGCTGGACTTCCCGGCGGCTGCGGTCGGCTTCGCGCCCGTGCCGACGGCCGCGCTGGCGTTCCCCAGCCTCATCGTCATGAGCACCGACGACCCGTATGCCACCGAGGACTTCAGCCGCACCTGTGCGCAGGCCTGGGGCAGCCGGCTCGTGAGCATCGGCGCCGCCGGGCACGTCAACGCCGACAGCGGCCACGGGCCGTGGCCGCAGGGGCGTGCCCTGCTCGCCGACCTGCTCGGCGGCCCCGCCGGCTGACCTGCGTCCCGCGGGTCAGTGCCCCGCGATCTTGTCCCGCAGCTTCGAGAACAGCCCCGACCCCTGCGCCGGCGCCATCCGCCCGGCCGGGCGCTCCTCGCCGCGCAGCTTGGCGAGCTCGCGGAGCAGGCGCTCCTGCTCCTCGTCGAGGGCCTTCGGCGTCATCACGGCGAGGTGGACGACGAGGTCGCCGCGCCCGGCGCCGCGCAGGTGGGCGACACCGAGGCCGCGCAGCGTCACGACCTCGCCGGACTGCGTCCCGGGCCGGACGTCGATCTCCTCGCTGCCGTCCAGGGTCTCCAGCTCGACGGTCGTGCCGAGCGCGGCGGCCGTCATCGGCATCTCGAGCGTGCAGTGCAGGTCGTCGCCGCGGCGGGTGAACGTCGGGTGCGGGCGCTCGACGACCTCGACGTAGAGGTCGCCGGACGGGCCGCCCGCGGGGCCGACCTCGCCGTGGCCGGCGAGCTGGATCCGGGTGCCGGTGTCGACGCCCGCCGGGATCTTGATGGCGATCGTGCGGCGTGTGCGGACCCGACCCTCGCCGGAGCACTCGAGGCACGGGTCGGGGATGACGCTGCCGAAGCCGTGGCAGCGCGCGCACGGCTGGGTCGTCATGACCTGGCCGAGGAACGACCGGGCCACCCGCTGCACCTGGCCGCGGCCCTTGCAGACGTCGCAGACCTGAGGGGACGTCCCGGGGCGGCAGCAGGAGCCGGTGCACGTCGGGCAGACGACGGCGGTGTCGATCTGGAGCTCGCGGGTGCCGCCGAACGTCGCCTCGGTGAGGTCGACCTCGATCCGGATGAGCGCGTCCTGCCCGCGGCGCTGGCGCGGGGTCGGACCGCGCTGGCCGCCGGCGGCCGCGCCGAAGAACGTCTCGAAGATGTCGGTGAACCCGAAGCCCTGGCCGAAGCCCGCGGCGCCGTTCGGGTCGCCGCCCATGTCGTAGACCTGGCGCTTCTCGGGGTTGGACAGCGTCTCGTAGGCGCGCCCGACCTCCTTGAACCGGTCCTCCGCGCCCGCCTCCGGGTTGACGTCCGGGTGCAGCTCGCGGGCGAGCTTGCGGTAGGCCTTCTTGATCTCGTCGTTCGTCGCGTCGCGCGAGACGCCGAGGATCTCGTAGTAGTCGCTCACGGAGCTCCGTCGTCAGGGCCTGGGGGTCATGGCCGGTGGGGGCGGACGCCGGCCGGTCGGGCCGGCGTCCCTCGTTCAACGTCTGGGGGCGGTCTGCGTTCGCCGCTCGGGCGGGCTCACTGCGCGAGGATCCGCGACACGTACCGCGCGACGGCGCGGACGGCCGCGATCGTCGTCGGGTAGTCCATCCGGGTCGGGCCGAGCACCGCGAGCCGGGCGAGCGGCTCGCCCTGGCCGCCGTACCCGGACGCCACGACGGCCGCCTCGGACAGGCCCGCGTGCGCCGTCTCGTGCCCGATGAGGACACCGACGCCGGACGCGTCCTCGGCCATCTCCGAGAGCAGCTTGAGCAGCACGACCTGCTGCTCGAGCACCTCGAGGACGGGCCCGATCGAGCCGACGAAGTCGGTGCCGGAGCGGGCGAGGTTCGCCGTGCCGGCGAGCACGATCCGCTCCTCGCGCTCGATCGCGAGGGAGTCCTCGATCGCCTCGAGCACGGTCCGGACCAGCTCGCGGTCCTCCGCGCCGAACTGCTCGGGCAGCGTGGCGACCAGGCTCGCGACGTCCGTGAGGCGCTTGCCGATGACGGCGGCGTTGAGCCGCGCCCGGACCTCGCCGAGCAGCGCCTCGTTCGGCTCCGCGCCGACCTCGACGACCCGCTGCTCGACGCGGCCGGTGTTCGTGATGAGGACGACGAGCAGCCGCGGCCCGCCGATCGGCACGAGCTCGACGTGGCGCACCGTGGACCGGGTCAGCGACGGGTACTGGACGACGGCCACCTGCCGGGTGAGCGTCGCGAGCGTGCGGACCGTGCGGTCGATGACGTCGTCGAGGTCGACGGCGCCGTCGAGCAGGGTCTGGATCGCCTTCTTCTCCGCGGCCGACAGCGGCTTGACGCTCTGGAGCTTGTCGACGAACAGCCGGTAGCCCTTGTCGGTGGGCACCCGGCCGGCGCTCGTGTGGGGCTGGGCGATGAGCCCGTCCTCCTCGAGCGCGGCCATGTCGTTGCGGATCGTGGCCGGGGAGACGCCGAGGCTGTGCCGCTCAACGAGGGCCTTCGAGCCCACGGGCTCGTGCGTCTGGACGTAGTCCTCGACGATCGCCCGCAGGACGGCGAGCCTGCGGTCATCGGGCAACGCCGCCACTCCAGCCACCTCCTCCGCCCTCGACCTGGTGCCACGACCCACGCCCTGGCACTCGCGTCAGTCGAGTGCCAGTCTACGTGCTGGAGCGGCCCGGCACCCCTCGCGCACCTCCGGCGGCCGCGTCAGGGCCGACGTCCCGGGCCGCGGGCCCGGCGAGGGCGAGGATCGTCGTGTGACCCCGCAGACGTCCGAGACGATCCCGCACCGCCGGTCGGCGACCTCCTCGGGACTCGTCCCGCCCTGGTACCGGCAGGCCGGACCGCTCGTCGTGGCCGCCCTGGTGACGGGCTACGCGGCCCTGTGGTTCGCCGTCCGGCCGCCGGACGTCGGCCTGCGCACGTTCCTCGGGCAGCTCGCGGGCGCCGAGGCGGTCCTCCTGCTGTCGACGGGCCTGGTGCTGGTGAGCACGCTGCCGTGGGTCGAGCGCTGGTTCGACGGGATCGACCGGGCGGCGATCTGGCACCGGCGGGTCGCGATCACCGGGATGCTCCTGCTCGCCCCGCACGCGGCGCTCGCCGGCAACCCCTCACCGAGCACGGCCGGCCCCGCCCTGGCGGGCGTCGCGACGGGCGGGCTCGTCGCGCTCGTCGTCTGGTCGGTGCTCCCCCGCTGGCGCTCGGTGCTCCCGCCCGTGCTGCACGCGGCGGCCGACCGCGCCACGCGGCTGCCGGGCGTCGTCCTGCTGCAGAGGATCCTCGGCGGGTACGAGCGCTGGCGCGGGTTCCACCGGCTCACCGGGCTGTTCGTCGCCGCGGGGTTCCTCCACGGGCTCCTCGACGCGACGACGTTCGGCTCGCAGACGCTGCGCTGGTCCTACGTCGCGGTCGCCGGCCTCGGGCTCGCGTTCTACCTCTACCGCGAGCTGCTCGCCCGCCGGTTCATGGCCCTGCACGACTACCAGGTGACCGCCGTGACGGGGGTCGGCGCCGGCCTCGTCGAGATCGCACTGCGCCCGCTCGGCCGCCGCCTCGACTTCGTCCCCGGGCAGTTCGCCATGGTCTTCCTCGAGGCCAAGGACGGCTGGCACCGGCACCCCTTCACCATCGCGAGCGCGCCCGGCGAAGGCGTCGTCCGGTTCACCGTCAAGGCGCTCGGCGACTGGACGGGCGCCGTCGGCGACCTCGTCGAGCCCGGGATGCCCGCCGTCATCGGCGGCCCGCACGGCCGCTTCACCCACCGCAAGGGCACCGCGCACCAGGTCTGGGTCGCCGGCGGCGTCGGCGTGACGCCTTTCCTGTCGTGGCTGCGCTCGCGCGACGAGCACCCGGTGCACGGCGAGGTCGACTTCTTCTACACGTCCGCCGAGTCGCCGGTGCCGTACGCGGAGGAGATCGAGGCGCTCGCCGCTGCGCAGCCCGGCGTGCGGGTGCACGTCGTCCGCAGCGACGTCGACGGCCGGCTCACCGCGCAGACCGTGCTGTCCCGGGTCCGGGCGCAGCCGCGCGACCTGTCCGTGTTCCTCTGCGGCCCCGAGGGGCTCGTCGAGTCGATGACCGACGGCCTGCGGGCAGGCGGCGTCCCGGTCGGCAGGTTCCACCGCGAGTACTTCGACTGGCGGTAACGCGACCGGCCGCAGCTCGGCCGTCCTCAGGGGTTTCTCCATGGACGACGACCCGCTCCTGCCGCATGATCGCCCCGTGACCGGCCCCGACCGTGACGTCATCGCCGCCCTCTCCCCGGACGAGCGCGCACTGCTGGCCTGGGTCGCACCGCAGCTGGACGCCGCCGCCATCGACACGATCGCCGCCGCCGACTACGGGTTCGACGTGCCCGGCCACCGGCGGGAGCTCACCGAGCTGGTGCGCAGCCCGTGGCTGCCCGAGCAGCTGATCGGGGGCGCCGCGGAGGTGCTCGCCCTGACCCGGTGGACGACGCCGAGGGACCGGCGCGGGCACCTCGAGCGACTGTTCGCCTGCACGCTGCTCGTGCGGGCGGCAACCTCCGACGGCGACCCGGTGAACTCCCTGGCCCCGCTCGTGGACTCTGCCTGGGAGCTCGGCGAGCCCGCCCGCGACGCCGCGGTGCGGTACCTCGCCTGGTGCCGGCTGGACCTGCCCGCCGACTGGCGGGACGACCCGACCGCAGCGGTGTTCCTGACCCTGGCGGTCCTCCTGCTGTCGGCGCGGCGGGCGACGGCGACGGCGGTCGCGGTGCGGCTCGTCGAGGAGCTGGACGCCGTCCTCACCGACCCTGACCTGCCGTGGCGGCAGCGGCCCCGGTCTCCGCTGTACGTCCGCCGCGACACCGACCTCGCGTCCACCCGCCGGCTCTGGTCGTCGCTGGCGACCCGCTGCCTCGTCGACGACCCCGCCGTCGCCGACCCCCGGCTCGTTGCACTGGGACGGGTCCTCAGCGGCGACAGCGACACACCGGTCTCCGAGCTGCGCGGGCTGCTCGGCACCGCGCCCTAGACACCGGCGCGCCCGGCGAGCCTCGGCCGGACGGCGCAGACCGGTGGTTAACGTCACCGTATGGACAGGTACTCGGGGGACGTCCTCGCCAACGCCCGCACACCCAAGGTGCTGCCCGAGGTGGCGGCCGAGACCGGGGTCGTCGTCGAGGACGTCGAGACCGGCTGGGTCGGCGCCGTCGTGCGGGTCGAGAAGAGCGGCGGCATCCACGTCGTCGCACTGGAGGACCGCCGCGGCAAGGTGCGGGCGTTCCCGCTCGGGCCGGGGTTCTGGGTGGACGGCGTCGCGGTGCGCCTCGTCGCGCCGAAGGCCGCGGCCCCGGTGCGACCGACCCGGACGGCGTCCGGCTCGGTCCTCGTCGAGCACCACCGGGCCCGGACCGCGCGCGCGTCGCGGATCCTCGTCGAGGGCCGGCACGACGCCGAGCTCGTCGAGAAGGTCTGGGGCGACGACCTGCGCGTCGAGGGCGTCGTCGTCGAGATGCTCGACGGCGTCGACGACCTCGCGGCCGCGGTCGCGGAGTTCTCCCCCGGGCCCGGCCGGCGGCTCGGCATCCTCGTCGACCACCTCGTCGAGGGCTCCAAGGAGTGGCACGAGGCGGCGTCCGTCGCCCGGCTCGGCGCCGCCCGGGCGCCCGTGCTCGTCGTCGGGCACCCGTACATCGACATCTGGGAGGCGGTCCGGCCGGCCCGGGTCGGCCTGGACGCCTGGCCGCGGATCCCGAAGGGCCGGCCGTGGAAGGAGGGCGTGCTCGCCCACCTCGGCTGGCCGCACGAGACGCAGGCGGACGTCGCCCGCGGCTGGAAGCGGATCCTCGGCACGGTCCGCTCCTGGACCGACCTCGAGCCCGAGCTGCTCGGCCGCGTCGAGGAGCTCATCGACTTCACGACGGGTGACACGACCGACCTCTGACCCAGGAAGGGGTGGGGTTCTCCCCACCCGGAACCGGCCGGGTGACGGCATCGTCGGTCACGAAGGACGCTCCTACCGTTGGAGGTGTCCTGAGGAGGTCACCACGATGTCCGAACCCACCGGCCCCGCCCCGTACGGCTACCCCACCGGCCCCGCCCCGCTCTCCGCGGGCGACGAGCGCACGTGGGGCATGGTCGCCCACCTGTCCAGCTTCGTCGCCGCCTACGTCGCGCTCGGGCTCATCGGCCCGGCCGTCGTCATGGCGACGATGGGGCAGCGCTCCGCGTTCGTCCGCCGGCACGCGGTCGAGGCGCTGAACTTCAACATCTCCGTGCTCATCTACGCGCTCGTCTCCGGTGTGCTCGCGTTCGTGCTCATCGGCATCCCGCTGCTCGTCGCCCTCGCGGTGCTCTACCTCGTGACGACGATCCAGGGCGCGATGGCCGCGAACCGCGGCGAGGAGTACCGCTACCCGCTGACGATCCGCTTCGTCAGCTGACGCTCCGTGTCCACGAGATCGCCGTGTGACGGGTCGATGACAAGGCACGTGAACTTGTCATGTCGCGATCTCCGCAATCTGCGCGCACCCGACCCCCGGGGGCATACGGTGTCCGGCGAGGAGGCCCGGCACCGGGCCTCCGGGGCACTCGGGGCGCACGACCGCACGGATCCACGAGAAGGCATGCACGACCGGCAGGCCACGCACGACCGGCCGCCCGCGACACGCCGATGACGTGTATCCGCACGGTCCGCCGCACCTCCTGCACCCCGTGAGCCGGTGCCAGGGCCGCCGTGCACGAGCGGCGTCATCGCCGCCCGCGCTCCGCCGCAGCCCCCTGCGGCACCCGGCCCCAGCGGCCGGCCCGACCCGAACGAGAGGACCACGATGACCGAGAACCCGACGCCACCTGTCGGCGACCCGACGCCGGGCGCCGGTTCCACGCCGCCGTCCTACGGTGCGCCGGCCCCGTCCTACGGCGAGCCCCCGGCGTACCAGCAGCAGGCTCCCGGGTACGGCGCCCCGCAGCAGCAGTACGGCGCCCCGCAGGGCTTCGGCGGCGCCGGCGCCGTCAGCGACTCCGACCGCCGCACGTGGTCGATGCTCGCCCACCTCGGCGGCATCGTCCTGGGCTTCATCGCGCCGCTCGTCGTCTGGATCATGTACAAGGACCGCGACGAGTTCGTGAAGGACCAGTCCCAGGAGGCCCTGAACTTCCAGATCACGCTCGCGATCGGCTGGGTCGTCGCGGTCGTGCTCTCGTTCGTGGCCATCGGGTTCCTGCTCTACCCGGTCCTGTGGATCGGTGGCCTGATCCTCTCGATCATGGGCGGCATGGCCGCCAACCGTGGCGAGCGGTACCGCTACCCGTTCGCCCTGCGCCTCATCAGCTGACCTGCTGAGGCCGCCTCGCGAGAGGCGCACCGGACCGTGCGGCCCGCTTCCTGTTCCCCGTGCAGGAGGCGGGCCGCACGCCTGCGCCGGGACGGCGCCGCGTCAGTCGACGAGCGCCCGCACCACCGCGTCGGCGAGCAGCCGCCCGCTGCGGGTGAGGACGACGCGCCGGCCCTGCCCGTCCGCGCCGAGCGCCGCGGGCCCGGCGACGAGCCCGTCGGCGACGAGACCGGCGACCGCCTGCCGGCCGTGCGCGGGCAGCGCCTCGAGCGGCAGCCCGTCGACGAGCCGGACGCCGAGCAGCACCGCCTCGGCGTCCCGCTGGCCGGCGTCGAGCGTCTCGCGGCCGGCGGCGGGGCTCAGCCCGGCGGCGAGCCGGTCGGCGTAGGCGCGCGGGTGCCGGACGTTCCACCAGCGGACGCCGCCGACGTGCGAGTGCGCGCCGGGGCCGACGCCCCACCAGTCGTCCCCGCGCCAGTAGCCGACGTTGTGCCGGCACCGGTCGGCGGGCGTGCGCGCCCAGTTGCTCACCTCGTACCAGCCCAGCCCGGCCGCGGCGAACCGCTCGTCGGCCGCCTCGTACTTGTCGGCGAGGTCGTCGTCGTCCGGGGCCGGCACCTCGCCGCGGCGCACCCGCACCGCGAGCTTCGTGCCCTCCTCGACGACGAGCGCGTACGCCGAGACGTGGTCGGGCTCGCACTCCAGCGCCGCGTCGACGCTCGTCGTCCAGTCGGCGAGGCTCTCCCCCGGTGTGCCGTAGATGAGGTCGAGCGAGACGCCGAGCCCGGCGTCCCGGGCCCAGGCGACGGCCTGCGGCACCCGGGCGGGGTCGTGGGTGCGGTCGAGGGTCGCGAGCACGTGCGGCACCGCGGACTGCATCCCGAACGAGACCCGGGTGAACCCGGCCTCCGCGAGCGCGGCGAGGGACTGCGGGGACACCGAGTCCGGGTTCGCCTCCGTCGTCACCTCGGCGCCCGCCGCGAGCCCGAACGCGTCACGGACGGCGCCCAGCAGCCGGGCGAGGTCGGCGTGCGGCAGCAGGGTGGGCGTGCCGCCGCCGAAGAACACCGTCGCGGCCGGCCTGGCCGCCGCGCCGGCCGCGGCGAGCACCCGGGCGGCGAGCGTCAGCTCGCCGGATGCCGTTGCGGCGTAAGCGCTCTGGTCGGCTCCGCCGCCGAGCTCGAGCGCCGTGTAGGTGTTGAAGTCGCAGTAGCCGCAGCGCACCGCGCAGAACGGCACGTGCACGTAGACCCCGAACCCGCGGCCCGCCGCGCCGTCCGCGACGGACGGCGGCAGGGCGCCGTCCGCGGGAGCGGGCTCGCCGTCGGGCAGGGCGGAGGGCATCAGCGGCGGGCCGTGGCCCGGTCGGCCGCCTCGCGCAGCTCGGGCTCCAGGGTGACGACGCCGACGTCCGCGGCGTCGAGCAGCGCCCGGCCGGATGCGGCGCTCATCGTCGGGTAGACGTCGGCGACCCGGACGCCGTGCCCCGGCCGGGTCACGACGGTGACCAGGTCGCCCGCGGTCACCCGGCCCGGGACGACGACCCGCAGGTAGGTGCCCATCGCCCCGTGGTCGGTGAAGCGCTTGACCCAGCGGTCCTCCCCCATCCGGCCCTGGAAGGTCATGCAGGGGATCCGCGGGTAGGTGACCTCGACGACGACCCCGGTGCCCGGCTCGCCGACCTGCCAGCGCTCGCCGATCTCGGCACCGCCGACGTCGATGCCGCTCGTGCGCAGGTTCTCGCCGAACAGGCCGGGCGTGATCTCCCGGCCCAGCTCGGCGGCCCACCAGGCGGCGTCCTCGTCGGCGTAGGCGTACAGCGCCTTCGGCGGCCCGCCGTGGTGGTCGGTGTCGCACTGGGTGTCCCCGGCGAGCCCGAGGACGCCGACCTCGACCGGGCCGGTGACCTGCCGCTTGTCGATCGCGGTGACCTCGTCGGGCTCGCCGCCGACCACGGGAACGATCTCGTGGACGACACACACGGCGGTGAGCCGTCCCGGGGCAGGCGCGGTCTCCATGCGTCGCATACTCTCACCCGGACCCGGCAGGCGACCGCCGCGGGCCAGGGGCAGGGCCGACGACCGAGGTGGGCACGATGAGTGGCGAGCCGACGAACGTGCTCGCGGCCGTGAGGACCCCCGCGACGGGTCCCGCCGACCCCGGTGTGGCCGCCGCCGACGACCCGACCTCGCCCCCGCTGCCGTCGGCGGCGCGGCGGCCCGCCGGGGCGTTCGACGAGCTGCTCGGGTTCGACCTCGACGCCGCGACGATCCCGGACCTCCAGGCCCGGATGGACGCCGGCACCCTCACCGCGGTCGACCTCACGGCGGCGTACCTGCGGCGGGTCAAGGCCGTCGACCCGCTGACGAACGCCGTCCTGTGGCTCAACCCGCGGGCGCTCGCCGAGGCGGCGGCGTCCGACGCCCGCCGGGCCGCGGGCGCGACCCGCGGCCCGCTCGACGGCATCCCCGTGATGGTCAAGGACAACATCGACACCCGGGACCTGCCGACGACGGCGGGCTCGCGGGCACTGCTCGGGCTGCGCCCGGCGGACGACGCGACCGTCGTCAAGCGGCTGCGGCGGGCCGGGGCGGTGCTCCTCGGCAAGACGAACCTCTCGGAGTGGGCGAACTTCCGCTCCCCGCGCAGCACGAGCGGCTGGAGCGGTGTCGGCGGCCTGACCCGCAACCCGTACGCGCTGGACCGCAACGGGTCCGGCTCGTCGACGGGCTCCGCGGTCGCGGTCGCGGCGAGCCTCACCCAGGTCGCGGTCGGCACGGAGACCGACGGCTCGATCGTCTCCCCCGCGGGCCTGTCGGGCGTCGTCGGGCTCAAGCCGACCGTCGGGCTCGTGAGCGGCTCGGGGATCGGCCCGCTCTCCGCCGCCCAGGACACCGCAGGCCCGATGGCCCGGCACGTCGTCGACGCCGCGCTGCTCCTCGCCGTCCTCCAGGGCCGTGACGCGGAGGACGTCGCGACGCAGGAGATCCCGCGGCGGCTGCCCGCACCGGCCGCGCTCGACGCGGGCGCCCTCGCCGGCGCGCGGATCGGCGTCTGGCGGCTCGCCGGGCAGGACGTCCGGGTGGACCGGGTCGTGGAACGGGCCGTCGTCGCGCTGCGGCGCGCCGGGGCGTCCGTCGTCGACGTCGACCTCGACGTGGAGCCGGTCTTCGAGGACGAGTCGACCGCGCTGGACAGCGAGTTCCGCCGCGACCTCGAGGCCTACCTGCAGGCAACCCCGGGCGACCACCCGCGCACCATCGCGGCCCTCGTCGCCGCGCACCGGGCCGACAGCGTCGAGCTGCGCTACTTCGGCCAGGAGACGTTCGAGGCCGCCGCGACCGCGAAGCCGGCGACGCACCGGTCGGTCGTCGCGGCCCGGCGCCGGGCGACGGCCGCGGCCCGCGCGGCGATCGACGGCGCGCTCGCCGCCCACGACCTGGACGCCGTCCTCGCCCCGACGAACGGCCCCGCCTGGCGGACGACGCTCGGCGCCGGCGACCGGTTCGCGCTGCCGTTCTCGTCGACGGCCGCGGCGGTGTCCGGCTACCCGAGCGTCACCGTGCCGGCCGGGCTCGTCGACCGGCTGCCCGTCGGGGTGTCGTTCGTCGGGCCGCGCTGGAGCGATGCCCGGCTGCTCTCGCTGGCGTACGCGTTCGAGCAGGCGACCCACCACCGCCGCCCCCCGACCTACCGCCCGAAAACCTGACTGCTGCCTTCGCTTGTGGGGAAACGCCTGCGGCAGAACGCCGTCGGGGTATCCCCGCAGTCAGGTGAGCGGGGTGCTGTCGGGGATCAGCGGGGTGATCGCGCAGGTGGAGCTGCACGCGACGGGGGTGCCGCGCCAACCGGCCCGCCGCAGGACGACGACCACGTCGGCCGCGACCTGGCAGGGGGTCTCGACGACCTCGAACCACCCGTACTGCAGCGCCCGGTCGCCGACGAGGGTCACGCTGTTGTCGCGGCGCCGGTCGAACCGGCGCAGCCACTCGGGGTGCGCCTCAAGACCGTCGAGCTCCACGACCGTGTCCCACCGCCGGTAGCGGACGTCCCGGTAGCGCCGGCGCACGACGCGCCCCGACGGGTCGAGGACCGGTTCGGGGCGGTTCCGCTCCGCACGCGGCAGGCCGTGGGCACGCTCGACCGACCGCCGGTAGCGGCTCTCCAGCGCAGACTGGACGCCCTCGGCGACCTCGCCGAGCATCTCCACCAGCAAGGCCCGGTGCCGCATCCGCGGCCGCCGCGCGAGCGCCGCCCGGATCCGCGCGGGTGTCGTGCGCCGGGTCGCGGTCGCCCGGATGACGAGGTCGACCACCTCACCCGGCCGGCCCGTGGACCGCACGACGTCGAGCAGCGCCTCCTCCAGGCGCACCCGCGGCGGGCTGCCGACGGGGTGCACCACCTCGTGCAGCCGGCGCCGCCGCACGACGACCACCCCGGCCGGCGCACGGACGCGACGCTCCCACGGGATGCACACCGTCCACCGCTTCGGCCCGTCGAGGACGCCCCACAGCCACAGCGCCGCCGTCCCGCCGAGCGCCGCACCGGGGCCCGCGAGGAGGACCGCGGCCCAGGCCCGCGTCATGGCGGGCACGGGACCCGTGAAGACCGCATAGACGCCCAGGTGCAGGCCTGTCCAGCGCCGGGCGTCCAGCAGCGCACCGACCTGTCCGACCGTGCAGCCCGCCGCGAGCAGCTGCTCCCGGCTCACCACCCCGGCCTGCTCCGCGGCGAACCGCTGCCACACCGGCACCTCAGCGCCCCGCCGCCGCGTCCGCCGATCCCTCCCGACCACCCCTGAGATCCTGCCAACGACCCCGGAAGCCAGCGTTCCGTCATCCACAGGCTGCGCTCCGACACCCCTGTGGGGATACAACGACGGCGTTCTGCCGTCGTCGTATCCCCACAAGCGGGCAGGTCCGGGGAGGTACGGGGCAGGCTGGGACGAAGTCAGGCGGATGGGGGCGCGGTGCTCTCTCGGACGACCAGCTCGGTCGGCAGCAGCACCGCGTCGGGCCGGGCGACGGGCTCGCCGCGGCGGGCCCGGTCGAGGGCGCCGGTGAGCGCGGCGGCGGCGGCCCGGCCCTTGGCGCGGTGGTCCTGCCGGACCGTCGTGA
>JACRAB010000013.1 GCA_016213575.1 Actinomycetota bacterium
CGGTCTGGATGCTGACCCGGCGGCCCTTCCGGGTCCGTTCACGGCGGCGGGCTTCCGCGTCGGGGTCGACCGCCAGGACCGCGGCGGTCAGGGCGTTCTCGAACCGGCGGGTCCCACCCTCCAGCACACCGCGGGTGGCGTACACGTGGGCCTCGACGGCCTGCGCGGACTCTGGGGTCAACCCACGGGTGCGGGACAGGACCAGCCGCAGCCGCGGCCAGTCGAGCCTGCCCTCGGCGAGGGCCTGCGCGGTCAGCGGCAGCCGCTCGTCGATGACCAGCACGGTGGCGGCCTCGACGAGGGCGTGGGCCTTGCTGCGGGTGATCCCGGCAGCGACCGCGACCTCGACGGCGACCTCGTCGTCCACCAGCGCATCCTGACCGTCTCTGAGGACCTGGCCGGAGCGGGTCTTGCGGGGCAGGGACGGGGTGTTCCCGGCCCTGGCCGTGAGGACCGTGCCGGTGTGGGCGACCTGCAGCCACAGCATCAGGTTCTCCAGCCGCCGCCCCGCCGCGGCCGCCGCGACCGCCGCGTCCTGCAGCACGTCGACGAACCCGCCCACCCCCGCCTGCGCCGGCGTCCACGCCGCCGCCCCGTCCCGCACGTCCAGCACCGCCGCGAAGGAACCGAGACCCGGGACACCGTCGAGCACCGTCCGCCGCCCGACCGCATCCCGCCGGTCCTCCTCCGCCACCCGCGCGTACAGGTCGGCGAGCTGCGCATCCCAGTCCGCCCGCGCCGCGACCGGATCCGCCCACCACTGGTCCACCAACCACTCAGCCCGCGCATCCGCGACCGCCCGCTGGAACTCCTCCTCCACGCTCGGACAGTCCGCCAGATCCACTGCCGTCAACCGGATCTGCCCACCGAGCGGATCCACCGGAAGCGGATCGTCGACACCAGCACGGAACGAGCCATCGTTCGAATGCTCATGCTGCCAACGTGTCTCGACCATGATCCGATCCTAGCGGATCAACCAGAAGGAGTCGAACGTTTGTTCGATATCTCTTCCGCGACGTGGAGGAACACCACCCTGCCGGCGTGCTGGTCCGGCGAGAGGGACCTGACGACGTCGCGGCCATCCGTTCCGTCACCGCTGCCGCGTTCCGCGGCGCGCCGCACAGCGCCCCGCCGACAGAGCCGGGCGGCGATCCCGGTGAGGCGACCCTGCTGTCGCGGCTGCGCGGCGATGCGGCATGGATCCCGGCGCTGTCGCTCGTCGCGATCGAGAACGGCCTGGTCGTCGGGCACGTCGTCTGCACACGCGCCCGCACGGACGACCAACCGGCCCTGGGGCTCGGCCCGATCAGCGTGCTGCCCGACCGGCAACGGACAGGCATCGGCGAACCCGCCTACGACCACCTGGATCGCCGACACGACCCGACGAGCAGCCTTACCTCCCCACGAGCACCCGCGTCGGCGACACCTCGTACACCGCGTACGCCGCCCGGATCACCGGCTGGGCGACGTTGCGCACCCGCACCCCGCCGGGCGTCGTGCCCTTCTCGTGCCCGCCGTGCGCGTGCCCGTGCACGGCGAGGTCGCAGCCCCCCGCGTCGATCGCCTCGCCGAGCAGGTAGTTGCCGAGGAACGGCCAGACCTCCGGGGGCTCCCCGAGCAGCGTCTCGTCGACCGGCGCGTAGTGCGTCAGCGCGACCTTGACGTCGACGGCGTCGTCGAGGGCGTCCAGGCCACGCAGGGCCCGCGCGAGCTGCTCGGCGCTCTCCCGGCCGTGCCGGCTGAACGCCCGCATCTCCGGCTCCCCGAAGTCGCTGCCGCAGCGGCCCGCGAAGCCGAGCCCGAAGCCCTTGACCCCGCCGATGCCGAGCCGCCCCGCGGGCAGGTCGAGGACGAGCCCCTCCCCCTCCAGGACCGTCACACCGGCCTCGACGAGCAGGTCGGCGACCTTGGGCTCGGCCCCGCTGTGGTAGTCGTGGTCGCCGAGCACCGCGACGACGGGCACCCCGAGGTCGGCGTACTCGCTCGCGACGACGACGGCCTCCTCGGGCGTCCCGTGCCGGGTGAGGTCCCCGGCGAGCAGCAGGACGTCGGCGTGCTCCGCGATCCCGACGAGCCCGGCCCGGTGCCGGCCGGCCACGTCCGGTGCGAGGTGGACGTCCCCGACGGCGGCGACCCGGATCACCGGATCACCTCGGCGCCGTGCGGCGGCGTCGACAGGTCGCCGTCCGTGAGCCGGGTCTCGTCGAGGACGGGGCAGCCCGGGCAGGCCGCACGGACGAGCGCGAGGACGTCGTCCCGGCGGGCCGGGCTCGCGACGGTCCCCTGGACGACGATCCGCCCGCCCCCCACGGACAGCCGGACGCCCGTCTCGGTGATCCGGTCGTCCTCGCAGATCCTGCGCTCGAGGTCCTTCAGCGCGTAGGCGCCGGGCAGCACGCAGGCGTCGGGTGCCCCCTCGACCGTCCTGGCCGGTCCGGTCCCTTCGCTCACGACGTCTTCCTCCCGTGCTGGTCCGGCGGACCGCCGTGCCCGTCTCCGGAGGATCGGCGGCCCGCTGCGTGAGTGGTTCGGTACGGCGCCGGCGCCGCGCCCCTCGCGCGACCAGTGGCGTCCGTCCCCGGTCCTCTGCCCCGGAGCGCTCCGGCCATTCGTCCGCGGCCCGCGCAGATGCGCGGGCACGCTGCTCGGGACCGGCCGGGACCGCTCAGGCGCGGAGCATCGCCTCGGCGCGGATCCCCGCCCAGCTGAGCATGACGACCGCACCGACCGCCGTGACCGTGCCTGCGACCGACCAGCCGAGCAGGGTCGGCACGAGCAGGACGACGGCGACGATCGGCGCCCGGGCGTACCAGGCGAGCAGCGATGCCGGCCCGGGGTCGCCCATCGGCGAGCCCGCTCCCGAGCTGAGCAGCGTGAGCGGGGCGTCGCCCCGGTAGGCGCTGACGAGCGAGGCGCCGACCATGACGGGCAGGGCCGGGAGCGCGGCGACGAGCCCGGTCCGGACGACGGCCGCGTCGAACGGCGGCACCGCGACGCCGTCCGCCCCGCCGACGGCGCCCAGGCCGAACGACGTGGCCCACGGCGTGATCCCGGTCAGCCCCCACGTGACGAGCAGCCCCGTGACGAGCAGCGCCACGAGGACCACGACGGGGACGACGGCGTGCCCGAGCGCCTGCCGGGTCGCGGCCGTCGGGCGGATCCGCATCCGGCGGACGTCGTCCGCGTCGAGGCGGGCCGGCTCGGCGAGCTGGGCGGCGGCCAGGTACACGGCGACGAGGCCCGGCACCCCGAGGAGCACCCTCTCCCCCAGCCGCGCCCGGCTCGCCGTCCGCGGCAGCACGGACGGGTCGAGCGGGCCGACCCCGGCCCGCCACGACGCGGCGAGCAGGGCGACCCCCAGCGCGAGCCACAGCCCCGACCACCCGAGCCGGGACGGCGCCCGGAGCAGGGACGTCGCGTCCCGCCAGGGTCCGACGAGCCAGCGCTGCCGGGGCACCGGCAGCCGCACCCGGGTGGACGGCGCGTGGCCCTGGGCCGCGAGCACGGTGAGCCGCGCCCGGCGCGGCTGCAGCGCGAGGATCGAGGCGCCGACGAGGGCGACGGCGTCGGCCCTGTCGCGCAGCGTGCGGGCGTCGAGCGTGGAGACCCGGCCGTCGACGTGGCGCACGACCAGCACGGTCGCGGCCAGGGCCAGCAGGAGCCCGCCGGGCCACAGCGTCTCGACGCCGCCCGGGGCCCGCCCGGGCAGGGCGGCGACGAGCGGCTGCACCACCCACCCCCACGGGCCGCTCCACAGCAGGAAACCGGCGGCGGCCCCGGCCGCACCGGGCGCCGGGAGGCCGAGGCGCTCCCCGGTCCCGCCCGCTTCCCGGGCCAGGAGCACGGCGCCGCCGAGCACGACCCCGGGCGCCAGCCACAGCAGCGCGGCCCGGCGCAGCGGCCGCCGCGCGGTCTCCGCGACCCCGCCGAGCGCCGTCCCCCCGGCTCCGAGGAGCAGCCCGGCGACCGCGCCGGCGGCCGCGACCTCGCCCGCGGTCCCGC
>JACRAB010000436.1 GCA_016213575.1 Actinomycetota bacterium
GCTGCGCGGGCGGCGTCGCGGTCGGGGCAGGCCCGCCGGGCGGGGGTCGCGATGCCGAGCCGGCAGAGCAGGCTCTTGGCCTCGTGCTCGACGAGGGCGTCGTCGCCCGGCCGGGCCTGCGGCGCGTCGATCGCCTGGGAAGAAACGGGTTCGGCGTCACCGGCTCGGCGGCGGGCGGCACGGTGCTGTGCCGCTGCGTCGTCCACCAGGGCGGCGACGGCGTTCGTCAGCGCGGTGGGACTGCCGAGCACGGGGACGTCCCGGGACCGCAGGGCGTCGCGGACCTCGGCGACCTGCGCCGTCGGACCGCCGGTGGCCACGACGGCCGGCAGGACGCCGGTGCGGGCGAACACGTCCGGCAGGTCGAGGCTGTCCGGTTCGGACAGGGCGTAGACGCTGAGGAGGTCGACGGCGGGGTCGGCCGCGACGGCGCGGAGCACGTCGTCGAAGGTGGGCCCGGGGCGGCCGGTGTCGACCGGGTTCGCCTGGTAGGTCAGGGGAGGCAGCAGCTCGCCGAGTCGACGTCGTGTCGCTTCTGCAAACGCGGGGACCGCGATCCCCCGGCCGCGCAGGCCGTCGGTGTGCAGCAGCCCCGGGCCGGCCTGGCCGGTGACGACCGCGACCCCGGCGGCCCGGTGCGGCGGCAGGCGCAGGGCCGACAGCGCCGTCACCGCGTCGACGAGGGCGCGCTCGTCGTCCACGAGGACGGCACCCGCCTGCCGCAGCGCGGACCGGGTCACGCGCCAGGACGTGGCGAGCGCACCGGTGTGGGAGCGGGCGAAGTCGGCGACGTCGTTGCGGCCGACGACGACCGCGACGACCGGCACGCGCCCCGCCAGCTCGCGCACCGCGGCGGTCAGCGCCGGCCCGTCCGTGACGGACTCGACGTGCAGGGCGACGGCCCGGGTGGCGGCGTCCGCGACGAGGAAGCGCAGGACGTCGGGCGTGGCGACGTCGACCGCGTTGCCGAGCCCGACGGCGAGCGAGACACCGACACCGGCCTCCGCGAGCATGAACGCGAGCGCATGGTTGACCCCGCCGCTGGCCGCCACGACGGCGACGGGACCCGCCGGGACCGACGCCGCGCCGGGCACGAAGGACGCCGTGAGCCGGTGCCTGGGGACGACGAAACCGGAGGTGTTGGGGCCCAGCAGGACGACGCCGCAGTCCGAGGCCGCGGCGAGCAGGTCCTGCTGGTAGCCGATGCCCGCACCTCCGGCTTCGGCGTACCCGCCGGAGCAGACCAGCGCGGCCCGCGCGCCGCCGGCGGCGGCGTCGCGCAGTGCCGCGGCGCTGGCGGCCGCCGGGACGCAGAGCACCGCGAGGTCGAGCGGGGCGTCGACCGCCTGCGCGGCGTCGACGACCGCGGCGAACCGGCCGGCGGCGGGGTCGGGGTCGCGCGGGTTGACGCCGACCACGGGTCCGCCGAACCCGCGCAGCGAGCGCGCCATGACGGCCCCGAGCTTGGAGGCGTCACGGGAGGCGCCGATGACGGCGACACCGCGTGGCGCGAACAGCGGCCGGAGCCGTTCGTCTGCTGGCGTCCGAGGCGTGTCCGAGCCCGTCTGCACCAGGCGCAGGTCGGCCGTCACGGAGTCCCCGGCAGCCGGGTCCCGACGAGGTCGGCCCGCCCGGAGAGCACCTCGGTCACCGCGACGTCCGCGTCGAAGACCTCGGGGACGAGCAGTGTCGTCGCGCCGTGGCCGAGCCGCGCCTCCTCGCAGACGAGTCGCCGGGTCAGGGCGTTTCCTCCGCGGACGGCGACGAGCACCGGCCCGGCGGCGAGGCCCTTGGCGACCGCCTCGAGCACCGGCGGGAGGTCCGCCTCGGACTGCGGCGCATCGACCTGCAGCGCCCACTCGCCGTCCCCGGCCGGCTCGGTGCGCAGCGGCACTGGCGAGTCGCCGGGCAGGTGCACCGCGACGTCGTCCACAGGGACGAGGCGGCCGGGGACGACCCGGCCCGCCACGTTCGCGCCGCTCTCGAGCACCGGGGTGCCGTGCTCGGCGACCCAGCGCTCGTGGGTGGCGTCGACGAAGGCCTCGTCGCGGCGGCGCAGCCGGGCGTCGGTGAGCGAGCGGGTGAAGAAGTGGTAGGCGAACTGCCACGGCGGAAGGGTGTCGTAGCTGCGGCCGAAGTGCTCCCACCAGGACAGGCTGGGCCGGGCCGAGCCCTGGATCTTCGCGACCTGGGGTTGCCGGACCTGTTGGTAGGTCGCGAGCGCCGCGTCGATCCCCTGCGGGGTGGCGGGCTGGGCGTCGAGCGCCGCGACGAGCTCGATCGCGTCCTCCATCGCCATCTTCGTGCCGGAGCCGACGGAGAAGTGGGCGGTGTGTGCGGCGTCGCCGAGGATCGCGACCGCGGTGTCGCCGACCCGGTGGTACCAGCGGGCTGCCCGCCGGGTGCGGAAGTCGGCCCACCGGGAGTTGTTGACGAGCAGGTCGTGCCCGTCGAGCTGGCCGGCGAACAGGTCGCGCAGATACTCCCGGGACTTCTCGTCGCTGCGGCCGGGCGGCTGCGCGGTGTCGAACTCGTCGAGGCCTGCGGCCCGCCAGGACTCCTCGTCGGTCTCGACGATGAACGTCGAGACGCCGCCGCCGATCGGGTAGCCGTGGACGGCGAAGACGCCGTGCGGGCCGCGCTCGTGGACGAAGGTGAGGCCGTCGTAGGGGTAGGTCGTGCCGAGCCAGATGAACTTCACGGCGGCGGTCTCGATCGAGGGCTCGAAGACGTCGGCGAACTTCTCGCGCAGCCGGGAGTTGGCGCCGTCGGCGGCCACGACGAGGTCGTAGCCGCCGGCGAGCAGGTCGTCGGGGTCGGCCTCGGTGGAGAAGCGGACGTCGACCCCGGTCTGCTGGGCGCGCTCCTGCATGAGGCGCAGCAGCGTGCGGCGCTCGACGGCGGCCATCCCGTTGCCGTCGCAGCCCAGCGCCTCGCCGTGCAGGCGAACCTCGATCCGGTCCCAGTGCACGCCGAACTCGGTGAGGGCGTCCCGCAGGACCGGGTCGGCGTCGTGGATGCCTGCGAGGGTGGCGTCCGAGAAGACGACGCCGAAGCCGAAGGTGTCGTCGGCCTGGTTCCGCTCGAAGAGCGTCACCTCGCGGGAGGGGTCCGAGGACTTGGCCAGGGCCGCCACGAACAGGCCGCCTGGGCCGCCGCCGAGCACCGCGATCTTCATCGATCACTCCTCACCAACATGTGTCACTCTTGGATCGTCAGACTCCAGAGTGACACAAATTGGATGTGGGCGCCATGCTCGGGAAACCCGACCGGGGAAGCAGCCGAAGAGCGTCAGACCCTCGGCACGACCATCAGGTCGTCGATGTACGCCTTGAGCGGGCCGGCCATGTCGAAGCTGCCATCCTCGTAGAGCCACTGGATCTGCAAGCCGTCCCAGAGCGCGATGAGCGAGCGCGCCGCCGGGCCGGGCTGGACATCGGACCGGACGTCACCGTCCTGCTGCCCCTCGACGATGGCCCGCTCGATGAGCGACCGGATGTTCGCGTAGCGCCGCAGGAAGTAGGCATGCCCGGGATGGTCCGGGGCGGTCGACTCGCCGGACAGCACCGCGAAGAGCCCGACGAGGCCAGGCATCCTCTCGTTGAAGTCGCTCAGCTGAAGGAAGGCGTACAGCATGTCGGCGCCGGACGGCGTCTGCGGCCCGAGCAGTTTGAGGGCCGTCTCGTCACGGTGCGCCAGCACGGCCTCGAGCAACGCCTGCTTGCTCGAGAAGTGGTGCAGCAGCCCGGCCTGGCTCATCCCGACCCGCTCGGCGATGTCGCGGATCGTGCCGCCGTGGAACCCGGACTCGGCGAACACCGCCATCGTGGCGTCGAGGATCTCCAGCCGCCGTTCCGCGGACTTGGCGTACTCCCCGCGGGGCCTGCCCACGCGACCCATCTGCCCCGCTCCTTCCTTCGCCCGTCCGCCGAGGCGCCCACGTCGAGCAAGGCTACGTGGCCCGCCTCGCCCGCCGCCGGATCGTCGGCACCCATCCGCCACCGCTCACCGGCGATACCAAACCGTTACACCGCGAAAACCTAGCGGTCATTCGAAATTGAATGTACCTTCCCGGCGTAGCGGGTAGTCCATCGGCGGGCTGCCGAGACCGAAGGGGATCACGATGATCGGATGGAGGAGCAAGGCGGCCGCCGTCGCGGTGGCAGCCCTCGTGCTCGCCGGCTGTTCTTCTGGGGGCAGCGGAGCGGGCCCCAGTGGGACGTCCGCAGGGCCGAAGTCGCTCGTGCTGGGCCAGTTCCTCGCGCAGAGCACCTTCGACACCCGCAAGGCCGAGTGGGGCAACCGCGCGCTCTACTACCAGGCGGTCTACGACACCCTGCTCAGGGGCACCTCGGAAGGAACGATCGAGCCCTACCTCGCGTCGGCCTTCACGTACAACGACGACAACACCGTCCTCACCCTCACGATCCGCGAGGGCGTGAAGTTCAGCGACGGCACGGCACTCGACGCAGGCGTGGTCAAGCAGAACCTCGACCGCTTCAAGTCCGGCGGCGGCGCGTACGCGACCGACCTGGCCAACGTGAAGACCATCGAGGCCCCGAACCCGACCACCGTCGTCCTCACCCTGTCCGCTCCGGACCCCGCGCTGACGGCGTACCTCAGCCGGGAGGCGGGGCTCGTCGCGGCGCCGTCGATGTTCGACGCCAAGGACGCGGACACCAAGCCCGTCGGTTCCGGCCCCTACGTCCTCGACAGCACCGCCTCGGTCACGGGCACCAAGTACGTGTTCACCAAGAACCCGAGCTACTGGAACGCGGACGTCCAGCACTACGACACGATCACCATGAACGTCCTCGCCGACCCCACCGCGATCGTCAACGCGATCAAGGCCGGCGAGGTGGACGCTGCGGTCCTCACGGACAACAACAACCTGGACCAGGTCAAGGCCAGCGGGTTCACCCTCGCCACGGCGGAGCTGAACTTCATGGGGCTGCTGCTGCTGGACCGGGCGGGCAAGACCAACCCGGCGCTCGGTGACGTGCGCGTCCGACAGGCGATCAACTACGCGGTCGACCGGCCGGGCCTGCTGAAGGCTCTGCAGAAGGGCAACGGCTCGGTCACGGCGCAGGTCTTCCCGACCTCGTCGGCCGCCTACGACGAGGCGCTCAACGAGCGCTACCCGTACGACCCGGCGAAGGCCAAGGCCCTGCTCGCCGAGGCCGGACACGCGGACGGCATCGACATCACGATGGCGAGCACCGCCGTCCTCGGCGGAGCGATGTTCCCGCTCGTCGGGCAGCAGCTGGCCGACGTCGGGATCCGGGTCAAGTGGGTGGACACGCCGGTGGAGAACTACATCGCCGACCTCACCGCGCCGAAGTACGCCGCCATCCCGATGCAGCTGGAGACCAACCCGGACTGGCAGCTCATCCAGTTCATGCTCTCGCCCACCGCGCCGTTCAACCCGTTCAAGTACGGGGACGCCACGAGCGAGAAGCTGATCAAGGAGATCCAGACGGGCGACGAGGCGACGCAGAAGGCGAAGGCCGCCGAGCTCAACCGCTACATCGTCGAGCAGGCCTGGTTCGCGCCGTTCTTCCGGGTGAGCGCCGCCTACGCCTTCGACGCGAAGGACGTCACGGTGAAGCTGAACCCCAGGAACATCGTGCCGTCGCTGTACGACTTCACGCCCGTCAGCTGACCGACGGGTGCGGGGCCGGCCGACAGGTCGGCCGGCCCTGCACCCCGGTCCGGCCTGAAAGGACACCCATGGGCAACTTCCTGCTGCGACGCCTGCTGTCCGGCGTCGTGCTCGTCTTCACCATCTCCCTGCTGGCGTTCACACTGCTGTACGCCAACAGCGAGAACATCGCGCGGCGCATCCTCGGCCAGAACGCCACCGCGGAGCTGGTCGATCGCAAGACCGAGGAGCTCGGGCTCAACCGGTCTCTCCCGCAGCAGTACATCGAGTGGCTGACGAACGCTCTGCAGGGGGAGTTCGGGAAGTCGTGGTTCACCGGAGAGCAGGTGACGACCGGAGTCACCAGCCGGTTCGGCGTCACGCTCTCGATCGTGCTGGGCGCGACGATCGTCGCCGCTGTCGTCGGGACGCTGCTCGGGGTCGTCGCAGCCACGCGCGGCGGTCGGACCGACAGCACCGTCCAGGTCTTCTCGGTCCTCGGCTTCGCCATCCCGGGGTTCCTCGTGGCACTCGCGCTCGTCCTGCTGTTCTCCATCAGGCTCGGCTGGTTCAAGGCCACCGGCTACATCCCGATCACCACGTCGTTCACCGGCTGGCTCACCTCGGTGACCCTGCCGATCACCGCTCTGGCGCTGGCCACGATCGCAGTGGTGGCGCAGCAGGTGCGCGGCTCCGTGGTCGACGGGCTCGGTCGCGACTACGTCCGCACGCTCCGCAGCCGCGGTCTCAGCGAGCGCCGCGTCATCACCAAGCACGTGCTGCGCAACGCGGGCGGACCCGCGCTCGCCGTCCTCGCGGTCCAGTTCATCGGCCTGCTCGGCGGTGCGGTGATCGTCGAGCAGATCTTCGCGATCCCCGGACTCGGCCAGCTGGCGGTGAGCGCCACGGTCAAGGCCGACATCCCCATGGTCATGGGACTCGTCGTGGCGACAGCGGTGCTCGTCGTCATCGTGAACCTCGTCATCGACATCGCCCAGGCCTCGTTGAACCCGAAGGTGCGCCTGTCATGACCGAGTTCACTGTCACTCCCCCGCCGATCCCCGCAGCGGGGCGCCAGTCGCTGCTCCGGCGACTGCTGCGCAAGCCGGTCGCCCTCGTCTCGATCGGCTTCCTCGCCGTGGTCGCCGTCGTCGCCGTCGTCGGCCGGGCGGTCTCTCCTCACGACCCCTACACGTCCTCCTTGGACCTGGTGCTCGCACCGCCGGGCGCCGAGCACCCCCTGGGCGGTGACTCCGCCGGGCGTGATGTCCTGTCGAGGCTGCTCACGGGTACCCAGATCAGCATCGGCGCAGCGCTCCTCGCGCTGGCGGTCGCCCTCGTCCTGGGCGTCGCCGGAGGTCTCCTGGCGGGGTACTACGGCGGGGTGTTCGACACCGTGTCGAGCTGGCTCACCTCTCTGGTGATGGCGCTGCCTGCGATCATCGTGCTGCTCGCCGCACGGGCCGCTCTCGGACCGTCCATCTGGGTGTCGATGACGATCTTCGGCGTCCTGATGTCCCCGGCGTTCCATCGGCTCGTGTACGCGTCCGTCTCCGCGGTCCGCCACGAGCTCTACGTCGATGCCGCCCGGGTCGCCGGGCTCAGCGACCTGCGGATCATCGGCCGGCACGTGCTGTGGGTGGTGAGAGCTCCGATCATCATCCAGTCGGCGATCGTCATGGGCATCGCGATCGCCGTGCAGGCGGGCCTCGAGTTCCTCGGGATCGGTGACCTTGCCGTGCCGAGCTGGGGATCCATGCTCAACGACGGGTTCGCCCAGATCTACAGCACCCCCATCCTGATGCTGTGGCCGGCGCTCGTCATCGCCCTGACCAGCATGGCGCTCGTGCTCGTCGCGAACACGGCCCGGGACGAGCTGGAGCGGGTGTCGCCGCGCCGCGGCCGCCGCCGTCGCGCAGCCGAGTGGTCCGCGCCCCAGGTCTCGGAGCCCGCGGCCATCGTCCACGCCGACGCAGGCGACCGCCCCGAGGACGTCCTGCTGCACGTCCGGGACCTGGTCGTGGGCTACGACCAGGACGACGGGGGGATCAAGGAGGTCGTCCGCGGCGTGTCCTTGGACATCCGTCGCGGCGAGGTCCACGGCCTGATCGGGGAGTCCGGGTCCGGAAAGACGCAGACCGCCTTCTCGGTCCTCGGCCTCCTGCCGGCCGGCGGTCGCGTTCTCGCCGGGTCGATCGACTTCGGCGGTGTCGAGCTCGTCGGCGCGTCCGAGCGTGTCCACGCGGCCGTCAGGGGTCGACGGATCGCCTACGTGCCCCAGGAGCCGATGTCCAACCTCGACCCGTCCTTCACGATCGGCAGCCAGCTGGTCGAACCGATGCGGGTGGTGGCCGGCCTGTCGAAGAAGGAGGCACGCGCTCGTGCTCTGGACCTCCTGGCGCGCGTGGGCATCCCGGACCCGCAGCGCACTTTCTCGTCGTACCCGCACCAGGTGTCGGGGGGCATGGCGCAGCGCGCCCTGATCGCCGGCGCTGTCTCGTGCGACCCGGAGCTCCTCATCGCGGACGAGGCCACGACCGCTCTTGACGTGACCGTCCAGGCCGAGGTGCTCGACCTGCTGCGCGACCTCCAGGAGGAACGAGGGATGGCCCTGTTGCTCGTGACGCACAACTTCGGTGTCGTGGCCGACCTGTGCGACCGCGTGTCCGTCATGCAGTCGGGGCGGATCGTCGAGACGGGCCCTGTCGAGACCATCTTCTCCGCGCCGCAG
This sequence comes from Actinomycetota bacterium, assembly GCA_016213575.1. Taxonomy (GTDB): domain Bacteria; phylum Actinomycetota; class Actinomycetes; order Actinomycetales; family Kineosporiaceae; genus R-H-3. Next base: position 8,373 of record JACRAB010000436.1, read on the forward strand.
CACGAGTACACGCGTGCGCTGCACGCTGCAATCCTGGACGACTCCACACCGAGGGGCGCCCTGTCGCCCCGGGAGGTGAGCGCACCGTGACCGCCTTGCTGGACATCGTGGACCTCGAGGTGACGTATCCCGGCAAGGGTTTGCGGGCGCGGACGTCGCCGGTGCTCCACGGCGTGTCACTCGACATCAGGCCGGGTGAGACCGTCGGCCTGGTGGGCGAGTCCGGATCGGGCAAGTCGACCCTCGGCCGGGCGGTCCTCGGCCTCGCTCCGGTGACAGGCGGCCGCATCACGTACGCGGGGCGCGACGTCTCGCATCTGCGGCGCAAGGATCGCCGCGAGCTCGCCAGCGAGATCCAGGTCGTGTTCCAGGACCCGTACACCTCGTTGAACCCGGCGATGACGATCGACCAGATCCTCAGCGAGCCTCTGCGCGTGCGGGGCGTCAACCGTGCGGAAGCATCCGCTCGTGTCGGCGACCTGCTCGACAGGGTCAACCTCCCGGCCGACGCCGCCGGACGGCTGCCGCGCGAGTTCAGCGGCGGGCAGCGTCAGCGGATCGCGATCGCCCGCGCCCTTGCGCTCGACCCCGCGCTCATCGTCTGCGACGAGCCGGTCTCGGCCCTGGACCTGTCGACCCAGGCGCGGGTGCTCGACCTGTTCATCGAGATCAAGCAGCGGACGGGCGTCGCCTACCTGTTCATCTCCCACGACCTCGCCGTCGTGCGCCATGTCAGCCACCGGGTGGCCGTGATGTACCGCGGGGAGATCGTCGAGAGCGGCGACGGGGACAAGGTGACGTCGGCTCCGGACCATCCCTACACGCAGCGGCTCCTGATGGCCGCCCCGGTGCCGGATCCGGTGCGCCAGCGGGAGCGACGCGTCGAACGGCGGCGTCTGCTCGACAGCCAGGCCGCCACAGCATGACACCGAACTGGAGCTCGTGACCGACCACACCGGGTCCGTCGCGTCTGCACCAGTGCAGTCCTCCCACGTTCGTTCACGTACATCCCGGGCGTTCACCAGGCACGCCGGGCACCCTTGCCGAGGAGCCGATCTCGTGGAACCGCATGATGTGCCGCTGACCGCGGCCGGACACAGCTTCCGGGTCCGGGTCTACCCGGCCCCGGAAGCGACCGGGCCCACGCTCGTCTGGGTCCACGGCGGCGCGTTCATGTTCGGCGACATCGACATGCCCGAGGCGGACTGGGTCGCCCGCGAGCTGAGCACCAGTGGCATCCCTGTCGTGAGCGTGGACTACACGCTGGCCCCGCTCGACGCCGCAGCGGCACTGCGCCCGCGGCGCCGGCCGGACGACGGGGCGCCGGCGTGGGCACCGGCCGCCGGCGAGGAGCGGCCCCGGGCGCGGTTCCCGGTGGGCGTCGACCAGGTGGTGGCAGCCTTCCTCTGGACGCGCGAGCACGCGTCCTCACTGGGGTCCGCTCCCGATGCCGTGTCGCTGGGCGGGGCGTCCGCCGGCGGTAACCTCGCGGCGGGCGCGACGATGCGGCTGCGCGACCGCGGAGCCGCGGGGCCGGCGAGCCTGGTCCTGGCCTATCCCGTGCTGCACCACGCGCTGCCGGCTGCCGACGACGAACTGCAGTCGTTGCTGCCTTCGGTACCCGAGGCGCTCCGGCTGCCCCCGGAGGTGCTGACCGCCATCAACGTCAACTACGCCCCGGACGACCTGGACAACCCGCATGCGTTCCCCGGTGGGCACGACCTCCACGGGCTGCCCCCGACCTTGATCGTCAACTCCGAGACCGACCGGTTGCGCAGCTCCGGCGAGGCGTTCGCCGCCGAGCTCGCGCGCGCCGCGGTCGACGTCAGCGTCGTCCGCGAGCCCGGGACGCTCCACGGCCACCTCAACGAGCCGGGCAGCGCACCCGCCCTTCGGTCCCTCGACCGCATCCGCGCGTGGTTCGACCAGGCGCGGCCTGCGGCGGCTCCCCGGTTGTCCAGGGCAGGGTGACCTCCGGGCTATCCGGCGTCCACCCGGTACCGCGCGAGCTTGTCCTCGTCGATGTCGATCCCCAGACCGGCGCCCGGAAGGACGCGCATCTCGCCGTCGGCGATCCGCAGCGGCTCGGTGAGCAGGTCGTCGCTCATGTCGAGGTAGTTCGACAGTTCGGCGGCAGTGCGGGCCGTGGTGGCCTGGGAAGCGCCGAAGGCGAGGGAGCAGGCGGTGCCCACCTGGCCGTCGATCTGGTTGCCGATGACCGCCTCGACGCCGAGCCCCTCGGCAAGGTGGGCGACACGCAACGAGTCCGAGAACCCGGTCCGGGCGGTCTTGATGCTCACCGCCGTCGCCGCGCCGGCGAGGATCTCCCGGGTCACGTCCGCGGGCGTCGGCGCACTCTCGTCGGCGACGAAGGGCACCGGGCACTGTGCGACGAGCCAGCGCCGGCCGAGGACGTCGTCGGCGGGGCACAGCTCCTCGACCCGGGACAGGCCGACGTCCGTGAGCCGGTGGACGACGTCGGCGGCCTCGGCCGCGGTCCAGCCCCGGTTGCCGTCCAGGTAAAGCTCCACGTCGTCCCCGACGACCTCGCGCAGCCGCCGGCACACGGCGACGTCGAGGGCGATCGGACGCCGCCCCACCTTCACCTTGAACGAGGTGATCCCGTACAGCTCACGCATCTCGACGGCCTGCTGCGCAACGACATCCGGGGCGTCGAAGCCCAGCATGTGACTGACACGGAGCCGATCCGTGAACCCGCCGAGCAGGCCGTGCACGGACTGGCCGACGGTCTTGCCCCAGGCGTCCCACATCGCCATGTCGATCGCGGCCTTGGCGGTGGGGTTGCCCACGGTCCGGGTGAGGCGGGCCCGGACCTGCTCGCGGTCGAGAAGACTCAGGCCCTCGACCGCCGGGGCGAAGAGCTTCGCCACGACCGCGCAGATGGACTCCTGCGTCTCCCCGTACGTGTAGGGCCGCGGCGGCGCCTCGGCGACTCCGGTCACCCCGTCCTCGGTCGTCACCCGGACAAGGACGTTGTCGGCGACGTGGATCTCGCCGCTGGCGAACTTGAGCGGCTTGGTGAACGGGATGGCGAACGGGATCGCCCGCACCTCGATGATCTTCATCCGCAGTGTCTCCTCGCGCGTCCCGGGCCGGCCCGGGCAGCCTGGTGGCCGGTGCCCACGCTAGGTCGACGGTCCTACGACCTTGAAATACCAATGTCCGCGAGACTGATATCGAACGCAGATAGGTCAGGGGTCGGCAGGGCCCGTTCCGACGCCTCCAGCACCTTCGCGAGCGCGCGTGAGGGGTCGTCGCGGCGCCAGGCCAGGGCGGCGAACATGTGCGCCGGACGGGCGCCCTCGATCGGCCGGTACTCGATCCCCACCGTCTGCACCGGGCGGACCGAGCTCAGCGTGATCGTCACGCCGGCGCCCGCCGCGACCAGCGCCAGCACGGTGCTCGAGTCCGGCGCCACCTGCGCCACCCGCGGCCGGAAGCCGGCGGTCACACACATCGCCTCCATCGTCGACTGCAGGATCGACCCCTGGTCGTCGGGCAGGCTGACGAAGTCCTCCTGGTGCAGGTCCCCCAGCCGGATCCTCGGCGACGACGCGAGCGGGTGCCCGGCCGGCAGCGCGCAGACCAGGTCCTCCACCTCGACGACCCGCCAGGCCAGCTCCGGGTGCGGGATCGGCAGACGCGCGAACGCCAGATCGAGCGACCCGTTCACGAGTCGCTCGAGCGCGGTGTACACGTACGTCTGCGACTGCAGGACGAGCTCGACCCCCGGGTGCGCCGACCGGGCCGCCCGCGTCAGGAGCGGCAGGGCACGCTGGCTCGACGCGCCCGCGAACCCGATCCGCACCCTGCCCTGCTCCCCCGAGGCGATCGCCGCCGCCACGGCCCGGGCCGATCCCACGTCGTTGAGCACCCGCCGTGCCGGCCCCAGGAGGCGGGCCCCGGCGTCGGTGAGGACGACGGAGCGGGTGCTGCGCTCGAAGAGCTGGAGGTGCAGGTCCCGCTCCAGGTTGCGGATCCGCGTGCTCAGCGGCGGCTGGGAGATGTGCAGACGCTCTGCGGCGCGCCCGAAGTGCAGCTCCTCCGCGACGGCGACGAACGCCTCGAGGTCGCGCAGCTCCACGACATCTCCCCACTCATCCGCCGGTCGAATCAGTCAGCAGGGTATTGGTATTGGACGGCGAGCAGAAGTGATGTCGAAGATGCTCGGGCGACCGCTGCACCGTCGGCCACGAACCGGCCGCCCGGAGCGTACCCAGACCACGCCGAACGACCCGGAAGGACCGGCCATGAGGCTCCGCCTGCACCACGTCAACGTCGTGTCGGACAACATCGCCGAGCTGCTCGCGTTCTACCAGGACGTCCTCGGCCTCAAGCAGATGCCGCTGCCGCCGATGATCGACCACGTGGGCCACGAGGGCGACGGCGCGGACGGCCCTGGCGACGAGGGCTGGACCGACAACGTCGGCTTCTTCGAGGCCGCCGAGGACGACCAGCTGCAGATCCACGCCGGCCGACGCCAGGCCTACCTCGGGCCACTCATGGGCCACGCGGTCAACCCGCTGCTCACAGGACACTTCGCCTTCCGCACGGACGACCTCGACGAGGTCCGCGAGGAGCTGCGGGCGAAGGGCATCCCTTTCTCGGACTACGGCGAGTGGGCGGTCAAGGACTGGGACCAGATCTTCTTCACCGATCCCGCGGGCAACGTCATCGAGATCCACCAGGTCCTGCGCTGACCCGACGATGACGCAGCGACGCCCACCGGGGTCGACCTGGGGCGACTGGGGACCGGACGACACGCTGGGCCGGCTCAACCTCGTCGGGCCGGAGCAGGTGAGAGCCGGCGTCGCCGAGGTCCGCGACGGGCGCGTCTTCTGCCTGTCGCTACCGCTCGACCGGCCGCGCGGGGTGAGCCTGAGCCCGCACCGGCTGCCACCCGTCGTCCGCCCGACGATCCGGGCGGGCCACGTGAATTTCACCTGCGACCTGTCCGTGGCAGTGCCCGGCGCCACCGACGTCGTCAGTGACGACCTCGTCGTCCTGCACACCCAGTTCTCCACGCAGTGGGACGCCTTCGGTCACATCGGCGCCCGGTTCGACGCCGACGGCGACGGCGAGGCCGAGGTGCTGTTCTACAACGGACGACGCGCCGGGGCCGACGTGCAGGGCCCGGCCGGCACCGACGATGCCGGGGCGTCGAGCCTGGCCCGCCTCGATGGCCTGGCGGACGGCACCGCGTCGACGAGCGATGCCGGCCCCGTCGACATAAGCCACATGGCCGCCCACGGCGCCCAGGGCCGGGGTGTGCTCGTCGACCTCGAGGCGCACTTCGGCCCCGGACGACGGGTCGTCACCGGCCGGGACCTGGAAGCGGTGATGCGAGCCGACGACGTCACGGTCGAGCCGGGCGACTTCTTGCTGCTGCACACCGGGTTCGCGCGCGCCCTGCTCGACGACGCCGCGCCCACCACCGGCAGGCACGACGGGACGCCGACGGTCGCCGACCGGGGCGCAGTCCTGGACGGCACCGATCCCGACCTTCACGCCTGGGTCCGGGACAGCGGCGTGGCGGCGATCGCGGCCGACAACCACGCGGTCGAGGCGTTCCCACCGACGGGCCACCGGCCGGGGACACCCGCGCTGCCGCTGCACGAGCTCTGCCTGTTCCGGCTCGGCGTCCACCTCGGCGAGCTGTGGTGGCTGTCCGAGCTGGCCGCGCACCTGCGGGCTGCCGGCCGCTCCCGTTTCCTGCTCACGGCGCCGCCGCTGCGGCTGCCACGGGCCACCGGTTCACCGGTGACCCCCGTCGCGACCACCTGACCACCTTCACCCCAGCGAGGTTCCCTTGGACCGACACCCGCAACGCCTGCTCGTCACTGGCGGCGCCTCCGGCATCGGGCGCGCCGTGGCCGAGCTCGGGGTCGCGCGCGGCTGGGACGTCGTCGTCGTCGACCGGCTGCCCGCCCCGGTCGGGACTTCGGTGCTGGCCGACCTGTCCGACGTCGGCTCGACCCGCGCGGCCCTCGAGGAGGTGCTCGTCGGCGGGCCGGTCACCCGTCTGGTGAACAACGTCGGTGCCGTCTTCCCGGCCCCGCTCGAGGAGCAGAGCCTCGACGACGTCGACCGTGCGTACGCCCTCAACCTTCGCTGCGCCGTCCAGTGCACGCAGGCCCTGCTGCCGGGCATGAGGGCGGCGGGCTTCGGCCGCGTCGTCAACATGTCCTCCCGCGTCGTCCTCGGCAAAGAGCTGCGGACCGCCTACGCCGCCTCCAAGGCGGGGCTCGTCGGGCTCACCCGCGGCTGGGCCCTCGAGCTCGGCGGCCACGGGGTCACCGTCAACGCCGTCGGCCCCGGCCCCATCGCGACCGACCTGTTCCTGGCGGCGAACCCCGCCGACTCCCCGCGCACGCGGGCGATCGTCGAGTCGGTCCCCGTGGGCCGCCTCGGCGAGCCCGAGGACGTCGCGCACGCCGTCGGCTTCTTCCTCGAGGACGCGGCGGGGTTCGTCACGGGCCAGGTGCTCTACGTCTGCGGCGGCCTCACCGTCGGCGCCGCTCCCGTCTGAGAACGCCCACCACCCATCCCCCGGAAGGACGGACACCGATGTCCGGTCACGACCTCACCTTCACCACCTCCGACGCCGTCCGGCTGCGCTACGACGACGAGGGCGAGGGCCGCCCAGTGGTCCTCGTCCACGGGTACACCGGCAGCCGGCAAGGCTGGTCGCTCCAGCGCCGGCCGCTTCTCGACGCGGGCTTCCGCGTCGTCGCACTCGACCTTCGGGGTCACGGTTCCTCCGACGCCCCCGACCACGGCCAGCGGATGTCCCGGCTGGGCACCGACCTGCGCGAGCTCATGGACCACCTCGGGCTCGACGACGCCTGCGTCGTCGGGCACTCGATGGGCGCGTCCGTCGTGTGGGCCATGCTCAGCGTCCACGGGCTTCGCGGGATCACCGCGTTGGTGACCATCGACCAGTCGCCGCGGATCGTCAACGACGAGACGTGGAGCTACGGCGTCCGGAAGGTCGCGTGGGACAACCTGTGGGAGTCCGTCCACTTCACGTTCCCGTGGGGCGAGCCCCAGCTCGAGCCCGCGCCACCGGCGCACGTGGCGGCCGCAGTCGGCAGCGATCTCGGCAGCTTCATGACGTTCGACCACGCCCGGGTCCGGAGGCTGTTCCTGGACCACTTCGCCGCCGACTGGACCGACGTCCTGCCCCGGCTCGATGTGCCCGTCTGGGTGACGACGGGCGGTCTGTCCCCGTTCTATGACCTCGAGGGCATGCAGTGGCTGGCGTCCGCGATGCCACGCGCCGAGCTCACGGTCTTCGAGCAGAGCGGACACTGCCCGCACTGGAACGAGTCCGACGCGTTCAACAGCGGGCTGCTCGACTTCCTGGCCGGTCCAGCGGCCCGCTGACGCAGCGATTGACGCGCCGGCGCACGGGCGGCGCGGCGGTCACGGGACCGCCGCGCCACCTGTCCCAAGCCGGTCGTCAGCGTGCCCGGGCGGTCAGCCGAGGCCGATCTGGGAGAAGAACGTCTGGTTGTCCCAGAAGAGGAACTCCTCGTCCATCGTGCCGCGGCGGTTCCAGATGCTCACGGTCGCCATGTTGATGGCGTACGCCTTCCCGGTCGGGGCGAAGAAACCGCCCTGACCGTCGGGCATGGGCCGGGTGAAGGTGCCCTGCATGACGCCCGTCACCGCGGTGAGCTCGTTCTTGGCGATCCGCAGCGGGTGCACCTCGATCCGCGTGTCCGGCGCCCAGACGAACAGCGCCGCCAGGTCGGCGATGTGCTTGTCGATGCCGTCGGTGTAGTGACCGTCGGGCCAGTGCACCCGGATGTTCTTCGCGTGGCTCTCGCCGAGCCTCGACCAGTCGGCGTGCGAGAAGACGTCGAAGTCGAGCTCGTCGAACGTCTTCAGGTGCCGCCGCTCGGCCTCGGTGAGGTTCTTCGGGAACGGCGGGCTCTGGACGCCGCCGGCAGCGGGGTCGCCGAGCAGCGCGAGCGGGCCGCCAGCGGCCGCCTGCGCCGGGGTGGCCCCGGACTCCACGGCGCCGAGCGCCAGCGCCCCGAACAGGGCGGCGGTGCCGCCGGTGAGGATCGATCGGCGGTTCATGGTCATGTCGTCTCCAGGTGGATGAAGGTTGTTGCTACAACCATGACGCTACCCGCCTATAGTTGTAGCAACA
>JACRAB010000014.1 GCA_016213575.1 Actinomycetota bacterium
CGTCGAGGACGACGCTGTTCAACGCCGCGGTCGCGAGACCGGCGGCACCGAGAACGAGCAGAGCCTGCGCCCACACGGCGGACGCCGCGCGCCGGGAGACGCCGTGACCGCGGAACCGGAGCAGCGCCGCGACGGCACGGAGCGATCCCGGGCCGCGCGGCACCCGTCGGGCGACGACGGCGACGGCGAGGTCCGGGGCGGCGACCTGTGCGACGGCCAGCGTCACTCCGAGGACGGCTGCGGGGTAGAGGATGCACAGCCGGACGGCGGTGACGAGGTCGGTCGAGAAGTCGAGCCCGGACGCCTCGAGGCCGCGGCCGACGGCGACGTCCGCACCGGTGAGCAGGAGCACGCCCGCGAGCACGACCTCGAGGGCCGTGGCGACGAGCCAGAACCTCGTGACGTCGCGCAGCGGGCTGTCGGTGGTGGTCCGGTCTGGCGCCCAGGCCCGAGCGTCCGGCGCGACGGCACCCGCCCGCCTCCCTCCGCGCGGTGGCCCGGGTCCCCCGCGCGGGGGAGATCGCTGGCGCCCGGCGGACGTGGATGGCAGCGTCCTGCCCATGGCAGCACGACTGACCCGCGCGCGGCGTTGGGCCCTGGAGCCGCTGCTCGACCGCACGACGTGGATGGGCGGCCTCGTCCTCGTCGGTGGTGCGCTCCCGGCGCTGGCGGTCCTGGTCGCCGTGTGCGCGGGACTCGTGGCCGGCGCGGCCCTGACGCCCGTCGGCGTCGGGGTCCCGGTCCTCGCGGCGTCCCTGGTCGTCGTTCGCGCCGCGGCAGACCTCGACCGCAGGCTGTTCGCCGCCGCCCTCGGTGCCCGGGCGGAGCTCGACGTCGATCGTGAGGCTGCCGCCGGCGGGTGGCGGGAGCGCGCACGGTCGCTGCTCACGGACCCCCGCACCTGGCGGTCGTCGGCGTGGCTCGTGGCCCGCTCCGGGGCCGGGGTGCTGGCAGTGCTGGGGCTGCTCGTCACAGCGGTCGTCGCCGTCGCCCTGCTGGCGTGCCGTTCGTCGACGGGTACCTGGCGTTCGGGCCGGACTGGCGGTCGTCGTCCGGCTGGGGGTCGGCCTGGACCCTCGTCCCCGGTCTCGGGCTGCTCGTCGGTGTCGCGCACGGGCTGCGGCTGCTGACCACCGCCCACCTGCGCCTGGCCGAGACCCTGCTCGGTCCGGACCCCGCCCAGCGGCTCGCCGCCGTGCAGCGCGCCGTCGAGCGGGCGGACGCCAGGGAGCGACTGGCGCGGGACCTGCACGACGGCCTCGGGCACGCGCTCACCCTCGTCGTGGTGCAGGCGGAGGCCGCGGCCACGGCGCTCGACGACAGGCCGGACGCGGCACGGACCCATCTCGCGGCCGTGACCGAGGCCGCGCGGCGGGCGCTGGGCGACCTGGACCGGGCCCTGGACCACCTGCACGGCGGCCCGTCGCCGCACGAGCCCGGTATCGACGACGTCCCCGAGCTCGTCCGCGTGGCCCGCGTCGCGGGGCTCGACATCGCACTGACCGGCCCCGGCGGGTCCGCGGCGTCGCACGGACCTGTCGCCGGACCGGTGTCCGGGGCTGCCTACCGGGTCGTGCAGGAGGCGTTGACGAACGCCTTGCGGCACAGCGCCTCACAGTCCGCCTCGGTGGTCCTCGACCACGGCGGGGAGGGGCTGCGGGTGACCGTCCGGACGCCGGGCACGGCCCCCGTCCGGCAGCGTGGCGTCGCGGGCGGTCCCGGGCGCGGCCTCGCCGGGCTGCGTGACCGGGTGGGTGCGACAGGGGGCACGATCGCTGCCGGCCCGGGGAGCGGGGAGTTCGTCGTCGAGGCGGTGTGGCCGCACCCATGAGCGACGTCGCGGCCGGTACGGACGGCGGGAGGGCAGCGGTGCGGGTGCGGCTCGTCCTCGCGGACGACGAGCCGCTCATCCTGGACGGGCTCACCGTCGTCCTGCGGGCGCAGCCGGACCTGGACGTCGTCGCCGCGGTGACGGACGGCGTGGCCGCGCTCGCCGCCGTCCGCGCGCACGCACCCGACGTCGTCCTGGTCGACCTGAGGATGCCCGGCCTGGACGGCGTGGACGTGGCCGCACGCGTGACCCGCGAGCATCCGTCGACGAGGACGCTGGTCCTCACGACCTTCGACGACGAGGACTCGGTGCGTCGTGCCCTCGGGGCGGGTGCGCACGGGTACGTCCTCAAGCGGTCGACGCCGGCGGACCTCGTCCACGCCGTCCGCCTCGTGGCGTCCGGGCGCAGCCTCGTGGTGCCGACCTCGGCGCGGGGACACCTCGCCACTCAGCGGCCGGCGTCCGACCCGTACGGGGCTGCCCTGGCGGCGCTCACCGAGCGCGAGCGCGACGTCCTGAGGCTGGTCGCCCGGGGGCGGACCAACGCCGAGATCGCCGCGGACCTGTTCCTCGGCCGGGAGACCGTCAAGACCCACGTCTCCGGCATCCTCGCCAAGCTCGGGGCACGGGACCGCACGCACGCGGTGGTCATCGCGTACGACAGCGGGTTCGCCCGTTGAGGTCGGCCCGGAGGAAGCGGGACGTCCCGTCCCTTCCGCCGCTGCCGCGCGCCGCGTAGGACGGATGGGCAGGGCAGCGTCAGATCAGGAGGACTGAGGGCGATGCTGCCGCGAACGTCCGTCGCCCGGTCCGGCCGAACGGGGAGGACGACGTGCGAGAGCACAAGGCGACCGCCGTCACGGCGGGGGTCCTGTACATCGTGGGGACCGTGTCCGGAGTGCTGTGCAAGGTCCTGGTGCAGGGCCCGGTCCGTGATGCGGACGACCCGCTGGGTTACGCCGCCGAGCACCGCGGCCTCGTCGTGACGGGTGCCCTGCTCGTTCTCGTCATGGCGATGGCACTCGTGTTGGTCCCGGTGGTGCTCTTCCCGGTCCTGCGCCGGGTCGACGAGGTCCTGGCGATCGGCTACCTCACCGTGCGAGGCGCCGTCGAGGCGGCCTGCTACGTCATCAGTGCGACTGCCCTGCTACTCATGGTGCCGGTCGGCGACGTCGTGTCGTCGGGGCAGGGCACGGCGACAGCGAGCGGTGCACGTCTCGGCATGCTGTTGGTCGACTTCGACGCGATGAACACTGTGACCGCGCTGGTGTTCTGCCTCGGCGGTGCCATGTTCTACGCGTTGCTCTACAGGTGCGGCATCGTCCCCCGCTGGATCGCGGTCTGGGGGCTCGCCGGGATCCCGTCGTACGTCGCCGCGTACGTGCTCGCGGCGTACGCGGTGATCGGCCCGAACTCGACCACCTTGAACCTGCTGGTCCTGCCGCTGGCCCTGCAGGAGATGGTGCTGGGGGTCTGGATGATCGCGCGGGGGTTCCGGCCGTCGAGGGTGGCTACCGCGTCGCCCGCGGCGGACCTGGCCGGTGTCGGGGTCTAGGCAGCCCGGTTCGCCGTCTCGGTCGGTCGGCGGGGACCGAGGTGTCGCGGGACCCTTGGGAGCGGGACGTGGTTCGTCTCTTCGCGGGCCTCGCGGCGAGCCAGTCCTCGGCGGCGGGTCGCTGGCAACATCTCGAGTCCGTCGACGGGAACCTTTTCGCGCGGTCACTGCGACAGTGAGGTCGTGGGCACCACTGGGACCTTGACCGACGCGGCGCTCGTCGCCGCTGTCGCGGACGGGGACATGAGCGCGCTCCGGGAGCTCTACGCGAGGCACGGCGCGTGGCTGCACGCCCGGCTGCTCCGCCGCTGCAACGACGCCGACGTCGTCTTCGAGGCCGTGCAAGACACTTTCGTCGCACTCTGGAAGGACGCCCGCCGCTTCCGTCACGAGGGCGACGTCGGTGCTTGGCTGTGGGGCATCGCGTTCCGCCGGATGGTGTCGCGACTCCGTGGCCGCAAGGACGTCGTGCTGCTCCCGAACTGGGACGGGGCAACGCTTCGGCAGCAGGTGCTGCTGTCTGCCGAGGATGAGGTGCTCCTCGGCGTCGAGTTCGGCGACCTGGCCGCGGCCCTGCGGCGGCTGTCGCCGGAGTTCCGTGCGGTCGTGCAGGCGGTCGTGCTCGACGGCCTGACCACGAAGGAGGCCGGGCGCCTGCTCGGCGTTCGCGAGAACACCGTGAAGACGCGGCTGCACCGCGCGAAGAGCCAGCTGAGGACCGCGCTCACCGAGTTGTAGGAGGGATGGCGATGGCCACGGGAACCCAGGGTTGGCACGCAGACCCGGCGCTGCTGTCGAGCTACCTCGCCGGAGGCCTCGACGCCGTCACCGGGGCGTCGGTCGAGCAGCACGTCAGCCGCTGCGAGACCTGCCGCGCGGCAGTGGGTCGGCTGATCGAGCCGGTGCTGCTCGAGCGCACGTGGGCGGGCATCCGCGCCGCCGTCGAGCGTCCGGTCCTGCCGTACCCCTTGCGACTCGCTCGTCGGTGGGGTCTGCCGGAGCCGACCGTCGTGCTGCTCGCGTCCGCGGCTTCTCTGCGCAGCGCATGGCTGGTCGGCGCGTTCCTGTCCCTGTCCTTCGCCACGCTGGCCGCTTACGCGTCCGGCGGGACGGCGCTGGCACCATTCCTGCTCGCGGCGCCCCTGGTGCCGGTGCTCGGGGTGGCCGCCGCCTACGGCCCGCGCCAGGACCCGCTCGAGGCGCTGATCGCCACGGCACCGTACGGACGCACCCGGCTGATCCTGTTGCGCACGATCGCGGTCCTCGTGTCGGTGCTGCCGGGCACCGCGCTGCTCGGCCTCGCGCTTCCGGGTCCGCTGTGGCTCGCCGCCGCGTGGCTCGGCCCGGCCCTGGCCCTGGTACCGGTGCTGCTGGCGCTGGCCGGCTTCGTCGGTCCACGGACTGCCGCCACGATCGTGTCGCTGGCCTGGTCGGGGGTGGTGCTGGCGTCGGCACGTGGTCTCGCGCCGACCTGGCCCGTCGAGGCGGCACAGCAGGCGGTCTACCTCGTTCTTGCGGTGGCCGCCTGCGCAGTCATCGCAGCCCGGACCGGCAGCGATCGACGGCTGGGGGTGGCGTTGTGAGCGTCTCCACCCACACGGTCGAGCTGACCGGGGTCGGCAAGCGGTACGGCCGCGCCCGAGCGCTCACCGACGTCGACCTCGCCTTCGGCCGCGGTGTCACAGGCTTGCTCGGCCCCAACGGGGCCGGCAAGACCACGCTGCTGCGGATCGTCGCCACCTCGATCGCCGCCGACAGCGGCGAGGTCCGGTTGCTCGGGCGCGACCCGCACAGCTCCTTCGCCGACGTGACCGCGGTGCGACGGGAGCTCGGCTACCTACCGCAGGAGCTCGGCTACCCGTCGGACATGACCGCGTTCGGGTTCGTCGAGTACGTCGCAGTCCTCAAGGAGTGGAACGACCGCGAGGCCCGGTCCCAGGAGGTACGTCGGGTGCTCGAGCTGGTCGGCCTCGCCGACCAGGCCCCGGTCCGGATCAGCCGGCTGTCCGGCGGACAACGCCGGCGGGTCGGGCTGGCCCAGGCGCTGCTCGGGGACCCGCGGCTGGTCGTGCTCGACGAACCGACCACCGGGCTGGACCCGGCGCAGCGCGCCGACCTGCGCCGTACGTTGTCCGCCCTGGGGCACCGCTCTGCGGTGCTGCTGTCGACCCATCAGACCGAGGACGTCGCGGCCCTCTGCGAGCGAGTGGTCGTGCTCGCCGGCGGGACCGTCAGGTTCGACGGCGCTGTCACCGACCTCGTCGCCACCGCGCAGGGCCGGGTCTGGCTCGCCGACGAGACCGGGGACGACGCGTTGGTCAGCTGTCGGACCGGCTCCGGCCGCCACCACGTCGTCGGCGGCACTCCGCCGACCGGTGAGGACATCGCCGAGCCGAGCCTGGAGGACGCCTACCTCCTGATGCTCGGGCCCGAGGCGCGGCGGGTCCACGCACCCGGCTGACCAGACGGCGAGCCCTGTCGCCGCTCGGCACTCCACCCCCTCTGTCCACTGCCCCAACCGCACCTGGAGCGATCATGAGCAGTCTCACCCTGCCTGTGTCAGGCAGCGCCGGTCAGCGAGCGATGGCTGTCATCGAGGCACGCCGGATGGCTCGACAGCCCGTCTTCCTCGTCGGAGTCGGCCTCGGCTACCTCGTCCTGGCCATCTTTCTGGCCCTCGACCACGACCCGTACGCCCCCGTCGTGCTCACCCTGCCATTGGTGGGGGCGTTCTACATCGGCCTGACCAGTGTGATCGCCGCGGCGTGGCTGACCCGCTCCACCGAGGTGGCCGTCGAGGCCGTCGCCACCGCACCTGGGACCGAGGCCCGTCGGACCCTCGCGCTCGCCGCAGCCGGCCTCCCGCCGTTCGTGGCCGGGCTGGTGTTCTCGGCCGGCATCGTCGTCGCCGCGCAGGTTCTGGGCGTAGCCCCACAGGAGTGGTGGTTCGGAACGCTGCCCGACTGGCAGGTGTGGAGCCTCCTTCTCATGTGCCCCGTCGCCTGCCTCGACGGTGCGCTGCTGGGTGTGCTCGCCGGCCGGTGGCTCCGGTTCCGGGGTGCCCCGGCCATGGTGCTGGTGGCCCTCATCGTGGTCAGCCTGCTCGGACAGGTCCCTCTCCTGGACACCAGCAGTTCCGAGTGGCGGCTCTGGGTGCCGTGGGCCGTCTTCCACACCGGGGACAACGCAGACGGCACCCAGACCCTGATCGCCGGCAACCCCGGCGCCTACCTCGGCTACCTCCTGGCACTCGGAGTCCTCGCCGTCCTCGGGGCGATGTGGCACGACCGCGCCGCTCGGACGCCGCGGTTCCGTGTGCTCGCGGCAAGCGTCGCGGTGGCTGCGCTGGCGCTCCTCGCCCTCGCGGTGACGACCGGCAACCACGACAACCGGATCTCCGACCCGATCCCGTCCAGAGCGACGCGTTGAGTGCTCGGCTCTGGTACCTCCGGCGCGGCGTCGCGTGGCTACCCGTCCTCGGGTGCTGCGGCGCGGCCCTCGTCACTGCTCTGCTCCTGATGCGATGGCCTGAGTCGGCCGGCGTCCTCGTGCCCGCCGTTCTCGCCTGCTGCGCCAGCGCGGCCGCGTTCCTCTACGACGAGGCCGCCCTCCCGGTCGTGGCGGTGACACCACGGGGCGCGGGCTGGCGGCGCTCCGCGCGGCTCGGGGTGACTCTGGTGCCGCTGACGGTGTGGGCCCTGGTGGTGTCCCTGCGACCTCGCGACGTCCCGCTCGCGCGGCCGGGCTGGTGGCTGCTCGGCGTCGCCACGGTTCTGCTCGTCGCCGGCTCGGCAGCTCTGGCCTCCCGGCGACTCGTCTCGATGCCCGGCGCACTGCTCGCCCCGATCGTGGCCGTGGCAGCCATCGCGCCGGTGACGCTCTCGGGGATGTTCACGTGGGGCACGGTCTACCCGATCGGTGACTTCCCCGACGCCGTGTGGAGGGTGTGGCTGGTCGTGGCGGCCGCTGCGGCTTCGGTGTGCGCCGCCGCACTCCGTCCCGGGCTTCGCCCGTGAGGACCTCGGCGTCCGCGCCTCCCGGACCTCTCCGATCCGGGGATGACGTCGCCGCGATGATGCAGTACTGCACCATTTCGCACCACGTTCGCCGCTGCGAAGCAACTGCTCTCGACAGAACCGCAGGTCAGAAGCGCGCCCGGCAGGGGTCGAACCTGCGACCATCGGATTAGAAGTCCGCTGCTCTGTCCACTGAGCTACGGGCGCCCGGGCCGCCGGCGGTCGACCCGCCCCCGGCCCTCCGCAATGCTGCCACGAAGCGGTGGTGGCGTGGGCGGGCGACGGAAGGCCGCCCGTGGCGGCCGCGGACGCCGGGGCTGCGGGAGGCCGCGATGGAGTGAACGGTCCGGGAACGGGCATGGGGTGCTGAGGAGGTGGATCGCGGCTACAGGCTGCGCGGGATCCGACCGGAGCGGCCGAACGGCGGTGACTCTCTGTCGTGGAGCAGGTTGGAGTTGTGATCATGCGGGGTGCTATATGACGGAATGTGATGGTCGCCGTGGGATGCCCGATGATCCGATGCACGGATACCGTCGCGCTTTGGCAAGATGAGCCTTCGGGGCGCGGTCCGAAGCGTCGTGACGGGGCCGGTCGGCAGGTGCGTGAGCACGGCCGACGTCGTCTCGTCACGGCCGGCGCGCGCTCCCTGGCCCGAGGGAGCACCGCTATGCACGGGAAGGGGACGCGTGGACACGCAGGCTGACGCCGTCCGCGAGCCGTCGCCGGCGGGCACCCTCAGTGACGCCGCCGCCGCGCCCGCCGAGGCCCCCGCCGCGACGCAGCCGCCGGCCACCGGCCCGACCGCTGCGGCCGCCGCGCAGAGCACGCCCGCGACAGGCGAGCAGGTCACGCAGGCCGCGCCGCCGTCCGAACCGGCGCCTGCTCCGGCGGCCGCCGCGACCCCGCCCGTCGGTGTCGCCCCCGCCGGCCCGCCGCCGGTGCTCGACCACCCCGGGATCCTCGAGTCCAGCGAGCGGTTGCGCGAGGCGGTCTCGGCGCTGCACCTGCCGCTCGTCGTCGAGGACGTCGAGCAGTCGCGCGTCGACCGGGAGCGGCTCCAGGCGCAGCTGGACGACTACCTGCTCCCGCGGCTGCGCCGGATGGACGCCCCGCTGCTCGCCGTCATCGGCGGCTCGACCGGCGCGGGCAAGTCGACGCTGACGAACTCGCTGGTGCGCAAGGAGGTCACGCGGTCCGGCGTGCTCCGGCCCACGACGCGCTCGCCGGTCCTCGTGCACCACCCGTACGACTCCGGCGCGTTCCTCTCGCAGCGGATCCTGCCGAACCTCGCACGGGTCACCGCGGAGGCGCCCGAGCCGATCCAGCCGATCGACGTCGACGCGCCGCGGATCACCGCGCTGCGGCTCGTGCCGCACGAGGGCGTCCCCGCCGGCCTGGCGATCATCGACGCGCCCGACATCGACTCGGTCGTCGACACCAACCGTGAGCTCGCCGTCCAGCTGCTCGCCGCCGCCGACCTCTGGCTCTTCGTGACGACGGCGTCGCGCTACTCGGACGCCGTCCCGTGGGAGATGCTGCGGACGGCGTCCGACCGCGGCGCGTCCGTCGCCGTCATCCTCGACCGCGTCCCGCGCGACTCGATCCGCGAGGTCCGCACCCACCTGGCGACGCTCCTGCGCGACCGCGGGCTCGCGTCGTCCCCGCTCTTCACCATCCCCGAGGCGCGCCTGACCGACGGGTTCCTGCCCGACGCGGTCGTCAAGCCGCTCCTCACCTGGCTGCAGCGGCTCGCGAAGGACGCCCGGTCGCGGGACGTCATCGTCCGGCGGACCCTCGCCGGGGCGCTCGACAGCCTCCGCGAGCGGGTCTACGTCGTCGCCGACGCCGCGGATGCCCAGCGGGACGCCGACGCGGCCCTGCGCGAGTCGCTCCAGACCACGTTCGCCGAGAACACCGGCGTCCTGCGCGACCGCCTCTCCGACGGCACGATCCTGCGCGGCGAGGTCCTGGCCCGCTGGCAGGAGTGGGTCGGCACGGGCGAGTTCATGCGGACGCTCGAGTCGAGCATGGGGCGGATCCGGGACCGGATCACCGCCTCGCTGCGCGGCAAGCCGGCGCCGGTCGAGCCGCTCGGCGAGGCCCTGCAGACCGGCGTCCAGGCGATCGTCCGGGCCTCCGCGCAGGCGACGCTCGAGCAGTCGGTGCTCGGCTGGCGCGCGATCCCGGCCGGTGGCGCGCTCATCGAGCGGGCCGCGACGACGACGACGCTCGCCCCGGACTTCGAGGTGCGGCTCGCGCGGGCCGTCGCCGAGTGGCACGCCGGCGTCGTCGACCTGGTCCAGGTCGAGGGCCAGAGCCGCCGGCTCACCGCCCGCGCGCTCTCGCTCGGTGTCGACGGGACCGCCGCGATCCTCACCCTCGTCGTCTTCAGCCACACCCTGGGCGACGGCAACGACTCCGAGGCCGCCGCGGGCACCGCCGCGCTGGCGAACCGGATGCTCGTCGCGGTCTTCGGCGAGCAGGCGGTCCGCACGCTGACGGCGAAGGCGCACGCCGACCTCGTGTCCCGCGTCGACGCGCTCATGGAGTCCGAGCGGGCCCGCATCGTCGGCGTCCTCGACGCGGCGGGGGTCCTGCACGATGCCGGTGACCGGCTCCGGGCCGCCGTCGGTGCTCTCGAGGAGGCGCGGTGAGCAGCGGACCGACGACCCTGCCCACGAGCAGCCCGACCGGCGCGCCGGCGGGCGCGGACCCCGCGGCCGAGCGGGCGTCGTCCGGCCGGTCCGGCGGACGACGGCGGGGCGCCCCCGACATCGCCGCCCGGGTCGAGGCCGTCGAGCAGGCGC
>JACRAB010000440.1 GCA_016213575.1 Actinomycetota bacterium
CCCGCCGCGCCCGCCGCCGCACAGCCTGCACAGCCCGCCCCGCCCGCCGGCCGCGGCGGCCGCTGGGCCCTCGGCGCGCTCGCCGGGGTCACCGCGGCCCTGCTCGCCGTCGGCGGGGGGCTGGCCGTGCGCGACCTGGTCTCGGACGACGGGCGCATCACCGGCTCGGGCCCCTCCGTCGTCCCGCAGGCCGGGGTCGGCGCGGACCCGGTCGCGGCGCCGACGAGCCCCGCCGGCGAGGACGACCCGGGCCCGACGACGACGGCACCGCCGACCGCCGCCGCGGAGCCGTCCCCGACGGCGACCGCCCCGCTGTCCGCGACCCGCAAGGCGACCCGGACGAAGACCGCGACCCGCCGGCCGTCGTCCGCACCCGCCGGGACGCCGTCGGCGGAGAGCGGCGTCCCGCGGTCGTTCGCCGGGGTCTGGACCGGCACCGCCACCCAGCGGGGCGGCATCGTCACCTCGTTCGACGTGACGATGCGGCTCGGCCGGGGTGCCGACCGGGGCACGATCGTCTCCTCGACCCTCGGCTGCACCGGCGTCGTCGACGTCGTCGGGAAGCCGACGGCGAGCGTGCTGCGGCTGCACCAGCGCACGACCCGCTCCGGCGACGGCCTGTGCGCCCTCGGGGCCGACATCACGATGACGAAGCGCTCGACGAACCGGTCGGCCTGGGCCTGGGTCGACGACACCGAGCCGACGAACACCGCGAACGCCGTCCTCACGCGGTCCTGACACGCAGGCGATTTCTGCCCGGCGCGACCGGGCGGCTAACATGGCCAGGTTGCCTCGGCGAGGGTCGGCCGCGATGCGGCCCCGTGATCGACGCGGTGCAGACGCTGTCGCGCCCGCGCCCACGCCGTGGCCCCGCAGACCGTTGCACCGCCATCGAGGACCACCGGGCGACAGCGCCCGGACGACGAGGAGTTACACAGTGGCCGAGGTCAAGCTCTCCGCCGAGACCCGTTCCGAGTTCGGCAAGGGCGCCGCGCGGCGCCTGCGCCGTGAGAACAAGGTGCCCGCCGTGCTCTACGGCCACGGCACCGACCCCGTCCACGTGAGCCTGCCCGGCCACGAGACGATGCTCGCGCTGAAGAACTCGAACGCGCTCCTCGCGCTCGAGATCGAGGGCAAGAAGCAGCTCGCGCTGCCGAAGGACGTCCAGCGGCACGCGACCAAGGGCTTCATCAAGCACGTCGACCTCATCCTCGTCCGCAGCGGCGAGAAGGTCACCGTCGACGTCCCGCTGCACATCGTCGGGTCGCCGGTCTCCGGCACGATCGTCACGCAGGACATGACGACGATCTCCGTCGAGGTCGAGGCCACCCACATCCCGAAGTCGATCGACGTCGACATCGACGGCGCCGACGAGGGCACGCCCATCAACGCGGGCGACGTCACGCTGCCCGAGGGTGCGACGCTCGTGTCCGACCCCGAGGCGCTCGTGCTGCTCATCTCCACGCCGGGCTCGTCGTCCGACGCCGCCGACGAGGCCGCCGTCGCGGCCGACGCCGAGGCGCAGGCCGCCGGCGCCGCGGCAGCGACCGAGGCCTGACCGGTCCTGCCGGCAGGAACGACCAGCACAGGTAGAGCATCGTGAACGACCCCGCCGTGGCCGGCGGCGACCCGGACGCAGTCTGGCTCGTCGTCGGCCTCGGCAACCCCGGGCCCAAGTACGCTGGCAACCGGCACAACGTCGGCGCGATGGCGCTCGACGCCGTCGCGGCCGAGCTCGGCGCCCGGTTCTCCGCGCACCGCTCGCGGGCCGAGGTCAGCGAGGTGCGGCTGCCCCCGGTGGCCGGCCGGCCCGGGCCGCGCGCCGTCCGGGCGAAGCCGTCGTCGTACATGAACGAGTCCGGCGGCCCGGTGAGCGGTCTCGTGAAGTTCTTCAAGATCCCGGCCGCGAACCTCCTCGTCGTCCACGACGAGCTCGACCTGCCCTTCGGCGAGGTCCGGCTCAAGCGTGGCGGCGGCGAGGCGGGTCACAACGGGTTGCGCTCGATCAGCCAGTCCCTCGGCACGAAGGACTACTGCCGGGTCCGGGTCGGCGTCGGCCGCCCGCCCGGCCGGCAGGACCCGGCCGACTTCGTCCTCAAGGACTTCCCCTCCTCGCAGCGCGAGGAGTTCGCCCTCATCGTCTGCGAGGCCGCGGACGCCGCGCTGGACGTCCTGCGCCAGGGCTGGGAACGGGCGAAGGGCGCCGTGAACACCGTCCGGCGCTGACCCGCCGCACGCCCGGCCGCCCCCGGACGGCCCAACGCCGCCGCCCGGACCCTGACGAAACGTCACGACCCGCCGGGTCGCGCCGACCATGAGCCCTCCGACGTGCTCCGTCCGGGTGGTCCCGCGCACCCATCGGTGGGACGCCGCCCCCGACGGGTCAAGCCCGGACGCCGCTGCCGCCGATGCACCGGCTGTCGTCGAGCCGTCGGGGGAGCAGGCAGCATGAGCACGCAGGACCGCAGCACCGCCGGCACCCGGCCCGCCGGGGGCCGCCGCAGCGCCCCGCACCGGCTCGCGGCCGTCGCCGCCGCTGCGGCCGTCGCGAGCACGGTGAGCCTGCTCGTCGCCGCCCCCCAGGCGGGCGCCGCCACGACGAACCTCGTCGTCAACCCGACGATGGAGCGCAGCACGACCGGATGGTTCGCGTCGTCCTCGTTCGCCCTCGCCCGGGTGGCCGGCGGGCACGGCGGCGGCTACGCGGTCCGGCTGCGGAACACCGCGACGACGGCCCGCACCGGCGTCGTCAACGACACCGTGAACACGGTGCGCTCGACCACCGCAGGCCATGTCTACGCCGCCTCGGCGTGGGTGCGCTCGTCGAGCCCGCGGCGGTCGGTCTCGCTGCGGCTCATGGAGTACCGGGGCCGTACCTACCTGGGGCAGAAGGTCGGCACGGTGACCCTGCCGGACACCGGCTGGCACAAGGTCTCGACCGTCTACACCGCCCGGACGACGGGCGCCACGGTCGACGTCAACGTCCTCGGGGTGCGGCTGCCGGCCGGGGCGTCGGTGCTCGTCGACGACGTCACGCTGCGGGACGCGACGCCCGTCGTCCCGCCGCCCGCCGACCCGGGCACCCCGGGCGACCCCACCGGGACCGCCCGCACCGGCTGGACCCTGAAGTGGGCGGACGAGTTCGACGGCACGGGCGTCGACGCGACCCGCTGGAAGGTCGACGACCTCTCGACGTACGGCGACGGCAACGCCGAGCTGGCCTGCCTCATGGACCGGCCGGAGAACGTCTTCACCAGTGGCGGGGTCCTGACGATCCGGGCCCGCCGCGAGGCCGCCCCGGTCCGCTGCGGCGACCGGGACACCCGCTTCCCCGCTGGCCGCTCGTACACCTCCGGGATGCTCCGGACGACGGCGAGCTGGCAGTACGGCCGGATCGAGATGCGGGCGCAGCTGCCCACCGCCCAGGGCGTCTCGAAGGGGCTGTGGCCCGGGTTCTGGATGCGCCCGGCGGCCGGCGGGACCGGCGAGCTGGACATCGTCGAGACGATCGGCAGCGGCCCCGGCGGCACCGAGTGGAACAAGATCCACCAGACCATCTGGTACGACTACAGCGGCACCCACCCCCGGCAGACCTCCACCGCGACGACGGCCGTCGACCCGAGCGCCGGCTTCCACACGTACGCGGCCGAGTGGGAGCCGGGCGTCATCCGCTGGTACGTCGACGACCGGCTCACGTACACCCGCACGACGGCGACGACCCCGTGGCTCGACGAGGCGTTCGGCAAGCCGTTCGTCATCCGGCTCAACATGGCCGTCGGCGGCTCGTGGCCGGGCAGCCCGGACGCGACGACGACGTTCCCGGCGGACTACCGCGTCGACTACGTGCGGGTCTACCAGCGCTGACCGCGCCGCCGCGCCGCCTGCTTTTCCGGCGTTGTCCCCACCCGCCGACCCACGCGGGCCTATCGTCGGACTCGACCGGGCCCGGGCCAGGCCGGTCGACGGGTGTCGGGTTCGAGCGATGGGGTGAAGCGCGTGTCCTTGGGCATGGAGCCCGAGGCGTTCCGGCGTCCTGCGCCGGACGACCCGGAGATCGCCGTCAGCGACGGCGACCTCGGTGCCGTGCTCGGCCGGGGCGGCCTCGACGGGCTGAGCCTGTCCGAGCACCTCGACATCTCCGAGCGCCCGCAACCCCTCACCACGCGCACCACCCGGCTGCCCCGCCCCGACATCGCGGACGACGACGCGCAGGGCATCCTCGAGTCCTACCGGCGGCGCGCGATGGCGATCGACGGCGCGAGCGCGCTGCTCGCCGCGACCGTCGCCGGCATCGTCCGGTTCGACATGCGCTGGCCGATCGGGATCGTCGTCCTCACGGCCGTCCTCCCGGCGGCCTGGCTCGTCGTCCTCGGTCTGCAGCGGGCCTACGAGAAGCGGTACGTCGGCACCGGCACCGAGGAGTACCGGCGGACGGCGTACAGCGCCTTCGTGCTCTTCACGGTCATCGCCGTCGCGTCCTTCACCCTGCGCGCCGAGCTCTCCCGGCAGTGGGTGCTCACCGCGGTGCCGCTCACCGTCGTGCTCTCGCTCGTCGGGCGGCACATGCTGCGGACCTGGCTGTTCAAGCTGCGTCTGCGCGGCCAGGGCCAGCAGAAGGTCCTCGTCGTGGGCCGGGCGGACGCCGCCGTCGCCGTCATCGAGAAGCTCGACCACGAGCCGCAGCACGGGCTCGTCGCCGTCGGGGCCTGCGTGCCGCCGGCCGGCGTCCAGCTCTCGCACGTCCACGGCGTCCCCGTCGTCGGCGACCCGGACCAGATCCTCGACGCGGTCGTCGAGCTCGGGGTGCACGTCGTCGCGGTCGTCTCGCACCCGGACCTGTCCGGGCACGCGCTGCGCCGCCTCGCCTGGGCCCTCGAGGAGCGCGACGTCGAGCTCGTCGTCTCCCCGGGCATCGTCGAGGTCGCCGGCCCGCGGCTGTCGATCCGCCCCGTCGCCGGGATGTCGCTGCTGCACCTCGAGCGCCCGGTCATCAGCGGCGGGCGGCGGGTCGCCAAGATCGCGTTCGACGCCGTCGCCGGCGCGCTCCTGCTCGTGCTCGCCGCGCCGGTCATGCTCGCCATCGCCGCGGCGATCCGGCTGGAGAGCCCCGGCCCGGTGCTCTTCCGGCAGGCCAGGATCGGCGCGAACAGCCGGCGCTTCACGATGCTGAAGTTCCGCTCGATGGTCGTCGACGCCGAGGACCGCAAGGGCGAGCTGGCCCACCTCAACGAGGGCAACGACATCCTCTTCAAGGTCCGTGAGGACCCGCGCGTCACGAAGGTCGGCGCCTTCATCCGCCGGTTCTCGCTCGACGAGCTGCCCCAGCTCGTCAACGTCGTCCGCGGGGACATGTCGCTCGTCGGGCCGCGGCCGCCGCTGCCCGAGGAGGTCGCCGTCTACACCGACGACGCGACCCGCCGGCTGCGCGTCCGCCCGGGGATGACCGGGCTGTGGCAGGTCAGCGGCCGCAGCGACCTGTCGTGGGAGGAGTCCCTCCTGCTCGACCTGCGCTACGTCGACAACTGGTCGCTCATGCTCGATGTGACGATCCTGTGGCGGACGGCGCGGGCGGTCGTGCGCGGCACCGGGGCGTACTGACCCGGTCGTCGGCCGGGCGGCCGCCGCGTGGGCCCACGGGCTGCGCGGTGACCTTCGGGACGTCCGTCCCCGGCCGATCGTCGCCCGGCGGGAACCACCCCCCTGTGCGGGGCCGGATCCGACGGAAGAAGCGCGGATCACACGTTGACGGTGTAGGCGTGGCGTTACGTTCGGTGGCGTAGGGGCGAGCGCGACTCGGGGGCGGGTCGCCGTACGTGATGACCACGAGCTGGGGTGACCTCGTGTCGTTGGAGACCGACCAGGACGTAACTCTCGGTGCCGAATCCATCTCTCACAGCGTTCGGAGCGGGGTCCGCGGGGCAGCGGGCCCGCAGTCGCAGCCCGTCTGGCGCCGGACCCTCGTCGAGGTCACGGCCCGGACGACGGGGCGCTCCGACGAGGCGTCCCGGGTCGTCGCCCGCTACCGCGCCGCGGCGCTCGCGCTCGACGCGGCGGCGGCCCTGCTCGCCTCGGCGGCCGTCGCCGGTGCCCGGTTCGCCGGCCGGATCGGGCTCGGGTACCTCGCGCTGTGCGCCGTCCTCCCGCTCGTCTGGGTCGCCGTCCTCGCCTGGAACCGGGCCTACGAGCCGCGGTTCCTCGGCACCGGGACCGAGGAGTACCGGCGGATCCTCACCGGCGGGTTCGTGCTCTTCACGGTGCTCACGGTGGCGTCGTTCTCGCTGCGGGCCGAGCTCTCCCGGCTGTACGTCGGCGGGGTCGTCCCGCTGACCCTGGCCCTCACGATGCTCTCCCGGCACACGCTGCGGGGCTGGCTGTTCCGGCTGCGCCGGCAGGGCCGGGCGATGCAGCACGTGCTCGTCGTCGGCCGGGCCGACGCCGCGGTCGCCGTCGCCGACAAGCTGCGGAACGAGCCGCAGCACGGCCTCGTCGTCGTCGGGGCGTGCGTGCCCGCGGTCGAGGTCCACGTCTCGCACGTCGCGGACGTGCCGGTCGTCGGCGACCTCGGCCGGATCCTCGAGGCCGTCGACGAGCTCGGGGTGCACGTTGTCGCGGTCGTCTCGCACCCGGACCTCTCCGGGCACGCGCTGCGCCGGCTCGCCTGGGCCCTCGAGGAGCGCGACGTCGAGCTCGTCGTCTCCCCGGGCATCGTCGAGGTCGCCGGCCCGCGCCTGACGATCCGCCCGGTGGCCGGGCTGTCCCTGCTCCACCTCGAGCGGCCCGCCTTCGCCGGCGGCCGGCGCGTGCTCAAGGTGCTCGTCGACGCCGTGCTCGGGACGGTGCTGCTCGTGCTCGCGGCGCCCGTCATGCTCGCCGTCGCGGTCGCCGTCCGGCTGGACAGCCCGGGGCCGGTGCTCTTCCGGCAGACCCGGGTCGGTGCGGCCGGCCGGCCCTGCACGATGCTCAAGTTCCGCTCCATGGTCGTGGACGCCGAGGAGCGCAAGGCCGGGCTCGCGCACCTCAACGAGGGCGGCGAGATGCTCTTCAAGGTCCGTTCGGACCCGCGTGTGACCCGGGTCGGGGCGTTCATCCGCCGGTTCTCGCTCGACGAGCTGCCCCAGCTCGTCAACGTCGTCCGCGGCGACATGTCGCTCGTCGGCCCGCGGCCGCCGCTGCCGTGCGAGGTCGAGCGCTACGACCACGACGCGACCCGCCGGCTCCGGGTCCGCCCGGGCGTCACCGGGCTCTGGCAGGTCAGCGGCCGCAGCGACCTGTCGTGGGAGGAGTCCGTCCTCCTCGACCTGCGCTACGTCGACAACTGGTCGCTCGCGCTCGACGCCGTCATCCTCTGGCGCACCGCCCGGGCCGTGCTCCGCCCGCAGGGCGCCTACTGACCGTCGCACCCGTCGGCCGGGAGCGCTCAAGATCCGCGCCCCGGGCGCCGACGTCTCGCAGTGCGACCGCGCACGACGTCCCGCGACCCTTCGGGGGACGATGGTGCGGGCCCACGCCTGCCGTGGGTTAGCGTCACCGGGTGAGCGGCCCGGTACGCACCGGCCTCGCACTGGACCGAAAGGGTGAGATGAGCGGCCACGACGACGCGCGCCTCGCGCGGCTGCTGGCACAGGCGGCGGGCGACGCGCTGCTCACCGTCCGGACGCAGGGGCTCACCGGCCGCGACCTCAAGGACGCCGGCGACGCCCGCGCCCAGGAGGTGCTCGCGGCGCTGCTCGCCGAGCACGCGCCCGGCGACGCCGTCCTCTCCGAGGAGGCCGCCGACTCGTCCGCGCGCCTGGCCGCCGACCGGGGCTGGATCATCGACCCGCTCGACGGCACCCGCGGGGGCTCCGAGGCGCCCCGTGACGCCTGGGC
>JACRAB010000441.1 GCA_016213575.1 Actinomycetota bacterium
GCACCGCCACCAACGACCCCAACCCCGGCGCACCGTCGAGCACCGCCCGCCGCCCGACCGCATCCCACCGGTCCTCAGCCGCCACCCGCGCGTACAGGTCGGCGAGCTGCGCATCCCAGTCCGCCCGCGCCGCGACCGGATCCGCCCACCACTGGTCCACCAACCACTCAGCCCGCGCACCCGCGACCGCCCGCTGGAACTCCTCCTCCACGCTCGGACAGTCCGCCAGATCCACTGCCGTCAACCGGATCTGCCCACCGAGCGGGTCCACCGGCAGGTCGTCGAACCCGTCGTCGACGACGGCACCACCATCGTCAACCGGCTGCCAGCAGACCCTCTCGACCATGATCCGATCCTATCGCGAAACGAGAACGGAGTCGAACATGTGTTCGATCTCATGATCTGTCGCGTAGTGGTTCGCTGTCACGTCGCGGGCCCTCGGAGACCGACGTCGGACCAGGACATCGGTAGCGCTTCATGTGGGCGTGGTGGTGACACCTTCTGACAGGGGGCCCAGGCGGTGGCTGTCCATGGATCGATGGATCCTCGTGCCGTGTGGTGATTTCGCGCCGGCCCCCGCCGACGCGTCAGTCAGGCGGTCTCGACGTTGCGTGCCGAGCGCTGGATCTCCCACAAGCCGTTCTGCCAGCGACGGAAGCGGGCGAGGGTCGAACGGGTCGACGGCGGTCCTCGGGCCCGGATCTCGGCGGCCGCGGTCGAGCCTGTCGAGGCTTGTCGACATGCCCGAGGCGCAGGCCGTCCGGGTTCGTGCAGCTCTGCAGATGTCCCGGCTGGACCACGAGCCGATCGGCAGCCTGACTGCGGCTGCTCCATGGGTCCGCTGTTGCATCGGATGTCCGCGCCCTGGCCGGCGACCACTGCGGGTCCTGCAGGCCGTGGAAGCGGGTGATTGTCTTCTCTGGCAGTCCGGATGCTCTCCTCGGCGCGTTCTCGCGCCGGGCGACGTCGCTGTCAGCGGCCGTCCGTGCGCGCCGCGAACGCGACGTCGAGCGCGTCGACGAGCCGCGCGAACGTCTCGTCGACCGACTCCGGCAGGCCGAACCCGCCGGCCGCCTCGAGGGTCACGAACCCGTGCAGGCAGGCACGGATCTGGCGGACGGCGTGCACGCCCTCCTCGTCGTCGCCGATCCCGTAGTCCGCGAGCACGGCGAGCAGCTCGCCGGCGGCGGCGGCGCCGACGGTGGCGTGGTCGGCGTCGCCCGGTGCCGGTGCCCGAACCGAGGCGGCGGCCCGCCCGGGGTGTGCCGTTGCGTAGCCCCGGTAGGCGGCGCAGACCGCGCGCAGCGCGTCACGGCCGTGCAGCCCGGCGCGGGCGTCGTGGAGGATCCCTGCGAGCTCCCCGACGGCGAGCACCGCGACGTCGCGGCGCAGGGCGTCGAGGCCGGGGACGTGCTTGTACAGCGCGGGCTGGGATACCCCGACCCGCTTGGCCACGGCGGACAGCGACAGCGTCTCGAAGCCGGTCTCGTCGACGAGGTCGGCGGCGACGGCGGCGACCCGATCGCGGGTCAGCCCGACGCGGGGCACGTCAGCGGCCGGTGCCGAGCCGGCGCGCGACCGCGACGCCCGCCCCGGTCACCCAGACCAGGAGCAGGGGCAGCGACACGTACGCGGCGGTGGCGAGCTCGGTCACGAGCAGAAGGTAACCGACGCCCGAGGCTGCGACCGAGACGGCGAGCAGCGCGGCGACGGGCGTGAGCCACGCCGGAAGCGCACCGAGCCGGCCGATCCTCAGCCCCAGCAGGGCCATCGCCGCGAGGACGAACATCTTCACGCCGTCCGCGCGGTTGACCGTCTCGAAGAGCAGCCCCGCCGCGTCCTCCGCGCCGCGCGGTACGGCGACGAGGGTCAGGGCCAGTCCGAGCACGCCCTGGAGCGCGCTGATGGACCCGGCCGCGACCGCCGTCCGCCGCAGGTGCCGCGCCGTCGTCACGAGCCGGTCGTCGGCCCTGTCCGCGCCGAGCCGCGCCGCGTAGGCGGCGACGGCCCCGACGGTCAGGACGAGGACGACGGCAGGCACCAGCTCGGTGAGGGCGTACTGGAGTGCGGTGGCGCCGGTGTGCGGCCGGATCGCGGCGACGACCTCGGCGCCGGACGACGTGACGTCCGTCCCGGCGGGGGCGACGAGCAGCCCGGCGATCCAGGTGGCGGTGAAGGCGAGGCCGCCCGCGAGGGCGGTCCGGCGAAGGGTGCGAGTGGTCATGACAGCTCCCGACGAAGAATGGTTAGAGGTTCTAACTACAAGTTAGAATCTCTAACTTGCGACGTCAAGAGGCAAGCGGGGGTCTGCCTGCACGGCGAGGAGCGGAAAATCGATGGGCGAAGAAAAATCGACTTTCTCTTGTGTGGTCGATATCCGTCGTGTTCTCCTGTGACCCGGCACACAGGTACAGCGCGACGGAGCGCGGGCCCGGCACCCCTCGGGGCGGCCCTCCCCGTCGCGCGACGAGGTCGAGGAGAACCAACGATGCGGGTTGCACAGGTGGGCGGGCGGCTGGCGGTCGCGGCCGGGGACCGATGGGTGGACGTCGCGGCCGCGAGTGCCGGCCGGTTCTCGCCGGACCCGCAGGCCGTCTACGACCGGTGGGACGAGTTCGTCGCCTGGGCGGGCGAGGGCCTCGACGCCGAGGCGTTCCCCGCGACGGGCAGCCTCGGCATCCCGGTGCCGGCGCCCCGGCAGATCGTCGCGATCGGGCTCAACTACCGCGAGCACGCGATGGAGTCGAACCTCGCAATCCCCGAGC
>JACRAB010000445.1 GCA_016213575.1 Actinomycetota bacterium
CCGCCTCGAGACCGCTCCCTCGGTCGACCCGCCACGCCGGGCGGGCGTTCCCGTGTCGTGCCCGTCCGCGGTCCGCCCGCGAGGAAGGACAGCCGGACGCGCCGGGTCGGGTTGTCGCCGTTGCTGTCGACGAGGACGACGCTCTGCCAGGTGCCGAGCGCCGGCCGGCCGCCGAGCACGGGCACGGTCATGGACGGCGCGACGAACGCCGGCAGCACGTGGTCGCGGCCGTGCCCGAGGGAGCCGTGGCGGTGCCGGTAGACGTCCTCGCGGGGCAGGAGCCGGTCGATCGCGTCGGCGAGGTCCGGTTCGCTGCCCGACCCCGTCTCCATGACCGCCACCCCGGCCGTCGCGTGCGGGACGAACACGTGCACGAGCCCGTCCCCCTTCGACCGGCAGAAGTCGGCGACCTGCGCCGTGAGGTCGGTGACGAGCGTGCTGCCGGTGCGGACGGTGAGCTCGACGCTGTCCATGCCGCCAGCCAACCACGCCCGCCCGCTGCCGCACGGGTGGCTGCTACTGTTCGCGGGTCGGGCCCGGGTTGCGTATCCGGGGCCGATGGTGCAGACCAGCGAAGCCGGTGCGAGTCCGGCGCTGTCCCGCAACTGTGTTCCGGCCGCCCCACGGGGCGGCGGGTGAGCCAGGTCGCCTGCCTGTACCGACGTCCTCGACCCTCGAGGTAAGGGTCGCGCGTCGGGCGAGGGACCCGCGTGCGCTCCTGCCCATGATCACCGGAGCACTCATGCATCGCCCCACCACCGCCCGCGGGTCGTCCCGCCGCGCGGTCCTCGCCGCAGCCCTCGGGGCCGGCCTGCTCACCCTCGCCGCCTGCGGCGGGTCCTCCTCGGCGGTCACCGCGGCCTCGTCCGCGGCCACGCCGTCCGCCGCGGCGTCGTCCGCACCCGCCGCCTTCCCGGTCACCGTCACCGGCCAGAACGGCCCGGTGACGCTCGACGCGCAGCCGTCGCACGTCGTGTCGCTGTCCCCGACGGCGACCGAGGTGCTCTTCGCCATCGGCGCCGGCGCGCAGGTCACCGCCGTCGACGACCAGTCGAGCTACCCGGCGGACGCCCCGAAGACGAAGCTGTCGGGCTTCCAGACGAATGCCGAGGCGGTGGCCGGCTACGAGCCCGACCTCGTCATCGCGTCGAACGACGCGAACGGCCTCGTCGCCGCGCTGACCAAGCTCGACGTCCCGGTCCTCGTCCTCCCCGCGGCCGCGACCCTCGACGAGGCGTACGCGCAGTGGGCGACGATCGGGCAGGCCACCGGTCACGCCGACGACGCGGCGAAGGTGGTCAAGGACACCCAGGACCGGATCGCCGCGGCGGTCGCCTCGGTGCCGGCGTCCGTGAAGGGCCAGAAGGTCTACCACGAGCTCGACAACACCTTCTACAGCGCGACGAGCGCGACGTTCATCGGCAGCATCTACACGCTGTTCGGCCTGACGAACATCGCGGACGGCGCCAAGGACGCCTCGGGCGGGTACCCGCAGCTGAGCGCCGAGTACGTCGTGAAGCAGGCCCCGGACCTCATCGTCCTGGCCGACACGAAGTGCTGCCAGCAGTCGGCCGCCACGCTCGCGAAGCGGCCCGGGTTCGACGGCATCCCCGCGGTGAAGAACGGCCGCGTCGTCGAGGGCGAC
Source organism: Actinomycetota bacterium (assembly GCA_016213575.1). Classification (GTDB taxonomy): domain Bacteria; phylum Actinomycetota; class Actinomycetes; order Actinomycetales; family Kineosporiaceae; genus R-H-3. Next base: position 1,646 of record JACRAB010000445.1, read on the forward strand.
GACGACATCGCCTCCCGGTGGGGTCCGCGGGTCGCGGACTTCACGACGGCCGTCGCGAGCGAGCTGTCGGGGCAGTGACGAGCGCAGGATGACCGTGCAGCAGTGAGCCTGCGGCCGGTCGGCCGTCCAGCAGGGCGGCCGACCGGCCGAGGTATCCAGAAGGAAAGCGGTCCGCAGGAGCCGGTCCGCCGGCAGAGCAGGAGCGGGACATGGACGTCGTGCGACGCCAGCGCGCCGCGGCCCTCGTGGTCGCCGGTGCCCTGCTGCTCGTCGCCGTCCTCGTCGCGACGAGCCGCGGCGTGACGCCGCTGCCGACGTCCGGGATCCTCTCCACGCTGCTCGACCGGATCGGCGTCGAGATCGGCACCCCGCTCGGCGAGATCGACGCCCGGGTGCTGCTCGACATCCGGCTGCCCCGGGTGCTCCTCGTCGCCCTCGTCGGCGGCGTCCTCGCGCTGGCGGGTGCCTCGTACCAGGGCGTCTTTCGCAACCCGCTCGCCGACCCGTACCTGCTCGGTGCGGCGGCCGGTGCCGGGCTCGGCGCCACCCTCGTCATCGCGTTCGTGCCGCAGGGCTTCGGCCCGCTCGGCACCCTGCCGATCGCGGCGTTCGTCGGTGCGCTCACCGGCGTCGCGCTCGCGTACGGCCTCGGGACGGCGGCCGGCCGCGGCCAGTCGGGCAGCGCCACGCTGCTGCTCGCCGGGGTCGCCGTCAGCTCGTTCCTCACGGCCCTGCAGACCCTCGTGCAGCAGGCCCACACCGACAACCTCCGCCAGGTCTACGGCTGGATCCTCGGTCAGCTCGGGACGGCGGACTGGCCCCAGCTCGTCATGGTGCTGCCGTACATGGCGGTCTCGACGGTCGTCATGCTCGCGTCGGCGCGCGCCCTCGACGTCCTCGCGGTCGGCGACGACGAGGCGACGACGCTCGGTGTCCGGCCGCGCCGGGTCCGGTTCGCGGTGCTCGTCGCCGCGTCGCTCGGGACGGCGGCCGCGGTCGCCGTGAGCGGCCTCATCGGGTTCGTCGGGCTCGTCGTCCCGCACATCGTCCGCCGGCTCGCCGGGGGCTCGTACCGCACGGTGCTGCCCGTCTCGCTGCTCGGCGGTGCGGCGTTCCTCGTGCTCGCGGACCTGTTGGCCCGCACCGTCATCGCACCGGGTGAGCTGCCGATCGGGGTCGTCACCGCGTTCGTCGGGGCGCCGTTCTTCGCGGCGCTGCTGCGGGTCGGCGGGGGGTCGTCCTGATGTGGCTGCGGTTGCGCGAGCGCCCCGCGCCGCCGGGGCCGCCGACGGCCTGGGGCGGGGCGCTTCTCGAGGTGCAGGGCGTCGGTGCGACCCTCGGCCGGGCCCGGGTCCTCGAGGGGGTCGACCTCACGGTCGAGCCCCGTCGGTGGACGGCGATCGTCGGCCCGAACGGCGCCGGCAAGTCGACCCTGCTGCGCGTCGTCGCCGGTCTGCAGAAGCACGACGGCCGGGTGCTCGTCGACGGCGCGGACGTCGGCCTGCTCGCCCCGCGCGACCGCGCCGCCCGGATCGGCTACGCGCCGCAGGTGCCCGTGCTGCCCGACGGGGTCGCCGTCCGCGAGTACGTCCTGCTCGGCCGGACGCCGTACCACCCGCTGCTGTCCTCCGCCCGGGACGCCGACCGCGAGATCGCGCAGGACGCGCTCGACCGGCTCGACCTCGGGCACCTCGCCGACCGCCCGCTGCGCACGCTCTCGGGGGGCGAGCGGCAGCGGGCGGTCCTCGCCCGGGCGCTCGCGCAGCAGCCGCGGCTCCTCCTGCTCGACGAGCCGACCGCGGCCCTCGACCTCGGGCACGCCCAGCAGCTCCTCGAGCTCGTCGATGAGCTGCGCCGCGAGGACGGGCTCACGGTCCTCAGCACGCTGCACGACCTCGCCCTCGCGGGGCAGTACGCCGAGCGGCTCGTCCTGCTCGACGCCGGCCGCGTCGTCGCGGCCGGCGCTCCCGGCGAGGTGCTCACGTCGTCCGTGCTCGCCCGGCACTACGGGGCGACCGCCGAGGTCGTCGAGGGGCCCGACGGGCTGCGGGTGCACCCGGTGCGGCCGGGGCGTCCGGTGCGGGCGGGGGAGCCGGGTGCGGCGGTGCCGTCAGCCCTGTCGGCGCCGTCGGGACCGTCGTCGGCGGACGGTCCCGCGCAGCCGTGACCGCGCCCGGGGTGCGCAGCGGTCCGGCGCCCGGCGCCGTCGGCGGCCCGGTGGCCGGTGACCCGGAGGGCGCGGCGGGCGTCCGGCTCGTCGACCGTGAGGAGGGCGGCCGGCGCTGGCCCGTGCTGCTCTGGGCGCCGGGACCCGGCTGGCGGATGGTCTCGACCGCCGTCGTCGGCGGCGGCATCGGCCCGCGGGCCTGGTGGCTCAACGCCAAGGTGACCATGGACTACCACCACCCCGACCCCGCAGCGCACGTCCTGGAGATCGCCGCCGCGGTCGGTGCGGCCGGCGGTGCCGCGGGTGCCGCGCATGCCGCCGGCGTCGGGATGCTCACGGCCGCGGACGTCACCCGATGGACCTGCGCCCACGAGCAGGGCGTCACGGCGGTCGCGACCGTGGGTCTCGGGCTGCCGGTGTGGGCCGCCGCCGACGACGCGACGGTCCGCCGCGAGACGGGGACGATCAACGTCCTCGTGCGGCTGCCGGTGGCGCTGTCGGACGCGGCGCTCGTCAACGCGGTCGTCACGGCGACCGAGGCGAAGACGCAGGCGCTCGTCGAGGCCGGCGTGCCCGGCAGCGGGACGTCGTCCGACGCCGTGTGCGTCGCGTCCCCGGAGCCGGGGCAGGCCGGGGGCGCGGCCGTCGAGGAGTACGGCGGGCCGCGCTCGGAGTGGGGGCTGCGCGTGGCCCGCGCCGTGCACCACGCGGTCGCCCTCGGCACCGCGGACTGGACGTCCCGGCACCCGGACGGCGACCCGCACCGGCGGTGGCCGCGCGGCTGACGTGCTGCCGATGTGCTGCCCCGGCCGGCGGGCCGTCCCGCGGGACCGGCGTCAGACCCGCAGGTGCTGGACGCCCGACCAGGCCGGGTCGTGCTCGGCCTGGACCCGGACCCGGCCCTGCGACCAGCCGACGACGGCGGCCTCGAGCTGCTCGACCGCGGGCGTCGTGCCGTCGACGTAGAAGTGCAGGAGCCGCGTGCCGCCGCTCGTCTCGTGCGCGACGAGCCGACCGCAGCCCTCGAGCCGCCCGGCGAGGTGGTCCTCGAACCTGCGCAGCTCGGCGAGACCGTCCGGCCCGGGCAGCCCTTCGGGGGTCTGGTCGGTGTACGGGACGACGACGCCGGCGTGGGTGTCGAAGTGCGGTGCGGTGACGGACTTGAGCGGCACCTGGGTGCTCGCGACGAGCGGCGTCCCGTCGTGCCGGACGCCGTGGAGGAGCACCCACGTCGGGCCGCCGTCCGCGTCGGTGTACTGCTCGCGCAGCTGTCGGACGACGCTGCGCAGCCCGGCGAGCGGGACCGGGTCGAGCGGCGGGACGGTCGTCGTCCCGATCTCCCGGACCCACAGCTCGACCTCGGTCTCGCCGACCGTCGCGTCGAGCATGAGGAACGCCGTGAGCCGCCGGACGTCCTCGGCGAGGTCGGCGAAGTCGGGGTGGTGCACGGTCACGTCGACGACCGGCCCCTCGACCCGGGCCGCGATCGTCGCCCGCCCGACGTCGATCCGGGCGCCGCCGATCCCCAGGGTGAGCAGACCGTCCGGGGCCGTGGCCCGCCGGGAGTCGCTGTACTCCCACGTCGCGTCCGGCTCCGGCGCGGCGAGCAGCCAGCGCCGGGCGACCGCCCGCAGCGCCGGGTCGCCCTCGGGAGTCACGACGAGGACGTGCCGGCTGCCTCCGGCGGAGGATTCCGCCCCGGCCCCGAGCTCCCAGCTGAGGGCCCCGTCGATGGCGTGGACGTGCTTGGCCAGGGCGTCGGTGATCCGCTCGGGGGCGTTGTCGGCGATCGCCTGGGCGGTCTCGCGGGACCCGGTCGTGCGCCACCAGTGCCAGAAGTCGTCGATCGCGAGGGCCTGCGCCCGGGCGACCGACTCCGGGGACTTGCGCCGCGAGAACAGGCCCATGATCCGGAGACTAACCCTTCGCCCGGGACGGCACGCCGGTGTCCGTCAGGAGACCGACCGTCCGTCAGGAGACCGACGGCGGCCAGCGGTGCCGGCGCCAGGCGTCCCACGTCGCGAAACCGGCAGGAGGGTCGTCGACGGGGTCGCTGCCGTCGAGCTCTCCCGGCGTGGGGACGGCGAAGCTGTCGGCCCAGCGGGAGAGCTCCTCGTCGGACATGGGCCACGTCGTGTCCGGCTCCGTCCGCTGACGATGGTCGAGCCTCGTTCGCTGTTCGCGAGGCGTGAGCTCGACGTACAGCAGCTCCACCGTCGCGCCCCGCTCGGCCGCGGCGTGCCGCAGGGCGGACCGCTCGTCCCGGCTCCACAGGCCGAAGTCGATCACGACGTCGTTGCCGAGCTCGAGGGCGCGCAGCCCGATCTCGACGAGCCGACCCTCGATCACGTCCGAGGCGGCCGGTGGGTTCTCGTTGCCGTAGAGGGCCTTCACCCACTCGTCCTTCGTGAGACGCAGTGCCCGTCGCTCGGTCTCGATGCGCCGGGCGGCGGTGGTCTTGCCGGTGCCCGGGAGTCCCACGGTGAGGAAGAGGGTCGGTCGGCGCATCGTCGGTCCTGTCCGGGACGTCGTTCGTCGTGGGTGTCAGTGAGCACGTCGTCAGGGGCCGACAAGGCATCCGCCGACACGACCCGGGGTTCGACGCGGGGCCGGCGCCGGGGATCGATGCAGGAATCGATGTGCAGAGTCCGGGCTTATGACCCCGAGGACCACACATCGATCCCTGCATCGATCGCAGGACGGTAGCGGGCGGTGCCGCGGGCGGGAGTCGAACCCGCACCGGCCAGGCCCTCGACCTGGTGCCTCTACCTGTTGGGCTACCGCGGCGTACCCCCGGATGGAGTCGAACCATCACCGTCCCGGGTCTGAGCCGGGTGCCTCTACCAGTTGGGCCACGGGGGCGTGCAGGACCCGGTCCGTGTGCTGCGGCAGGGTGCCGAGCGCGGTCGTGGCGCTCGACGGTGGGTCCGTGGCCCGTCCGTGGGGATCAGGCGCGAGCCGTCGAGCGCCGGCGAAGCAGCACGGCGAGCAGTCGACGGGTGCGGGACATGGCACGACCGTACGGAGCGCCGCCCAACGCCCGCAACAGGTTTCCGTGCGGGCCGCCGCTAGCCCTGGGCCGACAAGTCGAGCTGCGAGGCCGGCGCCGACAAGTCGAGCCGCTAGCCCGGCACCGACCAGTCGAGCCGTGTCATCCGCCGGTGCAGACCGGCGACCCAGCGCCGCAGCGCGTCGGGCATGACGTACGACCCGAGCGCTTCGACGTCCGCACGGAGCGTCGCGTCGTCCGAGGCGAGCAGCCGGACCAGCTGGTCCGCGGCCCGCTCCCGCACCGCCTCCGGCGTGGACGTGTTGTAGTTGCGCTCGGCGACCCAGCGGTTGCCGTCCAGCGCGCCGTAGTCCTGCCCCAGGTAGCCGCCGAGGAGCAGCGGCAGGTCGGGATACCGCTCCCGGGTGCCCGCGGACAGGTGCTTCTCGGGGTACGCCGTCGCCACGTAGGGCCGGCGGGTCTCCCGGTCGCGGCGCATGACGACGACGCAGCCGCTCGCCTCGTGCCGCTCGGGCTGCGGCGCCGACTCCGGACCGGCCCGCCGGTAGGCCCGCACCTCGTCGCCGGAGAGGTAGTAGCCGACGGGCCGGCCGAGGTCGGCGTAGAGATGCAGACGCCATGGCCCGGACGGGTCGTCGGACCACGCCCGCAGCAGGGACTCGTTGGCGCGCAGCACCTGGGTCGCCGCGTCGTTGCCCGTCTCCCGGTCGGTGAAGCGGGACGCGCGTGGCGGCAGGCAGCCATCACCTCCGATGGTCTGCGGCTTGCGGTGGGGGTAGAACTCCGTGAGGTGCTCGTCGAGGTATCGCAGCCACCCGACCACGCTTCCGCCCGCGGGAAGGGCAACGAAGAGGCCGAGCATGGCGAGAGCTGCATCCTCATCCATCGCAGACGTCACCTCGATGGCGCGCGAAAGGTCCTCCCGAAGCCCATCGAGTGCCTCGTCGGGCCACCAGAAGACGTCCGTCTCGGGATTCGCGTCCGGATCGATGGTGTCGAGCTCGCAGTCGGGTGCGAAGCCGCAGGCGATGCTGTTGAGCAGAGGAAACTGCTTGGAACTGATCACGATGCCTCTCCGGTGACGAAAGCCGTCTCGACGTACGGCCCGTCGGGGCCGAGCCTGACACTGACCGAGACGGTGTTGCCGACGTCGACATCGAAGCCACCGTTCCGCCGTCTCACGACTTCGCCGATGGGTGACGAAGCGGTGTACGTGAACCGTCTGCGTGTGCCGATCGGCTGATGCAGGAGATCGCGCAGCACGTCCTCGCGGGCGTTCAACGCCTTGGTGATCACGAGCTCGGCAGTCGCCCGGTCGTTGAAGCGCGAGACACCCATCGGCTTGCCGCCACGGCCCTCCTCCCCGTCCAGCAGAGTGCCGTAGGTCAACCGATCCATCAGGTAGTCGTGGTCGACGTCCACATGGCGGCGCAGTGCATGGCCGTAGGTGTAATGCTCGTTGCGTCCCAGGTCGACGCCCTCCAGCATCTCGTCGACGGTCTGCAGGTGCGGCTTGGGTGCGTTCGGGTCGGCGATGTTCTTCGCGAACCGCAGCCGGCCGACGTCCTCCCCGAGCCCGAGCCATCGAGGCCCGGGGAGGAACATCGCCGCGAGGCCGCCGGCGGCTTCGCCGTAGTGGCCGCTCTCCCAGGCCTCGACGTCGGCGACGTCGGCCAGCGCGCCGAGCGGGTCGTCGGCGACCGCGCCCAGGGTGTCGGCGGTCGCCCCCGGGAGCCCGGACACGTTGTCCCACCAGCGGTCCCGGTCGACGAACGCGAGCCCGGTGAGTGCCCAGGCGGCCGTCGCCGGCCCGGCCACGTAGCCCTCCCAGGCGGCCCGCATCGCGCCCTCGACCTGGTCCTGGCCGTCCAGCGGGCGGTCGACGACGACGTCGCGGAGTGCGACCAGCCGCCGGGCCGCAACCTCGACCGCCTGCCAGTAGGCGTCACGGGCGACGTGCCACTGCCGGTACGTCTCGTCGACCTCCGCCTGCAGCGCCCCGTCGAGCACGGGGTCGTAGGCGAGCGCCGCCGCTGCGTCGACCCTGCGCTGCAGGTCCGCCATCCGTGCGGCGACGGCGCGCATCGACACCAGGGCCGGCCCGGCCTCCCGGAGCCAGCCGAGGACGACCGCCGCCCCGGCGGACGCGAGCTCGGCGATCTCGTTGCTGCGCCGGGCCATCCGCTCCCGCACGCGCCGGTACCCGTCGGCCGCGTCGCCCGACCAACAGACGGCCGACGCCGGCGTCGCGGACAGCACATCGGCCACCGCGACGGCCGACCGCGCGACCGACGTGAGCCCGGAGGCCGCGTCCCACGCGGCCTCCGGATCGGCGGAGGGCACGACGAGCCCGTCCGCATCGGCCGGCATCCTGATCATGGCGCCGAACCGTAGCCGGACCTGGCGACAGGACGTCGAGCGTTGTCCACAGGCCCTGCCCCAAGGGGGAGTTGTCCACAGGTCGCGGCAACGGTGATCACACAGGGCGGTTGGTGCGTCTAGGGTTGCGCCGTGAACGGGAAGATCATCAAGCGTCGAGGTCGAGGATGGATTGTCATCCTGGCCGTTGCTTTGGCAGCCACATCCGCTGCGTGGCTGTTTGTTGTCACCACTCGCGACTCCGGACGAGTCGACGTGAGCCCGGTTGTGCCGATCGGGTCTTCTGCCCCGACGCCCACGGGATCACCCACAGGAGTTGCCACAGAAGTTCCGGTGGCACCGCAGGTGCCTGATGCAGCGACAGTCAAGTCGGATGACGGTGCGGCCGCGTACCTCGACTACTTCCTGACCGTATACAACTTCTCTTTCGCATCTTTGGATGCGAAAGCTATGGAGCAATCGGCGACTGAGTCATGCAAATTCTGCGCCGCTGTCATCTCAGATGTTCGATCAGCGCGAGCAGAGGGATTCCGATTCGAGGGGTCAGAACTCGTCGCAACCAATGTGATCGTCGCACCTGGCGATCCGGACGTTGGACTCCTGGTCAATGCACTCGTCAATCAGGCGCCCGGGCGCAAGGTGTCGAATGACGGCACGCTGGTGAAGGAGTTCCCTGCATCAGAGGGGGTGCGAATGGATGCGGGCCTCCGCTGGGTAGGGGACGGATGGAAAGTCTTCGCCGTCAACCTGCCGAACAAGAAATGAACCTTCGCAGAGTCGCCTCAGCGCCATTGGCTGTCCTTGTCTTGCTTCTTGGCGCCTGGCCCGCCTGGGCTGCTGACGGGGATCCCATCATCGGAGGGCGAGCAGACGATGGTGAGATCGTCCTAGACGGTCAGGACGGTGTTGGTGGCGGGTCCGAGGAATCGCCTAGCGAACCGGCTGCACCCCGAAACGTCACCTTGTTCGTCCCCGCCTGCGCCGGCAACGACCCCAACGCGAACGCCTCGTCGAACGGCCTGTGCCAGGCAGCACTCCTCTGGTGCACCGAGACCGCCGACTCGACCGACATCCTCTACTGGCGCTACACCGCCGTCCGTTCGCCCGACGGCTCGCAGACGCCCTGGGTCCAGTCCGGGGCGGTGTGCCTGCAGCCGGGCGAGGTGCCGGGCACGGCCGTCCCGGCGTTCACGCTCGCGGACTTCCGGCGGCTGCCGCTGCCCAAGGCCGGGGTCAACGTCCAGCCGGCGAGCGGGCGGACCCTTGTCTCGGTCCCGACGAACCTCTACGCGACGAGCAGACCGGCGACGTTCCGGGTCACCCTGCTGGGTACCCCGGTCCTCGTCCGCGCCCGGCCGACCGCGTGGACGTGGACGTACGGCGACGGGTCGAGCCGCACGTTCTCCACGCCCGGTGCGCCGTACCCCGACCTCGGCACGGCGCACACCTGGACCGCGCCCGGCCGCCGCACCGTCACGCTGACGACGACCTGGTCCGGCACGTACAGCGTCGCGGGCGGCCCCGCGCTGCCGGTGGACGGGACGGCGTCCGTCGTGTCGCCGTCCGTCGAGGTCGTCGTCGTCGAGACCCGCGCCGAGCTCGTCGCCGACCCCCGGGAGTGACTGCCGCCGCGGGGGACGCGGTGCGAGGATGGGCACATGGCGGCGCGGGCGGTGTGGACCACGATCCACTCGCCCGTGGGTGAGCTCCTTCTCACCGGCGACGGCAACCACCTCACGGGCGTCTTCTTCGAGAGCCACAAGGACGGTGTCGACGACCGGCCCGGTGCCGCCCGCCTCGGCGAGGAGAGCCCGGACGACAAGGTCCTCGCCGAGGCCGCCCGCCAGCTCGGCGAGTACTTCGCGCTCGAGCGCACCGTCTTCGACCTGCCGCTCCACCCGGCCGGCACGGACTTCCAACGCCGTGTGTGGACCGCCCTGGTCGACGTCCCCTACGGCCGCACCGTCTCCTACGGGTACATCGCACAGCGGATCGGCCTGCTGCCCAGCGCGTCCCGCGCCGTCGGGCTCGCCAACGGCGCCAACCCGATCTCGATCGTCGTCCCCTGCCACCGGATCATCGGCGCCGACGGCTCGCTCACCGGGTACGGCGGAGGCCTCGACCGCAAGCGGTTCCTCCTCGACCTGGAGCAGGGCGTCCTGTTCTGACCACCGGGTCCGCGGTGGCCGCTGCCGGCCGCACATCAGGTCCGGAGAACCGCCACCCTCACGTCTGAGGGCAGTGCAAAGC
>JACRAB010000446.1 GCA_016213575.1 Actinomycetota bacterium
ACGCGCCTGGACCCGCAGCACCTGGAGCTCGAGCTGACCGAGAGCATGGTGATGCACAACGTCGAGGCCGCCATCGCCACGCTGCAGGGCCTGAAATCCCTCGGCGTGGCGCTGTCGGTGGACGACTTCGGCACCGGCTACTCGTCGCTGTCCTACCTGCGTCGGCTCCCGGTCGACGAGGTGAAGATCGACCGCAGCTTCGTCGCCCACCTGACCCACGACACGCACGACCTGCTCATCGCCCGCAGCATCATCGACCTCGGCACGAACCTCGCGCTCGACGTCGTCGTCGAGGGCGTCGAGGACCAGGAGACCTGGGACCACCTCGCAGCGCTCGGGGCGCACACGATCCAGGGCTACCACCTGGCCCGGCCGATGCCGGTCGAGGAGCTCGTCCCGTGGCTGCACGGGTACAACACGTTCCGGCGGACGCCGCGCTCGGCGGCGGTCCCGGCGCAGGGCGGGCGCCGGACGCCGTCCGCGGCGCCGCGGCACTGACGGGTCGCGGGAGCGGGCGGACCCGCGGACGGCCCCGGCTCAGCCCGGGTGCCGCCGGACGACGAGCAGCGCCGTGTCGTCGACGACCTTGTCCGGTGCGTCCAGCGCGCGGATGAGGGCCCGGGCGGCGGCACCGAGGTCCGGTGCGGACGACAGTGTCCCGGCCCGGTCGGCGAGGGTGTCGAGCGAGCGCCCGAGGCTCTCGTGCCGGCGTTCGACGAGGCCGTCGCTGTACAGCAGCAGTACCTGCCCCGGGGCGACCCGGGTCGTCGTCTGCGGGCGGTCGCCGCCGCGGTTGGCGCCGAGCGGAGGGCTGGTCGCCGCGTCCAGCCACTCGCAGGCCGCCCCGGAGACGAGCAGCGGCGGCAGGTGCCCGGCGCACGCGTACGTCACCTCGCCGGTGCGGGGGTCGAGGAGCGCCACGGCGACGGTCACCATCTCGTCGTCCTTGAACGCGCCGAAGTACGTGTCGAGCCGGCTGAGCACGGTGGCCGGGTCGGCGTCCAGGGTCGCGTAGGCCCGCAGCGCCGAGCGGACGGCGCCCATCACCGCCGCGGCCCGGACCCCCTTGCCGGCGACGTCGCCGAGCACGAGGACCAGCCGGCCGTCGTCGGTGGCGAACGCGTCGTACCAGTCCCCGCCGACCTGGGTGTCCTGGACGGCGGGGACGTAGCAGGTGGCCAGGTCCCAGCCCTCGACGTCGGAGACCGCCTCTGGCAGCAATGCGCGCTGCAGGGTCTCGGCCACCTGCCGGGTCCGCTCCAGGAGCCGGGAGCGGTCGATGGCGGTGGCGGCGTGCGCGGCGATCGCCGTGAGGTAGCCCTGGTCGTGGGCGTCGAAGGTGCGCGGATGCCGCCACGCGTAGGCGACGACGCCGACGAGGGCGCCCGCCGTGACGAGCGGCAGAGTCGCGGTCGCCGCGAAGCGGTCGTCCTCCGAAGGCACGTCCCGGTCGGTGAACCGCGCGTCGCGCTCGACGTGCCGGGACCACCCGGGGAGCAGGTCGGTCGGCAGCCCGGCGCTCGCGAGTGTCGTGACGCTACGGCCGTCGCCGTCGAGGAGGCCGATCGCCGCAGCATCCGCACCGAGCGCCTGGAGCCCGGCGCCGACGACGAGGTCGCCGACGGTCGCGAGCGCGGTGGCCTCGGACAGCTGGCCGGTGAGGTCCTGCAGGACCTGCAGCCGCGTCGCCAGGTCCTCGGCGGCCGTCCGGGCCTGCTCCTCGCGGTCGAACATCTGCGCCCGGGCCAGCGCGGCCGCGGTGACGTCGGCGAGACCCTCGCAGAGCCGGAGCTGGCCCGCGTCGAAGGGCTGCGGCGTCGTCCAGCCGAGGGAGAGGGTGCCCAGCGGGCGGTCGTCGACGGCGAGCGGGAGCACCACCCAGGCGACCTGCGAGACCGGGACCGCGGCGAGCGCCGGGTAGCGCCGGTCGCGGTCGGCGAGCCCCTGGACGACGACGGGCCGGCGGCTGAGCAGGGCGTCCCGGGTCGGGTAGGGAGCATCCGCGGGGAAGGACGCGAACTGCATGCGGATCTGGGGCGACGTCCGCCGCGACATGACGGTCGAGAGCGTCCGGCCGCCGTCGTCGAGCAGCGAGATGTTCAACGAGCAGTCGCCGACCAACGACCCGACGGCGTCCGCGACGACGTCGAGCACGTCGCCGGGCCGCACGGTCGCGGACAGCGCCCGGGTCAACCAGGCCAGCGGGTCCGCTCCCGGGCGCGGGCCGCCGGCCTCGCCCGTGCTGCTCGTCATCAGGCCCTCACCCAGCCAGAACCCGCCCCAGACACCACGTCGGGGTGAAGATCGCCAGCAGAGTGTGACAGTACGCCTGCGGCGCCGCAACGCCACGGCCGACGTGCCGCGGGTCAGGACCGCGGCTGGCTCCGCCGGGCCGGGGCCGCGCCGTCCCAGCGCACGTAGGCGGTCGTCGCGTCGTCGCGCAGCGGCACGTCGTTGTGCTCGGTGACGGAGCGGATGAGGTGCCGCAGCGTCTCCGCCGGGTCGAGGAGCGACGCCGTCGTCCGCTCCAGGAAGTCGCGCAGCCGCTCCTCGCCGAACTCCTCGCCGGTCGCGTCCCGGGCCTCGGTGACGCCATCGGTGTAGAGCAGCACGCCGTCCCCGGGCTCGAGGTCGACCCGGGTGAGCCCCAGGTCCAGGTCACGTCCGGCCCAGGCGAGCAGTCCCAGCGGCGGCGCCGGCTCGGCGTCCTTCGGGGCGAGCGTGTGCCCGGACCGGACGTGGAGGGGCTCCGGGTGACCGGCGCTCGTCCAGACCAGGGCGCCGGTGACGATGTCGAGCCGCGCGGCGATCCCGGTGACGAAGGCGTCGCCGTGCGCGTAGTCGGCGACCACCGCGTCGACGGCCCGCAGGAGCGACCGCGGGTCGTCGTGACCGCCCTCGCGGCGCCGGTGCCGGTAGGCCGACATCGCGAGCGACGCGAGCACCGACGAGGCCAGCCCGTGCCCCATCGCGTCGAACACGACGATGTCGAGGTCGTTGCCGTTGAGGCTGTAGTCGAAGCAGTCGCCGGCCACGTCGTAGGCGGGCTCCAGCAGGCCGGCCACCGTCGTCCCGCCGACGGCGAAGGTGAGCGGCGGCAGGATCGACCACTGGATCTCGGCGGGCAGGGACATCTCGCGGCCGCGCCGTGCCGTCGCCCAGTGGTCGGTGTAGGCGCCGGCCGACACGACGAGGTGCCCGGCGGCGAGGCCGAGCTCGACGATGAAGGCCTCCCGGACGTCGTCCCGCTCCGGCATCCGCACCCGCAGCACCCCCGCCCGCTGCGCGCCCTCGGTGACCGGGACCCAGACGTCCCAGCCGTCGTCGGCGGCCACGCGGTGCGGCTGCCCGGACGTGAAGACGCGGCCGGCCACCGTGCCGTCGAGACGCAGCGGCGCCTCGCCACGGCCGCGGGCCGTCGAGGCCGGCCGCAACGTGGTGTGCTGGTAGTCGACGAGGTACAGCGCGACGTCCGAGCAGTCGAGCTCGGCGGCCGTCAGGGACAGCGTGTCGACGACGCTCTGCGGGTCCGCGTGCTGCGCGAGGCGCAGGAGGCGGCCGATCCGCTCGTGCAGCCGGTCCTCGACCGGGTCCGTGCCCATCACTGCCCTCCCTCCGGCCGGTGGCCGTGCACCGCCACCGGCTCGGAGCGGGCGGACGTCCAGGGCACAGTACGCGCCCGATCGGACATCCCGGGCATCCCGGCACGGCCTGCCACCTCCCCGCGCGACCGGTGACCCGGCGGTGACCGCCCGGTGACCGCCACCCGCTGCACTGGGCACGCCACCGCCACCGGAGCGGCGGCCCCGACACCGCAGGAGGACCAGGTGCACCCCAGTCAGGACGACGACCGCTCGCGCGCCGCCGCTCAGGAGCACGCCGCCGGCACGGCCCGCCGCCGGCGCGGGATCGCGACCGCGGCACTCCTCGGCGCGGGGACGCTCGCCGCGGCCCTCGTGGGGCAGCAGCAGGCCAGCGCCGCGCCCGCCGGCGCGCCCGCCGTCCTCGCGGCGCGGACACCGGACGGCAGCACGATGGCGATGACCGTCGCCGTCGGCGGGCGCGCCGCCCGCGGGGACGCGGGGACGACGTTCGACGTGACGTCCTACGCCTGGAAGACCGTGCCGTCGACGGGCAGCACCACCGCCCGGCGCCTCGTGATGACGGTCACGCACACGGTCGGCACCGGCAGCCCGACGCTCATGAGCGTCTACGGCGGCCGGACCCAGGTCCAGGTCGCGGTGACCCTCACGCGGGGCGGCGAGTTGCCCGTCACCTACGCGACCTACGTGCTCGGGGACTGCCTCGTGACCGGTCTCAAGCACACCGCCGGTGCCGCCGACCCGCAGGACCAGGCGACCTTCACCTGCCGCACGTCGCGGCTGGACACGCGGGTGGTCAACCCGGACGGCACGAGCGGCCCGGTCGTGACGGCCGCCCTCGACTCGAGGACGATGCTCTGATCACGACCGCCGGAGCACGAGCAACCGGTACTCGACGAGCCCGTCGGCCAGGCAGCGCTGCAGCGCGCTGCCGCCCGCGAGCGACCACCAGTACTCCCCGCGGGGTCGCAGCGGGCGGGTCGCGGCGACCATCGCGGCGATCCAGCGGTCCCGCGGACGGCCCAGCTCGAGGTACGGGGTGAGGTCGTCGTCCGTCACGAGGGACAGGCCCGCCGCCGCGGCGTCGGTCACCGCGGCGGCGGCGGTGACGAGGGAGCCGACCCGCCAGCCGGTCCGGAACTCGTCGAGGCGCCGGGCGCCGGCGGGCGTCGGGCGGACGCCGGCCGGTCCGAGGAGGTCGTCGCACACGACGAGCAGGCCGCCGGGGCGGAGCAGGCCGGCCGCTGCCCGGCAGTACGCAGCCGGGTCGGGTCCGTGGACGAACGCCTCGACCGACAGCACGAGGTCGGCGCCGGCGAGGTCGGCGGGCGGGGCGAGGAAGTCGCCCTCCCGGACGCGGACCCGGTCGGCGAGCCCCGCCGCGGCGACCAGGTCCGCGGCGACCGCGACCTGGGCCGGGCTGATCGTGATCCCGTCGGCGACCAGGTGGGGCCGGCGGCCGGCGAGGTGCAGGAGGCTGCCGC
>JACRAB010000437.1 GCA_016213575.1 Actinomycetota bacterium
ACGGCGGCCCCGGGCAGCCCGCGCCGGCGGTCCCCGCACCGCCGACCCTGCCCGGCGTCCAGGTCCCGGCCGGCACCCGGCCGGTGCCGACGCCGATGACCGGGGTCGCGCAGGTCCGCACGGCGGGCCCGTTGCCGGAGGCCCCGGTGCCCGTCGCCCCGCCGGTCCCGCCGGCCGGCGCCTCGGCGGCGACCGCCGCGCCGGTGCCGGTCGTGCCGTCCCGGCGGACGCCCGACCCGCTCTCCGGCCCGCTGACCCTCGACGCGGTCGCCGCGGAGCCGACCGTCCACGACCCTGCGCTCGACCCGCTGTGGCTGGCCCCGGCGCTAGACCACACCGTCGAGCATAACCGGGTCGATCCGGCCCCCGCGGCTCCCCCGGCCCGGCGCAGCGACCCGGTGGCCGGGGCCGCGCAGTCCCCCACCGACCGCTCCCCCACCGACCGCTCTGTCGCCGACCGGGCGGGCGCCGCGGCCGCGATCGACCCGCTCTGGGCACGCCGGGCCCGGCGCCCCGAGATCCGCCGGCCGGGGGCACCGCGGCCGGCCGCCGTCCGCCGCGAGCCCGCGCCCCTCGAGCCGCTCCCGCGGGACCAGAGCGCGTCGTCCGAGCCCTACCTCGTCGTGCTCCCGGAGCCGGACGTCCCCGACGTCCTCATGCTCCCCGAGTCCGACGTCGTGCAGCCGGACGGCGCCGGCCAGGACGTCTCGTGGAACGGGACGCCCGACGTGCCGGTCTCCCGGCCCGCGCCGGGGACGCTCAGCCTCGACGAGCTCCTCGTGCTCCACACGCGCCGTCCGGTCGGACGACGCACCGTCTCCGACGACCAGGCGGCAGAGATCACCGAGCGCCGGTTAGAGTGACGGCCGTGGCGAACGGCAGCGACAGGTCCCAGGACCGCATCGTCTGGATCGACTGCGAGATGACGGGGCTCGACCTCCTGGCCTATGCCCTCGTCGAGGTGGCCGCGCTCGTCACCGACTCCGAGCTGAACATCCTCGGGGACGGCGTCGACCTGGTCATCAAGCCTCCCGCGGCGGCCGTCGAGCAGATGGTCGACTTCGTGCGGGACATGCACACCTCGTCGGGTCTCATCACCGAGCTCGACGCGGGTGTGACGATCGAGGAGGCGCAGGAGGCCGTCATGGCCTACGTGCGCGAGTGGGTGTCCGAGCCGCGGAAGGCGCCGCTCGCGGGCAACTCCGTGGCGACCGACCGCGGGTTCCTCGCGCGCGACATGCCCGAGCTCGAGCAGTACCTGCACTACCGGATCATCGACGTGTCCTCGGTCAAGGAGCTCGCCCGGCGCTGGTACCCGCGGGTCTACTTCGCCTCGCCGGAGAAGAACGGCGGCCACCGTGCGCTCGCCGACATCCGGGAGAGCATCGAGGAGCTCAAGTACTACCGCGAGGCGCTCTTCGTGCCCCAGCCCGGGCCGGACAGCGACACCGCCCGGGCCATCGCGGCGAAGTACAAGAACGCCGGCCCGGCCCACTAGGCGGCGCGTCCCTCTCGTCGGAAAGGGCGCGCGGACCACCCCTGCGGTCCGGGTACACTTGACGAGGCCGCCGGGAGACCGGCGCATGGTGGGTGTAGCTCAGCTGGTAGAGCACCGGGTTGTGGTCTCGGGTGTCGCGGGTTCAAGTCCCGTCACTCCCCCCATGCAGTACGGATGGCCGGTCCGCGCGGACCGGCCTTCCGTGCGTCCGGGGCCGTCCGCCGCACCCTCCGAACGGCCGAGATGTCCGTGTCTGCCCGACCGGTGCAGCCAAGGTTCACCTAACCTCGTCACCCTGCCGTCACGCCTCCTGTGACGGCCGGGTGGGGACGGCCGGCGCGACGACGCGCCGTCCGACGAGGGCAGGGGCGCGCACGCGTGGCGGCAGAAGAGAACACAGACGTGACGGCAGGGACGGCGGCCCGGGGCGGGCGACCGTGGCGGCGCCGGGGCGGGACGGCGTCCCGCTGGCGGCGGTCGCTGGCCCCCGCGCTCGTCGCGGCGACGGTCGCGACCGGGGCGACCGTCGCGGTCGGGACGCTGTCCGAGGCGGCGGCCGTCGACACCGGGACCTGGGGGCCGGTCCTCGACTGGGGGCTGCAGGGCAAGCACATGGCGGCCCTGCCCACCGGCAAGGTCCTCGTCTGGTCGACCGGCGCCAACGCGCGCGTCTGGGACCCCGCGACCGGCAGCTTCACCGACGCGCCGGCCCTGTTCGGCGACCTGCACTGCGCCGGCAACGCCCAGCTCGCCGACGGCCGGGTCGTCGTCCTCGGCGGCCAGAACGGCGGCACCCACATCGGCACCAAGGTGACCGCCCTCTTCGACCCGGGCACGCAGACGTGGACCGAGGGCACCCCGATGACGTACGAGCGCTGGTACGCCAGCGTCACGGCGCTCGCGGACGGCCGGCTGCTGTCGACGTCCGGGGACGACGCCGCGGGCCGGCGGATCACGACCCCGGAGGTCTACGACCCGAGGACGAACGCGTGGACGCCGCTCACCGGCGGGGTCCGCAGCCAGGGCCTGTACCCGCACATGTACGTGCTGCCGAACGGCAAGGTCTTCGAGGCCGCCCCGGAGGCGAACACGGCGGTCCTCGACCTCGCCGGCACCGGCTCGTGGTCCCCCGGCCCGGTGAACAGGTGGAGCACCAACGGGTACTCCGAGTCGTCCGTCATGTACGAGCCCGGCAAGATCATGCGGGCCGGCGGCGGCGACCCGGCGATCAGCCGGACGGCGGTCGTCGACATGACCGTCGCCTCCCCGGCGTGGACCGAGACCGCGCCGATGGCGTTCGCCCGGCGCCGGATGAACATGGTGCTGCTCGCCGACGGGCAGGTGCTCGCGGTCGGCGGGACGGCGTCCGGCGACTCCGAGGCGAGCGCCGTGCTCCCGGCGGAGATCTGGAACCCGCAGACCCGGACCTGGTCCACGCTCGGCCCGATGACCGAGGCCCGGATGTACCACTCGTCCGCGGTCCTCATGCTCGACGGCCGGGTCCTCACCGCCGGCGGCGAGGCGACGGGCCGGCTGCACGCGCAGATCTACACCCCGCCGTACCTCCTCAAGGGCCCGCGGCCGACGATCTCCTCGGCCCCCGCGGTCGCCGGCTACGGGACGCCGCTCGCCGTCACGACGCCGGACGCCGCGTCGATCACCTCCGTCGCGCTCATCCGGCTCGGCGCCGCGACGCACGCGTGGGACCAGAACCAGCGCTACGTGCCGCTGCAGTTCACCGCGACGGGGACCGGCGTCACCGCCACCGCGCCGGCGAACGGCAACATCGCCCCGCCCGGCAACTACATGCTCGTCGTGAAGAACGCGACCGGCGTGCCCTCCGTCGGGAGGATCGTGCGGATCGACTCGTCGGCGGCGCTGACCCCGGGCCGCGCCGTGGGGCTCGTGACGTCGGGCGGCGCACCGCTGTCGGGCGTCACCGTGCGCACGGCGTCGGCGACGGCGACCACCGGCGCCGACGGCCGCTACACCCTGCCCGGCCTCACCCCCGGGGAGCCGGGCCTGACGTTCACGAAGGCCGGCTTCGCGACCGTGACCCGCACCGTGCTCGTCGCCGCGGGCGCCGACGTCACGACGAACGTCGCGCTCGTGCCGCCGGGCACCGTGACCGGTCGCGTCACCGACGCCGCCTCCGGCGCCGGGCTGCCCGACGCCGTCGTGTCCTCGTCGTCCGGCAGCACCGTGACGACCGCCGCCGACGGCTCGTACACGATCGCCGGGGCGCCGTCCGGGCCGCTCACCCTCACGGTGACGTCCATCGGCTACGAGACCCGCACGCTCGACGTGACGCTCCCGCCGAACACGACGATCACGCAGAACATCGGGCTCACCGCGAGCGCCACGTTCGTCACCGGCGGCGTCACGGACCGGGTCACGGGCAACCCGCTCGTCGGGGCCACGGTGACGCTCGGCGCGCGCACGACGACGACCGACGCGATCGGCCGCTACCGCTTCGACGTCCCGGCCGGGACGTACACGGTGACGGCCACGGCCGCCGGCCACACGACGGCGAGCGCGCAGGCGATCGTCACGACGGGCACCTACGCCGTCGTCGACCTGCAGCTCGACCTGGCCGGGGCGTCGGACCGGATCAAGAGCATGACGTTCGAGAACGCGTCGCTGACCGACCCGTCGACGGGCGCCGACCGGGTCAGCGGCACCGTCACCCGGGAGACGGCGAACGCGTTGGCGGGCAACGGATCCGCACGCTTCGGCGGGACCAGCGCGTACCTCGAGGAGGCGTTCGCCGCCCGCGACGACCTCTACGTGAGCGGTCTGCTGCGCCTCGACACGGTGCCGACGACCGACACCCGGGTGCTCCAGGTGCTCAACGGGACGACGACCGTCGCGGCGCTGCAGGTGCGGGCGACGTCCGGGAAGCTGCGGCTGCGCAACGGGTCGACGACGGTCGGCGTGGAGTCCGCGCCGCTCACGCCGGGGACGACGTACCGGGTCGGCGTGCACCAGCGCCGCGGGACCGGTGCGAACGCTGTGCTCGAGGCGTTCGTCGCGCCGGTCGGCGCCGAGTACGGCACGCCGTTCGCGCGGACCGCCGCCGGCGCCTGGACGAGCGCGGCGACCGCGCTGCGGTTCGGCACGACGACGGGCAACGGGGCGAGCACGCTCGACGACGTGCTCGTCGACGGCGCCGCGATGCCGACCGCCGGCACCGGCACCCCGCCGCCGCCCCCGCCGCCCCCGCCCCCGCCGCCGCCCGGGACGTCGCTGACGTTCACGCCCGTCGCCGACGCGCAGACGAAGTCGACGAGCGCGACGGCGAACTACGGCACCGCGACCTCGGTGCGGGTGCGGGCCGGGACGGCGGCCTCGCCCGGGGACTACCGGACCTACCTGCGGTTCTCGGTCTCCGGGATCGCCTCGACGGTGACGTCGGCGAAGCTGCGCCTGTTCGTCACCGACGCGAGCGCCGTCGGCGGCTCGGTCTTCCGGACGACCGGGGCCTGGACCGAGACCGGGCTGACGTGGAACACCCAGCCGGCGACGTCCGGGGCGGCGCTGTCGACCGCCGGGCGGACGACCGTGGGCCAGTGGGTCGAGCTCGACGTCACCTCCGCGGTGACGGCGAACGGCACCCTCGACCTCGGGGTGACGACGTCCAGCACGGACTCGGGGATCTTCTCCAGCAGGGAGGGCGCGAACCCGCCGCAGCTCGTCGTCGCGACGACCTGAGCCGGACCGGCCCTGCGCCGGTCATGCGGAAGGCCGGTCGCCCTCCCGGGCGGCCGGCCTTCGGCACGGAGCGGGTCGGGCAGCCGTCAGGCCGGCGCCCCGTAGGCGACCTCGCCCGACATCTTCGGGTTGGGGCCGTACTGGTTCGCACCCGGCTTGCTGTCCTGGACGAAGAACACGAGCAGGATGATCGGACCGGCGAGCGGGATGAGGCCGAGGAGGATCATCCAGCCGGAACGGTCGGTGTCGTGCAGGCGGCGGACGCCGGCCGCGAGCGACGGCAGGACGATCGCCAGGCTCGCGAGGCCCTGGAAGACCCCCGAGGTCCCGACGATCCCGTCGAGGACGAGGCCGACGATGACCACGAGGATCGCGGCGAGGTAGAACCACCAGTACTCCGACCGGCGGGCGCGGCCGCTGAAGTCGACGTACTTGGACAGGCAGGTGCGGACTGCATCGGCGAAGCTCATCGAGCGATCTCCTCGTGAAGACGATCTTCTGGGGAAGCAGAAGGTACTCCGAGCGGGGCCGCGGTGCGGGCCGGTCCCCGAAACAGCACCCGCCGGCCCGGGCGGCGAGGGCGCCGGGTGCCGGACGACACCGTTCTTCACGCAGTGCTCCCCTCCCGTTCAACCTCGCGACGCCCCCGGGTGACGCGGACGCGACAGCGTGGGGCGTCCGGTGCGGACCTGCTGCCCGGACGGGTGCGTGGAGGGCTGCGGCGATGGAGACGGCCCGTTTCCAGATCGTCGGCGGCGTCCGCAACGGCGCCCAGCTCGACCCGTCGTGGCCGGTCGTCGAGCCGGTCGCCACGGACGGCCGCGACGTCCCCTGGTTCGGGTGGCGGCTGCTGAGCCGCAACCACCGCGACCTCGCCCGCTCCCCCGCGGTGTACCCGTCCCCGCAGGCGTGCGTCGAGGCCGTCGAACAGGCCCGCACGGCCGTCCTCGACGCGTCGACGGTCCTGCTCCGCAACGCGCGGACGGGACGCTGGACCTGGGTGCTCGAGGCGGCCGACGGCACCGTCGTCGCGACGAGCTCACGGGGCTACCTGCGGCGCCGCGAGTGCCACGACTGCGTGGCCCAGGTGCTCGCCCTCGCACCGGTCGCCATCGCGCCGGAGCCGCAGGACGCCCTCGCGGCGCGCCCCGCCCGGCGGCACTGACCCACCGCACCGGACGCCGGCACCGGGCCGCAGGGCCCTATCCTCCGGCCATGCGATGGCTCACGTTCGACTGCTTCGGCACCCTCGTCGACTGGCGGCACGGCATCCGGACCGGTGCCGAGCTGCTGTTCCCCGGCCGGGGCGAGGAGCTCCTCGCCGGCTTCAGCCGGCACGAGCCCGACGTCCAGACCGAGCGACCGACGGCGCGGTACGCCGACGTGCTCGCGGAGTCCCTGCGGCGGGCCTGCGCGGACGCCGGCGTGGACCTGCTCCCGGACGACGCCGGCGTGCTCGGGACCGGGCTGCCCTACTGGCCGGTCTTCCCCGACGTCCGGGCGGCGCTCGCGACGCTGCGCGCCGACGGCTGGAACCTCGCGATCCTCACGAACTGCGACCGCGACCTCATCGCGCAGAGCCAGCGCCGCCTCGTCGTCCCGTTCGACGCCGTCGTCACGGCCGAGGACGTGGGCGCCTACAAGCCGGACGTCGCCCACTTCCGCCGGTTCGGCGCGAGCTTCGCCCCCGCGCCGGGGGCGTGGGTCCACGTCGCCCAGAGCTGGTTCCACGACATCCGGACCAGCCGGGCGCTCGACCTGCCGACGATCTGGGTGGACCGGCACGGGCAGCGCCACGAGCCCGGGCACGACGCCGCGGCGATCGGGGTCCACGCGGTCGTCGACGACCTCGCCCAGGTCCGCGCGGCCCTCGCCACGCTCTGATCACCGGCTGACCACCGCCGGCCGGCCGGCGTGCGCCCGGGCGGCCTCCCCCGAACGGGTGAACCCGGAAGTCATCCCTTCGAGGTGTAACGCCGGGGGACGGCTGCCGATGTAATCGGTGACGCCCTGTTGCCAGCCGAACCCCCGAGCGGTTGGCAACAGGGCTTCTTCATGTGCCTGGGTCCTTGGTGCGCCGGGGGTCAGCCCGAGGTGCGCCCCAGCCGGACGGCCTCGTCGTGGTCGCGCCGGGCACGGG
>JACRAB010000438.1 GCA_016213575.1 Actinomycetota bacterium
CCCGACGTCCAGGTCACCGTCAACGTCACCGTCTCCGCGGAGACCCTCATGGGCCTGGTCGACGATCCCGGCACCCTGCAGGGCTACGGGCCGATCCCCGCCGACGCCGTCCGTGACCTCGTCAGGAACGGCGTCTTCCGGTGCCTCGTGGTCGACGGCCGGCACGGCACCGTCCTCGGGGTCGGGAAGAACACCTTCAGCCCCGGGTACGTCGCGAGCGAACGCCTGAAACTGCTGGTGGAGCACGCGTTCCCGACCTGCACCGCACCCCGCTGCGAGAAGGCCGCGTGGCGCTGCGATCTCGATCATGCGACCCCGTACGCGCAGGGCGGCGCGACGTGCTCGTGCAACGTTCGTCCGCTGTGCCGTGCCTGCCACCGGCTCAAGACCGCCGGACTCCTCGTGCCGGAGCACCGCGACGACCCCGATGACCCACCCGGCACCACGACCTGGATCACCCGCACCGGACGCGCCTACGCCGCGCTCCCCCACGTCCCGTTGCCGCGCACCCACGTCCCGCCCGAGGTGCCGTCCGAGGTGCCGCCCGAGGCGCCGCCCAGGGAGCACGAGCCGCCACCGTTCTAGGCCGCACCGCAACGCCCGAGGAGTCCCCGATCCGACCGGACGCCCCCGCCCCTACGGCATGAACGCGCAGAACTCGTTGCCCTCCGGGTCCGCGAGCACCGTCCAGCCGATCTCGTCGTCCGGCTCGCGCAGCACGGTCGCACCGCGCCCGACGAGCGCCGGGACGTCCTCGCACCACACGTCCCAGTGCCGCCGGTTCTTGACCGTCTTCGGTTCCGCCACCGCGACGAACTTCATGACGTCGAACGGTGCGCCCGGCACCGGGAGCCAGCGGGGCAGCCCGTCGGGGCCGGTCCGCGGCGTCGCGCCGAACGCCTCGGCCCACCATCGGGCGATCTCGACCGGACGCCGGGCGTCGACGACGAGGCCCGTCACCTCGGTCGCCGGGAAGAGACAGAACTCGCCCCCTTCCGGGTCGGCGACGACGGTCCAGCGTCCGCGGTCGGCGACGTGCCGGCCGCCGAGCCGCTCGACGGTCCGGCGCAGCGAGGGCACGTCGCCCACGAGGTCGAGGTGCACGCGGTCCTTGACGGCGCGCCGCTCCGGCACCCGGTCCACCCAGATCCGCTCGGCGTCCGACGAGCCGTCGACGCGCACGTCCCCGTCCTCGTCCCGGGTCACGACGCGGCCGAGCAGCCCGGCCCAGAACCGGCCCGTCCCCGCGGGGTCGGTCGTGTCGGTGACGAGGTCCTTCCAGCGCACGAGATCACCCATACGTCGACTATGCCCGTTCCCGCCGGGTCGACACCCCGCCCCGCGCCCTCGCGGAGGTCGTAGATCCCTCACGGCCGGCCCGCCGGACGCCGAGAATGCCAGCGTGGGAAGCGCCCGCGCGGGAGAGGCCCGCGTGCGACAGCAGCCGTGGACGCAGCACCTGCTGCGCTGGGGTGCGCTCGTCTCCGTCTTCACGACGGCCGTCGTCCTCACCGGGGGCACCCTGGTCTGGCTCGCCGAGCGGAACGCCTCCGGCGCCAACCTGCGGCACTGGGGCGATGCGGCCTGGTGGGCGGTGACGACCCTGACGACCGTGGGCTACGGCGAGCACTACCCGGTGACGCTGCTGGGGCGGCTCGTCGCCGTCTGCATCATGGCCGCCGGGGTCGCGATCATCGGTGCCGTCGCCGCGATCGTCGCCTACGCGTTCGCCGGCCGGCTCGCGACCCGGCTCGAGGAGGCCGTCCGGCAGGTCGAGCACCAGGTCGAGCACGTCGGCGCGGAGGTCGAGGAGGTCGAGGCCGAGGTGAGCGGACGGCGTCCCGGTCCGCACCGCGGCGCGCTCCAGGAGATCGTCGTCGGCGTCGCCGACCCCGACACCGCCGACTCCCTGACCTGGCTCCTCGCCCGCCTCGGCTGGCACCCGGCCGCCGGGGACGACGGCATCGGCTGGCGAGCCGGCGCCGTCCTCCTCCGGATCGCCGTCCGCCCGTGGGACGCCCCCGTCGGCATCCAGGGCCGGCTCACCTTCGGCGCCGGCTCCCCCGAACGCCTGGCCCGGATCACCCGCGAGTCCGGACGCCACGGCTTCCACGCCGTCCACGTCGTCGTGGCCCCCGACGGCTCGCTGCCGGCCGACCACACCGGCCCGGTGACGCTGCGCACGCACGCCGGCTTCGAGGTCGTGCTGACGACGTCCTGACGACGGCCCGGCGGCGTCCGGGCGGCGGCCCCGCGCCCCGTAGGGTCGACGTGTGACGAAAGTGGCCATCATCGGGGCGGGCGCCGTCGGCGCCGCCATCGCGTACGCGGCGCAGATCCGGGGCGTCTGCCGGCGGCTCGCGCTGTACGACCTGAACGCCCAGAAGGTCCGGGCGGAGGTGCTCGACCTCAACCACGGCATGCAGTTCACGCCGATGGCGCAGATCACCGGCGGCGACGACCTCGAGGTCTGTCGCGACGCCGACGTCGTCGTCATCACCGCCGGCGCCAAGCAGCACCCGGGCCAGACCCGGCTCGACCTGGCGGCCGCGAACGTCGAGATGTGCCGCACGCTCGTCCCCCGCCTGGTCGACCTCGCGCCCGCCGCGCACCTGCTCGTCGTGACGAACCCGGTGGACGTCGTGACGATGGCCGCGCTGAAGTTCTCGGGCCTGCCGGCGAACCGGGTCTTCGGCTCGGGGACGGTGCTCGACTCGTCCCGGCTGCGGTTCCTCATCGCGCAGCACACCGGGGTCGCCGTCCAGAACGTCCACGCGTACATCGCCGGTGAGCACGGCGACTCCGAGGTCCCGCTGTGGTCGACCGCGACGATCGGCGGCATCCCCGTCACCGACTGGGACGGCGCGAACGGCCGCCTCGACGCCGCGACCCGGACGGCGATCCACGAGCGGGTCGTCGGCGCCGCCTACGAGATCATCGCGGGCAAGGGCGCGACGAGCCTGGCGATCGGGCTGGCCGTCTCGCGGATCCTCGAGGCCGTCCTCAAGGACGAGAACCGGGTGCTCCCGGTGAGCTCGATGCTCGACGACGTGCACGGGATCGGCGGGGTCTGCCTCTCGATGCCGTCGGTCGTGGGCCGCGACGGCGTCGAGGCCGTGCTCCCCACGCCCCTCGACGCGGGTGAGAGCGACGCGCTGCACGCCTCGGCGGGGGCGGTCGCGGCGGTGGCCAGGGATCTGGGACTGTAGGCGCATGGCACGCGTGACACGTGGGATCGGTTTCGGCATCGACATCGGCGGGAGCGGCATCAAGGGCGCCCCGGTCGACTTCGCCGCGGGGGCGTTCAAGGGCGAGCGACTGCGGATCCCCACTCCCTCCCCGTCCACCCCGGAGGCGGTCGCCGAGGTCGTCGGCCAGATCGTGTCCTCGTTCGGGCGCGCCTCGGGCACCCGGCCGATCGGTGTGACGTTCCCGGCGGTCATCCAGCACGGCGTCGCCCGCACCGCGGCGAACGTCAGCAAGGCCTGGGTCGACACCGACGTCGACGCGATCATGACGGCCACGCTCGGTCGCGCCGTCCACGTCATCAACGACGCGGACGCCGCGGGCCTCGCCGAGGCGCGCTACGGCGCCGCCAAGGGGGTCAAGGGCGTGGTCTTCCTCGCGACCCTCGGCACCGGCATCGGCAGCGCGCTCATCGTCGACGGCCAGCTCGTGCCGAACACCGAGCTCGGGCACCTCGAGATCGACGGCAAGGACGCCGAGTCCCGCGCCGCCGACAGCGTCCGGGACGCCGAGGACCTCACGTGGGAGCACTGGGCCAAGCGGCTCCAGAAGTACTTCTCGACGGTGGAGAACCTCTTCTGGCCCGACCTCATCGTCGTCGGCGGCGGCGTGAGCAAGAAGAGCGCGAAGTTCCTCCCGCTGCTCAAGCTCCGCGCCCCGATCGTGCCCGCCGGGCTGCTCAACGACGGCGGGATCGTCGGGGCGGCCGTCGCCGCCGCCGAGCTCGGCAGCTGACGCCGGGCCCGGCAGCCTGAGCGGCCCTCAGCCGACGAGCACCCGCTCCCCGGGCCGCGGCACGACCGCGCACCAGTCGAGCTCGGCCCGCACCCGGGCCGCGAGGGTCTCGGCGGCC
Organism: Actinomycetota bacterium; assembly: GCA_016213575.1. Classification (GTDB taxonomy): domain Bacteria; phylum Actinomycetota; class Actinomycetes; order Actinomycetales; family Kineosporiaceae; genus R-H-3. The sequence goes on from JACRAB010000438.1 coordinate 4,100, forward strand.
GCCTGCTCGCCGTGGACGACGTAGCAGACCTCCGGGGACCGCGGCGCCGAGCGCAGCCAGGCGAGGATGTCGTCGGCGTCCGCGTGCACGGAGAACTCGTCGAGCGCGACGACCTCGGCCCGGACCGGCACGTACTTGCCGTGAATCTTCACCTCGGTGGCCCCCTCGACGAGCGCGCGTCCGCGGGTGCCGACGGCCTGGTAGCCGACGAGGAGCACGGTGTTGCGGCGGTCCGGCAGCAGGTGCGCGAGGTGGTGGACGACGCGCCCGCCGGACGCCATCCCGGACGCCGACAGGATGACGCACGGGCTGCCGGGGCTGTTGAGCCGCATCGACTCCTCGGCGGTGCGGGCCTCCCGCAGGTCGCCGGTCTCGAACGGGTCGAAGCCCGCGTGCACGTCCGCCACCGGCCCGGGCCGCAGGCCGCCGGCCCCGGCGGACAGCGCCTGCCGGTAGACCCGCAGGGCCGCGAGGGCCATCGGGCTGTCGAGGTACACCGGCAGCGTGGGGACGGCGCCGGACCGCATGAGGTCGGCGAGCGCGAGCAGGACGACCTCGGTCCGGTCGACGGCGAACGCCGGGACGACGAGCACCCCGTCGCGGGCCGCGGTGCGCCGGACGGCGTCCGCCAGGGCGGCCGTCGAGGGCTCCGGGTGCCGGCGGTCGCCGTACGTCGACTCGACGACGAGCGCGTCCGCGGCCGGCGGGGCGGCCGGCGGCAGGAGCAGCGGGTGCCCCGGGCGGCCGAGGTCGCCGGAGAACGCGACGACGGCCGGCCCGGGCCGCCGGTCGGCCGGGCCGCACTCGACCCGGACGACGGGCATCGCCGAGCCGAGGATGTGGCCCGCCGGCGGCAGCTCCACGACGACCCCGGGGACGGCCTCGACAGGATGGTCCTCCGGCACGACCTCGAGCAGCGCGATCGCCTTCTCGGCGTCCGCCTCGTCGTACAGCGGCTGCGGGGCGCTGTGCCGCGACCAGCCGCCGACGCGGGCGTCCCGGGCCTCCTCCTCGGCGAGCTTCGCGCTGTCGCGCAGCACGATCGCCGCGAGCTCGGCGGTGCCCGCGGTGCAGAGCACCCGCCCGTCGAAGCCCTGCCGGACCAGCGCGGGCAGGTAGCCGCAGTGGTCGAGGTGCGCGTGGCTGAGGACGACCGCGTCGATCCCCGCCGGGGCGACCGGCAGCGGTGCCCAGTTCTGCCGGCGCAGCTCGCGGGTGCCCTGGAAGAGCCCGCAGTCGACGAGCAGCCGGTGGCCGCCGTGCACGAGGAGCGTCTTGCTCCCGGTCACCGTGCCGGCGCCACCGAGGAAGGTCATGGACGTGGGAGCGGTCATGACGACACCTCCGGGTGTCGGGCAGGGACGGGGACAGCGGCGGGGACAGCGGCGGGAACAGGGGCGGGGACCGAGGGCCGGGAGCGCGCTGCCACCACCTTCTGGGCGGCGTCCGCGAGGAGCACCGCCGGGATCGCGCACGCGGCCACGAGCCAGCCGAGCAGGTTCGGCGGGGACCCGCCGAGGAGGTCGGCGAGCGGCCGCACCCAGAGGAAGAGCGCGAGGGCGCCGAGCTCCGCGGCGACCGCACCGAGGAGCAGCCGGTTGCCGCGCAGCGACCACAGGCCCACGGGCCGGACGGCGCTGCGGCAGGCGAAGGCGTTCGCGAGCTGGCCGAGGACGACGGCGGCGAAGGCGGTGCCGGACGCCGTCGCGAGCAGGGCCGCGTCCGGGGCCGCGGCCCAGACCCAGCCGCCCGCGACGAGCACCGCGGTGAAGGCGGCGAGCTCGACGACCGCCTCGGCGGGCCCGAGGACGCCGAAGACCCGCAGCATGACCTGCCGGTCGACGAGCTCGCCGGTGCGGGCCGGGCCGTCGAGGACGCGCGGGCTCGGTGGCTCGGACCCGAGTGCGAGCGCCGGCAGCAGGTCGGTGCCGATGTCGAGCGCGAGCACCTGGAGGACGGCGAGCGCGAGCGGGTAGCGGCCGCCGGTGAGGGCCCACGCGACGAACGGCGCGAGCTCCGCGACGTTGTCGGTCAGGTGGTACGTGAGGAAGCGCCGGACGTTGCTGTAGGTGGCCCGGCCGAGCGCGACCGCCGCGACGATCGTCGCGAACCGGTCGTCGAGGAGCACGAGGTCGGCGGCCTCGCGGGCGACGTCCGTGCCGGAGGCACCCATCGCGACCCCGACGTCGGCGGCCCGCAGCGCCGGGCCGTCGTTGACGCCGTCCCCGGTCATCGCGACGACGTGCCCGCGGGCCTGGAGCGCGGCGGCGATCCGCAGCTTGTCTTCCGGGGTGACCCGGGCGACGACGACGCCGTCGCGGTCGAGCAGCGCGCCGAGCGCCGCGACGTCGGCGGGCAGGTCGGCCCCGGCGACGACGAGCGGCTCGACACCGTCCGGCACGAGCCCGGTCTCCCGGGCGATCGCGAGCGCCGTCGCCGGGTGGTCCCCGGTGACCATCGCGACCCGGATGCCGGCGTGCCGGCACAGCGCGAGCGCCTCGGCGACGTCGTCCCGCGGCGGGTCCTCGAGCCCGACGAGCCCGAGCAGCTCGAGGCCCTGCTCGTCGTCCGGGACCGGTTCGTCGTC
>JACRAB010000439.1 GCA_016213575.1 Actinomycetota bacterium
GATCCACACCCAGGCGCTCATCGCCCTGGCCCGCCGCCTCGTCGACGTGCTCTGGGCCGTCCTGCGCGACAACCGCGAGTTCCAGCCCGGCAAGCCGACCGCAAGGGTCACAACGGCTTGACACGGTCATTGAGACTCCTCGCGGTGCTGGGCGTGGGCGACGACGTCCTCGACGAGCTCGCGGACGTGGTCGGTGGCGAGGCGGTAGTAGATCGACGTGCCCTCGCGCCGGGTGCGGACCAGGCCGCCGAGCCGGAGCTTGGCGAGGTGCTGGCTCACCGCGGGGGAGGGCCGCTCGACGAGCCGGCCCAGGTCGTTGACGGAGCGCTCGGCGTCCCGCAGGTGCCACAGCAGGTGCAACCGGGTCTCGTCGGCGAGCAGCCGGAGGGTGCGGACGGCGTCCGCGCGGTGCGCCTCGTCGAGCCGGGTCAGGTCATGACCCGGCCGCCGCGGATCACCGTCCCGGGGCCGGACCACCTGCGTATCTGCGGACATACGCGGATACTGAGATAGTTCTGCCGGTCCGTCAAGCCGGGGGACCGGGCGGGGGCCTCAGAACCGGTAGCCCGCCAGCACCGTGCGCATCCGCTCGGCGGTCTGGGCGAGGCCGGACGCCGCACCGGCCGTGCGCTCGGCGGTGTTCGAGGTCTGCTCGGCGGCCGAGGCGATGACCATGACGGAGCCGACGATCCCGCTCGCGTCCCGGGCGGCGACGTCGATGACGGACGCGACGTCCGTGCTGCTGCGGGCCTGCGCCTCGACGGCGGTCGCGATGTCGTGCTGATGGGCGTTGATCTCGCCGATGACCCGGGAGACCGTGCCGATGTCGGCGACCGCCTCCTCGACCTCGGACTGGATCGACGCGATCCGGCTCGAGATGTCCTCGGTGGCGCGGCCGACCTCCTGGGCGAGGTCCTTGACCTCGTTGGCGACGACGGCGAAGCCCCGGCCCGCCTCGCCGGCACGCGCGGCCTCGATCGTCGCGTTGAGGGCGAGCAGACGGGTCTGGTCGGCGATCGAGCGGATCATCGCGGCGACCCCGGAGATCTGGCTGCTCGAGTCGCCGAGCCGGGTGATGGTGCGGGATGCGGCGTCCGCGCCGTCGACCGCGCGCCGGCCGACGTCCGCCGCCGTCCCGGCGCTGCCGGCGATGTCCCGGGTCTGCGCCGAGACCTGCTCGATGCCCGAGGCGACCTCCTGCGCACCGTCGGAGACGTGCGTCGCGAGCTCGACGGCCTCGCCGGCCTTCGTGCTGGTCTGCGCGGCGGAGCCGGACAGGTCCGTGCTCGACCGGCGCAGGTCCTCCACCGAACCGGTGATGTCGGCGATGCAGGCCTGGACGACGTGGAACGCCTCCTGCACGGACTCCAGCGTCGCGTCGAGGGAGCGTCCGAGGTCGCCGAGCTCGTCGGTCGAGGTCGGGCGCACCCGCTCGAGGAAGTTTCCGCCGGAGACCTCCCCGAGAACCGCCCGCATCCGGCGCAGCGGCCGCAGAACGGCCTGGGACGTCACCCAGCACAGGCCGACGAACAGCGCGCTCGCAAGGACCCACGCGACGGTGATCGTCAGGAGGGTCCGACCGCCGGCAGCGGAGGCCGCGTCGCGCTCGGCGACGACGGCCTGCTCCATCGCCTCGTCGATCGCGCCGAGGGACTCCTCGAGCTCCCCGGCGAGCGCGAGGAACTCGGGGACGCGGGCCTGCGCCGCGGAGCGATCCGTCGCCGCGGTGTCGATGATCCCGCCGGCGAGCGCGACGTACGCCTCGATCCTGGGACGCACCTGCGTGAAGCGGGGGACCAGCCCGGCGGGGGCGAGCGCCGCGGCGCGGTCGAACCGGTCGATCATCGTCGGGCCGTGGTCGGCGATCTCCACCGCCCCCAGCTCCTCGCGCTCGGCCTGGGTTCGTGCGACGAGTGCGGACATCACGTCGCCGCGGATGGCGTCGTGCATCATGTCGGCGTTCCACTGCTCGCTCATGCCCTGGCTGACCCGGGCCATCCGATCGCTCGCCGCGCGCTGGGAGGTCGTGGCCTCCGCGGCGGCCAGCGCGACGACGCCGACCGCCAGCGCGCCGACGGCACCGATGAGGACGAACCGCTGGGCGATGCTCAGACGCACTGCCGACACCTCCGTGACGCACCTGGCTCCTGTGGACGCCGGCCGGGCTCACCCCTCGGCCGACCGGAGGACGTCCCGCGGGACGACCCTTGGGTGTTCGGCCCCAGCGCGGCACGGCTGTAGGCCGAAAGCGTGGCCGAACGATCTGCGGGACCGTTCCCATCCACCCTCGGCGTGGCACCATCGGCGGTGTGACGACCGGGGCGGACGCCGAGCGGCAGCACCTGCGCGACCTCGCGCGGCTGCGGCGCGTCCGGGACCGGATGGACCGCGAGTACACCCAGCCGCTCGACGTCGAGGCCCTGGCCCGCGGGGTGAGCATGTCGGCCGGCCACCTCAGCCGGGAGTTCAAGCGGGCCTACGGCGAGTCGCCCTACGCCTATCTCATGACCCGTCGGATCGAGCGCGCGATGGCCCTGCTGCGCCGCGGCGACCTGTCCGTCACGGAGGTCTGCTTCGCCGTCGGCTGCTCGTCCCTGGGCACCTTCAGCACCCGCTTCGCCGAGCTGGTCGGTGTCCCGCCGAGCACCTACCGGGCGCAGCACGCGGAGGCGACGCAGGGCATGCCGTCGTGCGTCGCGAAGCAGGTCACGCGACCGGTCAGGAATCGAGAAGCGCCCGTCTCCCGCACCCCCCTAGCCTGAGCCGCATGGACATCAGCATCCACTCGAGCTTCCTCCCGCACACCGACCCCGAGGCCTCGCTCGCGTTCTACCGCGACACCCTCGGTTTCGAGGTCCGCCAGGACGTCGGCTACGCCGGCATGCGCTGGATCACGGTCGGCCCTGCCGGTCAGCCCGGGACGCCGTCCGTCGTCCTGTTCCCGCCCAGTGCCGACCCGGGCGTGACGGACGACGAGCGCCGCACGATCACCGAGATGATGGCGAAGGGCACGTACGCCTCGATCCTGCTCTCGACGCCCGACCTCGACGCGACGTTCGAGAAGCTGCAGGCGGGCGACGTGGAGATCGTCCAGGAGCCGACCGACCAGCCGTACGGCGTGCGCGACTGCGCACTGCGGGACCCGGCGGGCAACATGGTCCGCATCCAGGAACGGCGCTGACCCCGCAGGCGGCGGTCCCGCACGTCGCGGACCGCCACGACATGATCCGGGTGCACGGCGCGCGGGAGAACAACCTCAAGGACGTCTCGGTCGAGATCCCCAAGCGACGGCTCACGGTCTTCACCGGCGTCTCCGGCTCGGGCAAGAGCTCGCTGGTCTTCAGCACGATCGCCGCGGAGTCGCAGCGGATGATCAACGAGACCTACAGCACCTTCGTCCAGGGCTTCATGCCGACGCTGGCCCGGCCCGACGTCGACGTCCTCGACGGGCTGACGACGGCGATCATCGTCGACCAGGAGCGGATGGGCGCCGACCCGCGCTCCACCGTCGGCACCGCGACCGACGCGAACGCGTTGCTGCGCATCCTGTTCAGCCGGCTGGGGCAGCCGCACATCGGCTCGCAGCAGGCGTTCTCCTTCAACGTCGCGTCCGTGAGCGGCGCCGGGGCGGTGACCTTCGAGCGCGCCGGCCGGACGACGAAGGAGCGGCGCAGCTTCAGCATCCTCGGCGGGATGTGCTCGCGGTGCGAGGGCCGCGGCTCGGTCAACGACTTCGACCTCACGGCGCTCTACGACGACACCAAGTCGCTCAACGAGGGCGCACTGACGATCCCCGGCTACAGCATGGAGGGCTGGTACGGCCGCATCTACCGCGGCTGCGGCTACTTCGACCCGGACAAGCCGATCCGCAAGTACACGAAGAAGGAGCTCGACGACCTGCTCTACCGGGAGCCGACGAAGATCAAGGTCGAGGGGATCAACCTCACCTACTCGGGCCTGGTCCCCGCGATCCAGAAGTCGTTCCTCTCCAAGGACGTCGACGCGATGCAGCCGCACATCCGCGCCTTCGTCGAGCGGGCGATCACGTTCACGACGTGCCCGGACTGCAGCGGCACCCGGCTCAACGAGACGGCCCGGTCGTCGCGGATCGCCGGCACGAACATCGCCGAGGCGTGCGCGATGCAGATCAGCGACCTCGCCGACTGGGTCGCAGGTCTCGACGAGCCGTCGGTCGCACCGCTGCTCGCCGGCCTGCGGCACACCCTCGACTCGTTCGTCGCGATCGGGCTGGGCTACCTCTCGCTGGACCGGCCGTCGGGCACCCTGTCGGGCGGCGAGGCGCAGCGCACGAAGATGATCCGGCACCTCGGGTCGTCGCTCACCGACGTCACGTACGTCTTCGACGAGCCGACGATCGGGCTGCACCCGCACGACGTCCAGCGGATGAACGCACTGCTCCTCCAGCTGCGCGACAAGGGCAACACGGTGCTCATGGTCGAGCACAAGCCGGAGGCCATGGCGATCGCCGACCACGTCGTCGACCTCGGGCCCGGCGCGGGGACCGCGGGCGGCGAGGTGATGTTCGAGGGCACCGTGGAGGGGCTGCGAGCCAGCGGCACGATCACCGGCAAGCACCTCGACGACCGGGCCCGGCTCAAGCCCTCGGTCCGGACGGCGTCCGGCGCACTCGAGATCCGCGGCGCCGCGATGCACAACCTCCGGGACATCGACGTCGACCTCCCGCTCGGGGTGCTCGTCGTCCTCACCGGGGTCGCCGGGTCGGGCAAGAGCTCCCTGGTACGCGGGTCGGTGTCCGGGCGGGACGGCGTCGTCACGGTGGACCAGGGCGCGATCCGCGGCTCGCGGCGGAGCAACCCCGCGACGTACACCGGGCTGCTCGAACCGCTCCGCAAGGCGTTCGCCAAGGAGACCGGCGTCAAACCCGCGCTGTTCAGCGCGAACGCCGAGGGCGCCTGCCCGGCGTGCAACGGCGCCGGGGTGATCTACACCGACCTCGGGGTGATGGCCGGGGTCGCCATCACGTGCGAGGCCTGCGAGGGCAGGCGGTTCGACGGATCGGTGCTGGAGTACACGTTCGGCGGCAAGGACATCAGCGAGGTGCTCGCGATGCCGGTCGCCGAGGCGCTCGCGTTCTTCGCCGAGGGCCCGGCCCGGCTGACCGCCGCGCAGGCGATCCTCGCGCGGCTCGCCGACGTGGGCCTTGGCTACCTCACCCTCGGCCAGGCTCTCACGACGCTCTCCGGTGGAGAGGGGCAGCGGATCAAGCTCGCGACGCACCTGGGGGAGAAGGGCGGCGTCTACGTCCTCGACGAGCCGACGAGCGGGCTGCAACTCGCCGACGTCGAGCAGCTGCTCGCCCTGCTCGACCGGCTCGTCGACTCCGGCAAGTCGGTCGTCGTCATCGAGCACCACCAGGCGGTCATGGCGCACGCCGACTGGATCGTCGACCTCGGCCCCGGCGCCGGCCACGACGGCGGCCTCGTCGTCTTCGAGGGCACCCCGGCCGACCTCGTCGCCGCCCGGTCGACCCTCACCGGGCAACACCTCGCGGCGTACGTCGGCGCCTGACCCCCACCCACCACCCACCGCCCCGCTCATGCTCGCGCCGGGTACCGTTCCGGCCGCTCTCCAGGGACGTTCGCGGTACCGGGCGCGAGCATGGGTCGCGCTCGTGCGGCGAGGGCGTCCCGAAGCCGGCAGACGTCGTCCGGGGACGCCGGCAGCATCGGCAGCCGGACCGTCGCGTGCTCGAGGACGCCGACCTCGACGAGCGCCGCCTTCGCCGTCACGGCACCGGGGGAGGAGCCCATGACGGCGCGCACGAGGGGGAGCAGCCCGGCGTGGACGGCGCGCGCGGCGTCGAGGTCGCCGCGGCGGACGGCGTCCACGAGCCCCGACACGCGGTCGGGGACGACGTTGCCGACGACGCTGACCACCCCGCCCGCACCGCACGCGAGGTACGGCAGGTTCAGCTCGTCGATCCCGCAGTAGTACGCGAGAGACGTCCGGTCCATGACGTTCATCGCCTCGAACAGGTCGCCCTTGGCGTCCTTGACGGCGACGATCCGCGGGTGCCGCGCGAGCTCGACGAGGGTGTCCTGGCTCATGGCGAGCCCGGTGCGGGCCGGCACGTCGTAGAGCATGACCGGCAGGTCCGTCGCATCCGCCACCGCGAGGCAGTGCGCGACGACGCCGGCCTGGGTGGGCCGGGAGTAGTACGGGCAGACGAGGAGCAGCGCGTCGGCCCCGGCCGCCTCGGCCGCCCGCGCACGCCGGACGCTCGCCGCGGTGTCGTACGTGCCGACCCCGGCGACGACCCGGGCCCGGCCGGCGGCCCTGGCGGCGACGGTCCGGACGAGCGCCACGGTCTCGTCGTCGGTGAGGGTCGGTGCCTCGCCGGTGGTCCCCGCGACGACGATGCCGTCGCAGCCGCCCACGAGCAGGTGGTCGACGAGGCCGAGGACCGCGGGCTCGTCGACGGAGCCGTCGGGGCGCATCGGGGTCACCATGGCGACGAGGCAGGTGCCGAAGATCGTCTCGGCGGCGGGCAGGACGGCGGGGGAGCGGTGGTCGGTCATGCCTCGATCGTCGGCGGCCCGATCCCTGCGGTCCAGCGATGGTTTCTCGCCGGTACCGCGTAGCGTGGCTTCATGATGGACGTCGGCGCGCTCCGCGCCCTCCAGACGGTCGCCGCACTCGGAACGCTGGCACGCGCGGCGGACGAGCTCGGGTTCACGCCGTCGGCGGTGTCCCAGCAGATCAAGCGGCTCGAGCGCCAGGTCGGCGCGCCGGTGCTCGCCCCGGCGGGCCGCGGGGTCGTGCTCACCCCGGCCGGCCGGGCGGTCGTCGACGCGGCGCCCGCGGTGTTCGAGGCCCTGGAGCGCTGCACCGAGGCAGGTCGTTCGGTGGCGCAGGGCGCACCGCGCGGCACGCTGCGCGTCGTCGCCTTCTCGACCGCGATCCGAGGGCTCGTCGCACCTGTCGTGCCACAGCTGTCACGACGCTGCCCGGACCTGCGCCTGGAGGTCACCGAGCAGGACCCCGACCAGGCGCTGCGCAGCGTCGACGCCGGCACGGCCGACCTGGCCGTCGTCCACGACGCCGACGGGCTGCCGGCGCCGCTGCCCGCATCTCTCACCGGATGCCACCTGACGACCGACGTCGGCGACGTCGTCGTGCACCGCAGCCACCGTCTCGCCGCGATCGACCGCCCGACCCACCGGCCGGTCACCGCCGCCGACCTCGCCGGCGACGCCTGGGTGACGAGCCCGCCGGGCACCGTGTGCCACCAGTGGTTCCTCCGGCTCGTCGCCGACGTGCCCGGTGAGCCCGACGTGCGGCACCGCGTCGACGACTTCGCCACGCAGCTGGCGCTCGTCGCGTCCGGCGAGGTCGTCGCGCTCGTCCCGCGGCTGGCGCGGCCGCCGCTGGCCGACGAGCTCGTCGCCGTCCCGCTGGCCCGGCCGCCGCGCCGCGAGGTGCACGCCGCGTGGCGACGCAGCGCCGACACGAGCCCGGCGATCAGAGCCGTGCTGAGAGAACTGACACCCGGCGAGAACTGACACCCGACCCCGCCGATGCTCGCGCCGAGTACCGTTCCAGGCCGCATCCAGGCTGATTCCCGGTACGCGGCGCGAGCATGAGCGGTTGTCTACGTAACGCCGATAATGCGCATTATGTCAATCCAGCGATCGGGAGGCCCTCCCTCAGTGCCAGTCGCTGATCTGGACGTCCCGCGGCGCCGGCGCGCCCTCACCGTTCTCCACCAACGACTTCAGGCTCATGAGGAACGAGCCCCACTTGGTGCTGCAGTGGTGCATGAAGTCGACGGGCTCGGCCCAGCCGCGGTGCGCGAACATGACGATCGTCCAGTCGCCGTCCTGGCGCAGGTCCCAGTCGACCGTCGTCCCGACCCACTCCGGCGGGCCGTCGACGACGCGCCACTGCAGCCGCTCCGGCGCCTTCGCCTCGACGACCTCCATGTCGAAGCCGCCCACCGGCGGGAACCGGAACTCGACCACACCGCCGGGGCTCGCGGCGTCACCGCGCGCCGCGGTGCCCTCGGTCCACCAGCCCGCGAGGCCCTCGACCGTCGTCAGCGCCGCGTAGACGGCGTCCGGGGCCGCCGTCCGGACGCCGACCCTGTGCAGGATGTCCACCATGTCATCCACTCCCCTGTTCCTTGATCGTTGATCTCGTGGTCGTCGTGTCAGTCCTCACGGGCGACCTGGATGGCCTCGGCGATGCGCTTGATCCGCCGCAGGCGGGCGTCCCAGGCCGACCCGACGGACGCCAGCTGCGCGACCGCGCGTGCGAGCTGGGCGTCGTCCACCCGGTAGCGCTTCTCCCGGCCGGCCGGCGTCCCGTGGACGAGGCCGACCCGGTCGAGCACGCCCAGGTGCTTGGCGACGGCCTGCCGCGTGACCGGCAGCTGCTGGCTGAGACCGGTCGCCGTGCCGGCCCCCTCGAGGAGCAGCAGGTCGAGGAGCCGGCGCCGGGTCGGGTCGCCGATCGCCGACCACAGGTCGTCGTCGACGACCTCGGCGACGGCGGTCGTCACGGCCGCACCACCAGCGTCGCGACGTAGGGCACGATCCGCGGCAGGAAGTAGGCCCAGCCCTCGACGTGCTCGGCGTACTGCTGCTCCAGGACCGCGACCTCCCAGCCCATCTCGCGGAAGCCGGTCTCGGTCATCCGCAGCAGCGTGCCACTGCCCGACGGCACGAGGTCGAACGTCACGAGCAGCGAGTTGCCCTCCGCCGCCTCCTCGCCGGCCGGGTGCGTCCAGCGGAAGACGAAGGTGGACGGCGGCCGCGCGTCGACGACGGTGAGCTCCACCACCGCTCCCCCGCCGTCACGCTCGAAGACGATCTGACCGCTCGAGCCCGGCGTCGGGTCGTAGCGCGCGTCGTCCGGCCACCAGTGCTTGAGGTGGTCAGGACTGCTCACCACCTCGTAGACGACCTCGGGCGACGCCTCGACGTAGATCTCCTGCTCGATGGTCCCGAGCTCCATGACCGCCTCCTGCAACGTTTGGTTGCATGTGACGTTAGACCGGCCCGCCGATATACGCAACCACTGGTTGCATGTGAAGGTGGTGATCCGAGCGCGCGGACGTGTCAGGAGGGCTCGAGGACGAAGAAGAGGAAGCAGACGAAGGCAGTCCGATCGCCAAGGTCGGCCGGCAGGAGCTCAGGCGGCGTGTCAGGCGCCCACGGTGGTTCGCTCACGACCTCGATGCGGAAACCCGCCTTGGTGAACGCGTCGGTCATCGCATGCAAGGGTCGGTGCCAGTAGGTCAGAACCGCTGCGCGGCCGTCGAACTCGAACTCCTCGGAGTACTGCGTCACCGCGAAGTAGTCGCGGTCCGGGTAGTTGAACATGTACGCGGCCGGATGAGGCACCGAGACGACGAGACGTCCGCCGGGGCGCAGGACGCGGCGGATCTCGGTGAGCGGTGGGTTCCAGTCCGCCAGGTAGTGCAGGGACAGCGAGGAGACGACGAGGTCGAACGTGCGGTCGTCGTACGGCAGAGCCTCCGCCAGGTCCGCCACCGACAGGTCAGCGTCTGCGCCCAGTCGCTCACGGGCCAGGTCGATCATGGCCGCGCTGAGGTCGAACCCGCTGACGATCGCACCCCGATCTCGCAGCGCAGCAGTCAGCGGGCCCGATCCGCACCCGGCGTCGAGAACGCGACGCCCTGCAACGTCTCCAGAGAGGCCCAGCATCGCCGGCCGGCAGTACCAGGCATTGAGGAGACTGGTTTCGGTCTCTGCCGCGTACGCCGTCGCGAAGGCGTCGTAGTCGGTCACACAGATCCACTCCTGTCCGGCGGCCGGGGACGGACACGAACGTATCCAGAACCGACCTCGGTCGGGGCTTGACCTTGACGTCGGGTCAGGGTTGCAGCCTGGCGTCATGACCACGACACACGCCATCGAGACCGTGGGCCTCACGAAGTCCTACGGCGACCACGCCGTCCTGCGCGGCGTTGACCTGCGGGTTCCCCGCGGGTCGGTCCTCGCCCTCCTCGGTTCCAACGGCGCGGGCAAGACCACGGCGGTGAAGATCCTCGCGACGCTGCTCCGGGCCGACGGCGGCACCGCGACCGTCGACGGCCACGACGTCGCCACCCAGGCGGCTGCCGTCCGGGGGTCGATCAGCCTCACCGGCCAGTTCGCGGCCGTCGACGAGGTCCTCACCGGCCGCGAGAACCTCGTGCTCGTCGCCCGCCTGCGCCGGCTCCGGGAGCCGGCTGCCATCGCCGACGGGCTGCTCGCCCGGTTCGACCTCACCGATGCGGCCGGGCGCAGGGTCGGGACGTACTCCGGCGGCATGCGCCGCCGGCTCGACATCGCCATGAGCCTCGTCGGCAGCCCGCCGGTGCTGTTCCTCGACGAGCCGACGACCGGGCTCGACCCGCAGTCGCGCCTCGAGGTCTGGCGGACGGTGCGCGACCTCGCCGGTCAGGGCACGACCGTCCTCCTCACGACGCAGTACCTCGACGAGGCCGAGCAGCTCGCCGACCGGATCGCGATCCTCCACGAGGGCCGCATCATCGCCGACGGCACGCTCGCCGAGCTCAAGCGGCTCCTGCCGGCGGCCACCGTCGAGTACGTCGAGAAGCAGCCGACCCTCGAAGACGTCTACCTCGCGATCGTCGGTCACGACGGTCCCCGCCCGTAGGGAGCCACCGATGTCCACCGACTTCGTCCACGACAGCACCGTCCTGCTCGGGCGGTCCCTGAGGCACATCCTGCGCAGCCCGGACACCATCATCACGACGGCGATCACGCCGATCACCATGCTGCTGCTCTTCGTCTACGTCTTCGGCGGCGCGATCGACGTCGGCCGCGGGGCGTACGTCGACTACCTGCTGCCCGGCATCCTGCTCGTCACGGTCGCCTCCGGCATCGCCTACACCGCGTTCAGGCTCTTCGTCGACGTCTCCAGCGGCATCTTCGAACGGTTCCAGTCGATGCCGATCGCCCGGTCGGCCCTGCTCTGGGGTCACGTGCTCACCTCGGTCGTGGCCAACCTGGCAGCGCTGATCCTCGTCGTCCTCGTCGCCCTGGCGATGGGGTTCCGGTCCGGCGCCGGGCTGCTCGCCTGGCTCGGCGTCCTCGGGATCATGCTGCTGTTCACCCTGGCGCTGACCTGGCTCGCCGTGATCCCCGGGCTGACCGCGTCGTCGGTCGACGGCGTCAGCGGGTTCTCCTACCCGCTGGTCTTCCTGCCGTTCGTCAGCTCGGCGTTCGTCCCCACCGACGGCATGCCGGGACCGGTCCGCTGGTTCGCCGAGCACCAGCCGGTGACCCCGATCGTCGACACGCTCCGCGCGCTGCTCGACGAGCAGCCGGTCGGCAACGGTGTCCGGACGGCGCTCGCCTGGTGCGTCGGGCTGCTCGTCGTCGCGTACGCGCTCGCAATGCGCATCCACCGCAGCAGGACGTCGTGACCTCGCGTCGACGACGCACCCGCACCGAGGGCGGACGGACAATGGGGCCATGCTGACGATCGGCCAGCTCGCGTCGTACGCCGGTGTGACGGTGCGGACGGTCCGGCACTACCACGCCAAGGGGCTGCTTCCCGAGCCCGAACGCGACCGCTCCGGCTACCGGCGGTACGGCGCGGCCGCGGTCGTCGACCTCGTGCGGATCCGGACCCTGGCCGACGCGGGCGTCCCGCTCTCCCGCGTCCGCGAGCTGCTGGCCGCGGACGACGAAGAGTTCGGGGCGGCGGTCGAGGACATCGACCGCCGGCTGCTGGCGGAGATCCGCGAACGCCAGGCGCACCGCGAGCGGATCGCGCAGCTGGCCGCCGGCGACAGCCTGGCCCTGCCGCCCGAGGTCGTCGCCTACGTCGACCGGATGCGCGAGCTCGGCTTCGGGGAACGGCTCGTCGAGATCGAGCGCGACAGCTGGATCCTCATCGCGGCGCAGATGCCCGAGCAGGTGGGCCCGTGGATGGCGATGAAGCAGGCCCAGCTCGAGGACGAGTCCCTGCGCCGGCTGTACCTGGACGTCGGGGACCTCGTCGACTGCGGCCCGGACGACCCGCGGCTGCCCGCGCTCGCCGACCGGGTGGCCGCCTTCATCGAGGCGGCGACCGCTGCGGCAGAAGGCGCCGAGGAGGAGCACCCGGTGAACGACGACCTCGTCGCGCTGCTCGACGCGGCGTTCGTCGAGTCCTTCCCGGGTGCCGTCCGCATGCTCGAGCTCCTCGAGCAGCGCGGCTGGACCGGTTGGACGAACATCCGGCGCAGGACCCCTGCCGCCGGGGCGTCCGCACCTCCCGCGGGCTGCTGACGCCGGACAGGACGAGCCCGGCCCGCTCAGCTGCCGGCGGACCGGGCGCGCACCCGACGGTAGAGCCGGACCACGCCGTCCTGCGCGAGGAAGACCACCCAGTACGCGCACAGGAGCATCCCGAGGACGGTCGGGTAGAAGCCGAGGAAGGGATCGACCACCACCATGACCGCGAGGCCGACGAGCGGCAGCGGTGCGGGCGCGGCCCACCGGACCGCGGTCGGCGCCGACCGGGTCAGCGCGTCGAGCGCGAGCCCCACGACGAAGGCCACCACGGCGACGCCGGCCGCCGCGCCGATGCCACCGGCCAGACCGAGGACCACGGCCTTCGGGTCGAACTCGTCGTCGACGAGGAACACCAGGCTGAACACGAGCAGGGCGAGGACGACGACCGCGGTGACCGCGGCGAACACGACCAGCGCCGGCAGCACGTGGTGGCGGGCGCGGACCCGCGGCCGTGCCGGAACGACCGCGCCACCAGCGGATGCGGACATCACGAGAACCTCCCCCGAGGTCGCCCGGGACGTCCGGGCCGATGATCCGGAAGTCTGCCAGTGATCGGGAGTCGGCCGCAGCGTCCGCGCCGCCCCGGCACACTCGCCACGTGACCACACCCGACGCCTACACGTTCGACGACGACCGCGCCCGCGTGGACCGGGACGTCGTCTGGGGCTTCCTCGGCTCCGACGCCTACTGGGGCCGCTGGCGCGACCGGGACACCGTCCTGGCCCAGCTCGACGGCGCGTGGCGGGTCGTCGGTGCCTACGACCGGTCGGACGGCGCGATGGTCGGCTACGCCCGCGCGGTCAGCGACGGCTACGGCGTCGCGTACCTCGCGGACGTGTTCGTCGTCCCCGCGCACCGGGGCCGGGGCATCGGGCACGGCCTCGTGCGCACCATGGTCGACGAGGGCCCGGGCGCGCGCTTCCGCTGGATGCTCCACACCGCCGACGCCCATGACGTCTACGCCGCGTTCGGGTTCCGCCCGCCGGACGGCACGATGCTCGAACGCCCGGCGACCCTGGACCGCTGACGCGTCGCCGGGCGCGCTCAGCCCTCGGCGGCCCCGAAGTCGACGGCGGCGGTCTCGACGACACCCCCGGTCCGCCCCGGGGCCGACTGCCACGACCAGTAGAGGTTCGTGTGCGCGACGACCTGCGCCGGCGGCGGCGCGCCCCACTCGGAGAGGTCCTCCGTGGTGTGCGCGTCCGAGACGAGCGTCGCGTCGTAGCCGCGGGTGATCGCCCCGTGCAGCGTCGACCGGATGCACGCGTCGGTCTGCGCGCCCGCGACGACGAGCCGCCCGACACCGAGACCGGCGAGCACCGACTCGAGGTCGGTCGCCTCGAAGGAGTCGCCGTACTCCTTGTGCACCAACGGCTCCGACGGCTCACGGACGAGCTCGGGCACGTACTGCCAGGGCTCGCTGCCGGTGGGCAGCTCCTCGCTGGAGTGCTGCACCCACACGACCGGCACGCTCTGCGCGCGGGCGGTCGACACGAGCGTGCCGATGTTGGCGATGACGGCGTCGCGCTCGTGGGCGCCGGCCATGACGCCGTTCTGCACGTCGACCACGACGAGCGCGGTCCTCGAACGGCCGGGAAGGGTCGTCACGGTTGCCTCCTGCGTCGGGTTCCGGAATCGCCCGCCACCCTAGGACGCCCCTCCGACAACGCCCGGCGACGCCGGCCCCGCACGGTCGGGCAGCCGGCGCCGTCCGGCGAAGCCGAGGTCCGCCCGGTGGTACCAGCCCAGCTCCCGCTCCCCCTCGACCCAGCACAGGAGCACCGGCACACCGTCCAGGTCCGCCGGGAAGTCGAGCAGGAGCGGTGCGAAGCCCTTGAGCTCGACGCCGGTCCCCTGCACCTGCGTGAGCAGGTCGTCGAGCTGCGCCTGCGCCGCCTTGAGCTCCGGCAGCCCGCCGAGACCCCCACCACCGGCGGCGCCGGCGTCCAGGTCGGCACCGAGCTGACGGGCGTCGGCCCGCACCTCGACGACCCGGTCCAGCAGCGGCAGGAGGCCGGTGAGGACCTCACGTGCCTCCTCGACGGTGAAGATGCCCGGCAGCGTCATGCCCTGAGCCTGGCACGCCCCCTCACATCCGTGACATCAGCACGTCGACCTCGCAGCCGGGGAGGAACGGGTCGAAGCCGTGCTGCATCAGCCACGGCGTCGCCCGCAGCGCCCGCAGGGACCACCAGGCGCGGACCGCGTCGAGGTCGACGTCGGCGCCGTACCCGGTGAGCAGGTCGCCGAGGCACTCCTCGTGCCCGAAGGTGAGGCTGGCGAGGTCGTACGTCGCGTCGCCCCGGCCGGCCTCGGACCAGTCGATGACACCGGTGACCACGTCACCGTCGACGAACACGTGGCTGATCTGCAGGTCCCCGTGCACGAACACCGGCGGGCGCGGTCGCAGGGCCGCATCGGCGATCCGGCGGTTGCGTACGACCACCCCGGCGGGCAGGACGTCGTTCGCGACGAGCCACGCGCACGCCTCGTCGACCTCGGCCGCCACCTCGTCCGTGCCCCGGCGCGGCAGCGGCGGCAGCGGCGCGTCGTGCAGCCTGCGGACGACGGCACCGGCCGCTGCCCACGCGGCCGCAGGTGCGGTGGTCCGCTCGCCGAGGCGTCCCAGCGCCGTCCCCGGGAGGGCGGCGCGCGCGAGCACGGGCGGCCGGCGCCAGAGCACCTGCGGGGTCGGGACCGGTGCGAGGGCCATCGCCGCGACCTCGACGTCGGTGTGCGCCCCGTTCGGGTCGATCTTCAGGAACACGTCACCGACGCGCAGCGTCGCGCGCTGCCGGTGGGCGACGACGACCTCGACGTCGGGCAGGTCGTCCGGTGCAGCAGCGGCGGCCCGTGGCCCGTCCGGTCCCATCCCTCCAGCATGCCGGTCACGGCATGCAGGCATGAGAGGGTCGGCGCGTGAGCGAGCAGACCGCCGAGACCGGTGCACCTGTGCACGACCCGCAGCCGCTGACGACCCCGGAGGGCCTCCCCTACCGGGTCGACGCCGTCGGTCGCCCCGTCGGCCTGCCCGTCGACGGCTGGACGCCGCGCGAGCCGCCGCGCCCGCAGACCCTCACCGGGCGGTACTGCCGGCTCGAGGCCTGGGACGCCGGCCGGCACGCCGAGGCGCTCACCGCCGTCCTCCTCGCCGGCACCGCGGACGAGGTCGAGATCCGCTGGACGTACCTCTTCAACCGGCCCACCCGGACCGCCGAGGTCGTCGCCTGGCTCGACGGCCTCGCCGCGACCCCCGGCACGTGGCCGATGGTCCTCGTCGTCACCGACGGCGGCCGCGACACCGTCGAGGGCACCGCGACGTTCATGCGCACCGACGTCGCGCACGGCGCCGTCGAGGTCGGCTCCATCGTGTACTCGGCCGCCCTGCAGCGCTCCCGTGCCGCCACCGAGGCGATGTGGCTCATGGCGCGGCACGCCGTCCTCGACCTCGGTTACCGCCGCTACGAGTGGAAGTGCGACGCCCTCAACGCCCCGTCGCGGGCGGCGGCCGCCCGGCTCGGCTTCACCTTCGAGGGCGTCTTCCGCAAGGCGGTCGTCTACAAGGGCCGCAACCGGGACACCGCGTGGTTCGCCATGACCGACGACGACGTCCGGGCCCTCGCACCGGCCTACGAGGCCTGGCTGGACCCGGCGAACTTCGACGCGGACGGCGTCCAGCGGACGTCGCTGTCCCGTCTCACCGCGGCAGCGCTGGGCCGCGGCTGAGCGCTGCCGGCTCGCTCAGCCGGCGAACCGGGTCCGGCGCAGCCACCACAGGCCGAGCACCGGCAGCACGAGCGGGATGAACACGTACCCCATCCCGTAGAGCGACCAGACGGTCGCGTCCGGGAAGTCGGACGGCACCGCGACGGTGAAGGTCCCGACGGCGAGCACGCCGACGAGCTCGACGGTGCAGGCGATCGTCGCGAGCCGGCGCGCCGCCGGGCCCCGCCGGGCCAGCCCGACCGTCGCGAGGACGTACACGACAGCCGCGAACGCGCTGAGCGAGTAGGCGATCGGCGCCTCGCCGAACCGGGTCGAGACCTGCACCGCCGAGCGCGAGCACGCTCCGACGGCCATGACCGCGTACAGCGCCACGAGCACCCGGCCGAAGCCGGTGGCGGTGACCCCGGGCTCCGCGGACGACGTCGTCTCAACCACCGGTGACCCTCCACATCTGGTCCAGGCGCGCCGTCATCGCCATCACGGTCAGGGCGCCGACGGCGACGACGAGGTTGCTCCAGCGGGTGCGCTCCGCGAGCGACCAGGCGACGACGAGCGGCAGGACGACGAGGACGCCCAGCAGGTAGAACACGACGACGAGGGTCTCGGCCGGCCGGTAGCCGCCGACGAGCGAGACGACGGCCCACACCACCTGGACGGCGACGACCACCTCGAGCAGCGCCGCGAGGCCGAGGACGACGCGGCCGGGCACCTTCCCCAGACCGGCGAGCACCGCGCCGAGGACGAACAGCGCGAGCCCTCCCCCGACGAGCGCGACGACGAGCGGAGCGACCACGTCCGTACTGTGCCAGAGCCGGCGCGGCGGCCCGCGCCCGGGTCGTCACGCCACCGGGTCGGGCACCGCCCGTTCCCGGGCCCGGGCGGCGGCGCCGGCCCGGACCAGCCCGAACAGCCCGACGAGCACGGCTCCGAGCGCGACCACCTGGTACCCGTGGGCGTGCTCGCCGAGGAACAGCACCGCGAGCAGCAGCGTCACCGCCGGCGCCGGCACGGTGATCGCGCTCGCCAGCGAGACGTCGATCTGGCGCACGGCGTAGAACCACAGGACGAGCTCCAGGTAGTAGGCCAGCCCCATGAGCGCCCCGAACAGCTGCAGCCCCGGCGAGGCCAGCACGGCGCCGACCGCCTGCGGCCCGTCGACGGCGAGCGCGAGCGGCACGAGGAAGACGCCGGACACGACGAGCCGGGACGTCGTCACCTGGAGCGGGGTGATCGTCGTCGACACGAGCGCCTGGCGCAGCGTGATGTGCGCGACGCTCCACATCACGGGCACCGACAGCGCGACCGCGAACCAGCCGGAGACGCCGCTCATCCGCCACGTGCCGCCGGTCGCGAGGTAGTACAGCGCGAGGACGATGACGCCCGTGAACGCGAGCTCGGTCCGGGTCTTGCGCCGCCCGAGGACGACCGCCTCGAGGGCCGCCGCGACGAGCGGGTAGGACTGCAGGGCGATCGCGGCGTTCACGGCGCCCGCGGTCTGGAACGCGAGCACGTACGCCCATGTGGAGATCCCGAAGAGCATCCCGGTGCCGAGCGTGACGAGCACGACCCGGCGGGCGACGTCCCGCGGCAGCCGCTCGCGGAGCAGCCCGCGCTCCCCCGACCGCCACTCCCGCAGCTGGACCGGGACGGCGAGCACGATCTGCCACAGGGTGAGCAGGAGCGCGAACGTCAGCGCGCTCGCGCCGGGCGGCCGGCCGTTGGAGATGATCGGCATGACGCCGAGGATGAGCAGGCAGGCGCCCGCGTACCACGCGCCGGTGCGCACACCGGCTGCGTCGTGGGGCACGGCGTCACTGTGCCAGACCGGCCCCGGCCGCAGGTGACGGCGCGGTTTCGGCGGGCGCCGGAACGTCCTCGGGGCCGCCGGAGTTGTCGGGAGTCGGTGCCCGGGGGCTGGTCCCCGGGCCGCTGCCGGACGGAGGATGGGGCCATGGACGACGTCGAGAGGTTCCGGACGGCGCAGCGGCTCGTCTCGGCCGGGGACGCCCACTCGGCGTTCCAGGTGCTCGACCCGCTGCTCGGCGAGGACGCGCCGACCTCGGTCCTGCTCCTGGCCGGCCGCGCCGCGTTCGCGACGGCCCAGCTCGCCCGGGCCGAGGAGCTCTTCCGGCGCGTCGTCGACCGTGACCCGGCCGACCACTACGCGCACGCCGCGCTGGGCCGGACGCTGAGCCGGCGCAGCCGGCACCACGAGGCCGTGCGGCACCTGCGGCTGGCCACCGCGCTCGACCCGGAGCCCTGGTACGCCCGGGCGCTCGCGCACAGCGAGGCCGCTCTCGGCATGACCGGCTGAGCGGGGTGGACGCGGCCCTCGTCGCGGCGGTCGCGCACGTCGCGACGACGGCCGCCTACGCCGGCTTCCAGGCGACGGTCCGGGTGCTCGTGTACCCGCAGATGGCCGCCCTTCCGGCGCCCGCGTTCGCCGGGTACGAGGCGGGCCACACCCGCCGGGTCAGCCTCGTCGTCGGGCCGCTCTTCGCGGCGCTCGGCGCGTCGACGCTCGCGCTGCTCGTCGTCCCGGGCGTCCCGCGGACGGCGGGCCCGGTCGCAGCCCTGCTGCTCGCGGCGCTGCTCGGGGTGACCGCGTTCGGCGCGGTCCCGCAGCACGCCCGGCTCGGTGCCGGCTTCGACGCGCAGGCCCACCGCCGGCTGCTGCGCTGGGACGGCGTCCGGCTCGCGGTGGCTCTCGCGGCGCTCGCCGTCGCGGCGGCCACGGCCGGCGCGGTCGGCTGACGCGCCGGCCCGGCCGGCCGGGCCGGCGCGGGGCAGCGGGCGGGGACGAGGACGCTGAGGCAGGTCACGCAGCCCTCGAGCTTCTCGAACTCGCCGATGTCGACGGCGACGACGTCGAAGCCGAGGTCGAGCAGCCACTCCCGCGTCTTCGGGGCCGAGGTGGCCATGAGCACGGTGCCCTCGGTGATGGGGACGACGTGCGCGCCGCCCTCCTCCTCGACGGTCCGCAGCGTCGGGAACGGGGCGACGTCGACGAGGTCGGGCAGCCCGACGATCGTGCCGTCGGGCAGGGCGGTCACCGCGGACTTCAGGTGCAGGACGGCGTGCAGCGGCACCGGGACCACCGTGCGGCCCAGCGGTGCGAGGTGCGCGCGGAGCTGGCGGATCCCCTCGGCGTCGGTGCGGCCGCCGCGGCCGACGTAGACCGTCGTGCCGACCTGGAGGACGTCCCCGCCGTCGAGGTGGCCGGGAGCCGTGATCCGCACCGTCCGCAGCCCGAGGGCCTCGACCGCCTTCGCCGTCCCCTCGACCTCGCCGCGGCGCTGGAGCGCGCCCGGGTGGGTCAGGACCGCGAGGTCGTCGACGACGACGACGGTGTCCTCGACGAACACGGCGTCCGGGTGCTCGTCCGCGGGCGGCACCTCGCGGACGTCCCAGCCGGCCCCGGCCAGCGCCGCGACGTAGGCCGCGTGCTGGGCCCGCGCGAGCGCGACGTCGACGGGCGACCGCTCGATGTGCGTGACGATCCCGTCGGCCAGCCGCGGCCCCGGCGGGCGGACGAGGGCGGTCCCGCGCCGCCGGACCGCGCTCGCTGCGGTGTGCGTCGTCACGCTCGTGGGGAAGAGGCCGCTGTCGGTCA
Source organism: Actinomycetota bacterium (assembly GCA_016213575.1). GTDB lineage: Bacteria > Actinomycetota > Actinomycetes > Actinomycetales > Kineosporiaceae > R-H-3. The sequence continues at coordinate 19,636 of JACRAB010000439.1, forward strand.
TGGGCGCATCTTCGCGCACCGCGGGGGCCGTCGTCGCGGACGGCCCCGTCCCACTCCCCACCGTCGCCTCCCGGCCACCGTGGGTGATTCATCCGCCCGGACCCCCCATTCGTGCGCTGACCAGGGCTAACCTGGCCCCTCTCCCCGGGCCGCCACCCGAAGCGGACGGGTCGCGGCGGGGTCGACAGGAGGTTCCGTGGGCCGGCACACGCCCGGGTCCCGGCGGCAGCCGCGTCGCCGCGGGCGCCGGCTCGTCGCTGCCCTCGCCGTGCTCGCGGTCGCCTCCGGCGGCGCCGTCGTCGCGCAGCGCACCGGTGCGCTCGACCTCTCGTTCGTGCAGACCCTGCGCGGTGCGACGTCCGCGGACTGCACCCCGACCGTCGTCCGGGTCGCCGCCAGCCCCGCGATGACCCCGGCCGTCAACGCCGTCCTCGCGCCGGCCCAGGGCCGTGCGCTGTCCGACGGGACCTGCCTGCGCGTCGACGTCCAGGGCGTCGACCCGGACCAGGTCGTCGCGGCGACCCGGGCCGCCAAGGCGGCGACGCTGCCCGAGGAGCTCGCCCGGCTGCCGCACCTGTGGATCCCGGACTCCTCGATCTGGGTCGCCCGGGCCGCCCGGGCGGTCCCGCTGGCCCGCGAGGGCTCGCTCGCGACATCCCCCGTCGTGCTCTCGACGAGCGAGGCCTCGGCCAAGGCGCTGAAGTGGTCGACGGACTCGCCGCCCGCGTGGGCGCAGGCGGTGACCACCGGCTGGCCGGTGTCGGTCGACCTCACCACGGACACGTGCGGCCTCGCGACGGCGTTCGCGCTGCGCGCCAGCCTCGGCGAGACCGCCCAGTACCGTCGCGCCCTGGCTGCCCTCAGCCTGTCGGTCTCGCAGGGCAACACCGTCGGGCTGCAGGCGCCGCTCGACCTCGTCAGCGAGAACTCCCCCGCGACGCCGATCATGCCGTCCACCGAGCAGGCCGTCCTCGCGCTGCGGCGCACCGGCCTCGCGTCGCTGACGATGATCTACCCGAAGGACGGCTCGCCCTCCCTGGACTACCCGCTCGTCCGCGTCGCGGACGGTCGCTGGGGAGCGACCACCGAGGCGCTCGTGAAGAGCGTCGCGGCCGAGCTCACCTCGTCCGGCGCCGGCGCGACGTACGCCGCGCAGGGGTTCCGGCTCGAGGACGGCGCGGCACCGGACGGCGAGGGCGTGCGCACGGAGAAGATCCGGGCGCTGCCCGTCCCCGACGCCAAGACGGTGAGCGCGACCATCACGGCCCTGACGACGCTCGCCGCGCCGACCCGGATGCTCGCCCTCATCGACGTCTCGACGTCGATGAACATCGAGGCCCGGCCGGGCGTCAAGCGGATCGACCTCGTCCGCGACGCCGCGACCGCCGCCCTGAAGGCGCTCCCCCCGGACAACAGCGTCGGGGCCTGGATGTTCGCGTCGAGGATCGAGGGCGACGTCGACTACAAGCAGCTCGCGGCGGTCGACCGGCTCGACGCGCAGGACCAGGGCGGGACGCACCGCGCCGCGATCCTCGCGCTGCTCAAGGCGCTGCCCGGCCAGACCCGCGACGGCGGCACGTCGATCTACGACACCGTCGACGCCGCGGTCACCGAGATGCAGGCCAGCTACGACGGGCGCGCCTCGAACGTCGTCGTCCTGCTCACCGACGGCCGCAACCTCGACAGCACCGGCCTGACCCTCGACGAGGTCGTCTCCCGGCTCGAGAAGGGCCGCTCGAAGGGCGCCGTCCGGCTCATCGCCATCGGCATCGGCGGCGACACCGACCTGCCCTCGCTGCGCCGGCTCGCCGAGGCCACCCCGGGCGGGCAGGCCTACCAGGCCCGCGACCCGGCGGACCTGCAGGCCGTCCTCCTCGAGGCCCTGGCCAGCCGGGGCTGATCCGCGGGGTCAGCCCTGCGGGGCGATGACGAGCACGAGGTCCCCGCCCTCGACCTGCGTCACCGCGCCGATCGCGAGCCGCTGGACCACCCCGGCGACCGGGGTCGTGATCGAGGCCTCCATCTTCATCGCCTCGATCGTCGCGACCGTCGCACCGGCCTCGACCGCGGCACCGGCCTCGACCGCGAGCGACACGACGCCGGAGAACGGCGCGGCGACGTGACCCGGGTTCGTCGGGTCCGCGCGCTCCGCCTGCCGGACGTCGACCTTGACCGACCGGTCCCGCACCTGGATCGGGCGCAGCTGCCCGTTGAGGGTGCACATGACGGTCCGCAGGCCCTTCTCGTCGACGTCGCCGACGGCCTCGAGCCCGGCGATGAGCCGCACGCCGCGCTCGAGCTCGACGACGTGCTCGACCCCGTGCCGCAGGCCGTACAGGTAGTCGGTCGTGTCGATGACGGACACGTCCCCGTACGTCTCGCGGACGGCCGCGAAGTCCTTCGTCGGGCCGGGGAAGAGCAGCCGGTTGAGCGTCGTCCGGCGGTCCGTCGTCAGCGCCTTGCGGTCGTCCTCGGACAGGTCCACGGTGCGCTTGGGCGTGCTGCGGCCGGCGAGCGCCTTGCTGCGGAACGGCTCCGGCCAGCCGCCCGGCGGGTCGCCGAGCTCGCCGCCGAGGAAGCCGATGACCGAGTCCGGGATGTCGAACCGGTCCGGGTTCTCGGCGAACTCCTTCGGGTCGGCGCCGACGGCGACGAGGTGCAGGGCGAGGTCGCCGACGACCTTCGAGGACGGCGTGACCTTGACGAGCCGGCCGAGGATCCGGTCGGCCGCGGCGTACATCGCCTCGATCTGCTCGAACTTCTCGCCCAGCCCGAGGGCGATGGCCTGCTGGCGCAGGTTGGAGAGCTGGCCGCCGGGGATCTCGTGGTCGTAGACCCGCCCGGTCGGCGACGGCAGGCCGGACTCGAACGGCGCGTAGACCCGGCGCACCGACTCCCAGTACGGCTCGAGGTCCATGACGGCGCGCAGGTCGAGGTCCGGCGCCCGCTCGGTGTGCGCCAGGGCCGCGACGAGCGCGGACATCGACGGCTGGCTCGTCGTCCCCGACATCGACGCGGTCGCGACGTCGACGGCGTCCACCCCGGCCTCGACTGCCGCGACGAGCGTCGCGAGCTGGCCGCCCGCGGTGTCGTGGGTGTGCAGGTGCACCGGTAGGTCGAAGCGCTCGCGCAGCGCCGTGACGAGCTTCTTCGCGGCGTACGGCCGGAGCAGGCCCGCCATGTCCTTGACGGCGATGACGTGCGCGCCCGCCGCGACGATCTCGTCGGCGAGGCCGAGGTAGTAGTCGAGGGTGTAGAGGGTCTCGGCCGGGTCGAGCAGGTCCGCGGTGTAGCAGAGCGCCACCTCGGCGACCGCGGTCCCGGTGTCGCGGACGGCCTCGATCGCCGACCGCATCTGCTCGACGTCGTTGAGCGCGTCGAAGATCCGGAAGACGTCGATGCCGGTCGCGGCGGCCTCGTGGACGAACGCGTCGGTGACCTCGGTCGGGTACGGCGTGTACCCGACGGTGTTGCGGCCGCGCAGCAGCATCTGCAGGCACAGGTTCGGCAACGTCTCGCGCAGCGACGCGAGCCGCTCCCAGGGGTCCTCGCCGAGGAAGCGCAGGGCGACGTCGTACGTCGCCCCGCCCCAGCACTCCACCGAGAGCAGCCCGGGGGTCATCCGCGCGACGTGCGGCGCGACGGCGAGCAGGTCCCGGGTGCGGACCCGGGTCGCGAGCAGCGACTGGTGCGCGTCACGGAACGTCGTGTCGGTGACCGCGACCGTGCCCTGCGCCCGCAGTGCCTGCGCGAAACCCTCCGGGCCGAGCGCGAGCAGCCGCTGCCGCGAGCCGTCCGGCGCCGGGGCGGCGACGTCGACGGCGGGCAGCTTCTCCCGCGGGGCGAGCGTCGTCCGCGGCTCGCCGTTCGGCTTGTTCACCGTGACGTCCGCGAGCCAGGTGAGCAGCTTCGTGCCGCGGTCGCTGCTGCCCCGGGCGGCCGCGAGGTAGGGCCGGTCGTCGATGAAGGACGTCGTGACACCGCCGGCGACGAAGTCCGGCTCGGCGAGCAGCGCCTGGAGGAACGGGATGTTCGTGCTCACCCCGCGGATCCGGAACTCGGCGAGCGCGCGCTGCGAGCGGCGGACGGCGGTCTCGAAGTCCGCGCCGCGGCAGATGAGCTTGACGAGCATCGAGTCGAAGTGCGGGCTGACCGACGCGCCCGCGTGCACCGTGCCGCCGTCGAGCCGCACGCCGGCGCCACCGGGCGAGCGGTAGGTGTTGACCATGCCGGTGTCGGGGCGGAAGCCGTTCGCCGGGTCCTCGGTGGTGATCCGGCACTGCAGCGCCGCGCCGCGCAGGTGGATCCTGTCCTGGGTGAGCCCGAGGTCGGCGAGGGTCTCCCCCGCGGCGATCCGCATCTGCGACATGACGAGGTCGACGTCGGTGACCTCCTCGGTCACCGTGTGCTCGACCTGGATGCGCGGGTTCATCTCGATGAAGACGTGCTTGCCCGCGTTGTCCCCCGCGGTGTCGAGGAGGAACTCGACGGTGCCGGCGTTGACGTAGCCGATCCCCTTGGCGAAGGCGACCGCGTCGCGGCAGAGGGCGTCCCGGACCTCGGGGTCGAGGTTGGGCGCGGGGGCGATCTCGACGACCTTCTGGTGCCGGCGCTGCACGGAGCAGTCGCGCTCGAAGAGGTGGACGGTCTCGCCCGTCGCGTCGGCGAGCACCTGGACCTCGATGTGCCGTGGCCGCAGGACGGCCTGCTCGAGGAACATCGTCGGGTTGCCGAAGGCCCCCTCGGCCTCCCGCATCGCCGTCGTCAGGGCCTCCCGCAGCGCGGAGCGCTCGTCGACCCGGCGCATGCCGCGGCCGCCGCCGCCGGCCACCGCCTTGGCGAACACCGGGAAGCCGATCTCGTCCGCCGCGGCGACGAGCGTGTCGAGGTCCGCCGACGGCTCGGACGACCGCAGCACGGGCACGCCCGCCGCGCGCGCCGCCGTGACCGCCTTGACCTTGTTGCCGGCCATCGAGAGCACCGGCGCGGTCGGGCCGATGAACGTGATGCCCGCGTCGGCGCAGGCCTGCGCGAGCTCGGGGTTCTCCGAGAGGAAGCCGTAGCCCGGGTAGACGGCGTCCGCACCGGACTCCCGGGCGACCCGGACGATCTCGGACACGGTGAGGTAGGCGTGCACGGGGTGGCCGCGCTCGCCGATGAGGTACGACTCGTCCGCCTTGATCCGGTGGACGGCGTTGCGGTCCTCCCACGGGAAGACCGCCACGGTGCGCGCCCCGAGCTCGTAGGCGGCCCGGAAGGCCCGGACGGCGATCTCGCCGCGGTTGGCGACCAGGATCTTCGAGAACACGGGGCGGGCCTCCGGGGGTCGTCCAGTACCGGCGAGGGGGTGCGGCGTCGTCGGCGCGGTCCGGCTGCCGCAAAACTAACCGACGACCACCCGTCCGCGGCGGGCGTGACCGTCCTGCGGGACGCCTCAGCACCCCTCGGGCGTGATCTTCTCCAGCGCCGCCACGAGCTCGGGGACGAGCTCCCAGGCCGCCGGGTCGCTGACCCGCGGCAGAGAGACGATGGCGTGGTCGACGCCGACCGCCGCGTACGCCGCGAACCGGTCGACCGCCTCCTCGACGGTCTGGCTGCCCTCGACCCGCTCGGCACCGGGCCGCACGAGGTCGAGCCGGCCGAGCGACGTCCGCTCGATCGCGTCGTAGTCGCGGCCGAGCCGGTCGCAGTGCGCCCGGAGCACGTCGAACTTGGCGCGGACGGCGTCCGGCCCCATCTCGAAGATGTTGCAGGCGTCGGCGTACTCGGCGACCATCCGCAGCGTCTTCTTCTCGCCGGTGCCACCGACGAGGATCTTCGGGTGCGGGCTCGACAGCGCCGGCGGGCTGTTGAGCGGGCGGGCCAGCGTGTAGTGCTCGCCCTCGTACGGGCTCTCGTCGCCGGACCACATCCGGTGGGCGATCCGCAGCGTCTCCTCGAGCCGCTCGAAGCGCTCCGCGAGCGGCGGGTACGGGACGCCGAGCCCGACGTGCTCCTCCTCGTTCCACGCCGCGCCGACGCCGAACCAGGCGCGACCGCCGGAGAGCACGTCGAGCGTCGTCGCGGTCTTCACGAGGACGCCCGGGTGCCGGTACGTCACGCCGGTGACCATCGTGCCGAGCGTGACCTTCTCGGTGACCGCCGCGAGGTGCGCGAGCGTCGCCCAGCCCTCGAGCATGTCGTTCTCGGCCGGGCCGACCATGGAGATCTGGAAGAAGTGGTCCATGACCCACACGCTGGCCATCCCGGAGGCCTCGGCGTCCTGCGCGATCCGCCGCAGGGTGAGGCCGAGCGCGGCCGGTCCGCCGGGCCAGGTGAAGTCAGGGATCTGGAGTCCGAGTCGCATACGCGTCATCCTGCACCCAGGACGACGTGCCGACCCCTCGGTACGTGCCGCCGGGCCGGGGAGGCCGCAGTGACGCAGACACCGACGACGAGGCCGCCCGCGCCGCCGCAGGCCGCCGGTGCCGGTGCGGCGCGCCGTCCGGACGGCGTGACCGCGCTGCTGTCGCGGTGGTTCACCGCCGGGCTGCTCCTCGACGCATGGGCGCACAACAACCTGCCGGGCCTGGAGAGCTTCTTCACGCCCTGGCACGCGGTCTTCTACTCCGGGTTCGCGGCGACCGCGGCCTGGCTGGCCTGGGTGGTCCGCGGGCCGCTGCTGGCCGCCGTCCGGGGGCCGGGGACGCTGCGCGAGCGCTGGGACGGCGTCCCCTCGGCCTACCGGACGGCGCTGCTCGCGGCGGCCGCGTTCGGCGTCGCGGGTGTCGGCGACATGGTGTGGCACACGGTGCTCGGGATCGAGCAGGCCATCCGGATCCTGTTCTCCCCCACGCACCTGGCGCTCGCGACGGCGATGGTCCTCATCGTCTCGACGCCGCTGCGGACCGCCCGCGCCGACGACGGTCTCGGGCCCGACCCGGGCCTGCGCCGGCTTCTCCCGGCGGTCGCCGGGCTCGCGCTGGCGACCGCGCAGGTGCTGCTGTTCGTGCAGTACGGCAACGCCCTGGTCCGGCGCGGGGAGGGCTACCTGGTCGCCTTCGGGTACACGGACACGCTCTTCACGGCGTGGGTGCTGTCCTCCGTCGTGCTGACGACGCTCGTCCTCGTCGTCCCGCTGCTGCACCTGGCGACCCTGTGGCGGCTTCCCCCCGGCGCCGTCACGGTGCTCTTCGGCGCGTGCGGCGCCCTGAGCCTGGCCGTCGCGGGCGGCGCGAACCGGGTCACCGTCGCCACGGTGCTCGTCGCCGGCATGCTCTGCGACGTCGCGGTGCGGTGGCTGCGCCCCGGCCCGGACCGGCGGCGCGCCGTCCTCGCCCTCGGCGCCCTCGTCCCGGGAGTGACGTGGACGCTCGTCGTCGCGGTCGCCGTGCTCACCCGCTCCCCGGGCGACCGGGCGGGCACGGCACCGCTGCAGCTCGAGCTCGTGCTCGGGATGCCCGTCGTCCAGGCCCTGGTCGGGCTGCTGGCCGCGCACGTCATGACAGCGGGACGGGTCGGGAGCCCGCGGGTCGGGGGCTGACCTCGGTGACCGGCGTCAGGGGCTGAACGGGTCCCTGCGCAGCGAGGTCAGCAGGTGGTCCGTGGGGAGCCCGCCGCGCGACCGCTTCCGGGCGGCCAGGGTGCGGCGCTGCTCGGCGAAGACGAGCCGGACGAGGCGTTCGCGGTCGGCCGCGGCGATGTCGACGAACGCGCCGCCCAGGCCCTCCGTGCCCGGCGCGACGAGCGAGAGGACCGCGGGCACGAGCACCTCGTCGGGCAGCTCGAGCTCGACGAAGAGCCGGGTCGCGGCCGGCAGGTGCTCGGCCGTGTCCCCGGCGTCCCCCGCGTCGACCCGCAGGCCGCCCGCGCTGACGTCGAGCGTCGCGCCGTGGAAGGCCAGGTCGGTGAGGTCCTGCCGGACCCGGGGGTCGAGGACCGCGGCCCGCAGCGGCAGCGTGAGCGGGCCCCGGACGTCCTGGCGGCGCTGCACCCGGACCGGGGAGTCGTCCCCGGCGCGACGCAGGGCCAGCCCGGTGTCGTCGTGGACCAGGCGTGCCCCGAGCGTGACCAC
>JACRAB010000064.1 GCA_016213575.1 Actinomycetota bacterium
CGCAGCCCGGGCGGCGGCGGGGCGGACAGGTACACGGCCGCGTTGCCCGTCGTCACGAGCCGCCGGACGTGGTCGAGCACGTCGGTCTCGCCGATCTCGGACGGCGGCACGACGTCGAGCGGCGCGAGCCCGAGGCTGTCGTAGCCGTAGCGCAGGGCGAGCAGGACGGCGTCCGCGGGCCCGGTCGTCCGGCTCGCCTCCGCCGCGATGACCCCGGTCTCGAGACCGAGCCGGGCGATCGGCAGCCGGGTCAGCCCGTCGCAGACCTGGGCGAGGAAGTCGACGACCTGGCCCACGGGCCCGGTGGCGGTGAACTCGGTCTCGGTAAGGCGGTGCTGCCCCGTGAAGTCGAGGTGGGTGCGCCCGACGACCGAGAGCGCGAGGTGCTCGATCGCGTGCCCGACCCCGGCGGTCCGGAAGGTCTCGTCGACGACCCCCATGCCGAGCACGAGGCCCGCGGTGAACGGGCCCGGGTCGTCGACCCAGAACACCGGTACGCCGTCGATCTCGGTGCGTCCCACGGCAGCGTCCAGCACCGCGGCACCCCCTTCCCCGTCCGTGCGTCCCCGAGCACGTGGTGGTCACCGATCACGTGACATCCGCAGACCACCGCGTGTGACGTTAAGGCACTCGGCGGCCGTTCGGCAGGGTCTGCGGGTCACTCACCCGGGTGGGCCGCGTCCGCGTCCACGGATCGGGCCGGTTCGTGATTCTGCGTGCCTGATCCAGGACTCCACGTGACGATCGGCTCGTACGCGGTCGCCTCGTCGACGGCCCGGTACATGAGCGGGACGGCGCGCACCTTGACGTCGTAGGCGGACAGCGCCCGCCGGTAGGCGCCGACGTTCGTCCAGGTCGTCGTGAGCGTCCAGAGCGTGGCGTCGTCCACCGCCCGGCCGACCCAGCCTGCGGTGCAGCCGGGCCGCGCGGTGAGCGCCTCGAGGGCGGCGGCCGCGAGGCCCGAGAAGTCGTCGGCCTCCTCGGCGGGGACGACGTACCGGGTCACGACGAGCACGTCGAGAGCCTACGGCCGGGCCCGCCCGGACCGCGCGTCGCCGGGGCCCGCACGAGCCGGTTTTGACAAGACGCGGACTCGTAATGAGAATCGTTCTCATGCTCAAGAAGACGGCAGCCGTGTCGGCCACCCTCGTCGCGCTCACCACCCTCGCCGCGTGCGGCGGGTCGTCGTCGGGCGGCGGGACGACGTCCGCCGGCGGCGGCGGGAAGGTCGCGGTCGTCGCGAGCTTCTACCCGCTCCAGTACGCGGCCCAGCGGGTCGGCGGCGACGCGGTCTCCGTCACGAACCTCACCAAGCCCGGCGCGGAGCCGCACGACCTCGAGCTGAGCCCCAAGGACGTCGCCGCGGTCGCGGACGCCGGGCTCGTCGTCTACCTGTCGGGCTTCCAGCCCGCGGTCGACGAGGCCGTCAAGACGCAGGCCGCCGGCACGGCGTTCGACGCCGCGGGCTCGGCCCGGCTCGACCTCGAGGGGGTCGAGGAGGAGCACGAGGGCGAGGCGCACGAGGGCGAGGAGGAGCACTCGGCGACCGACCCGCACTTCTGGCTCGACCCGACCCGGCTCGCCGACGTCGGCGACGCGCTCGCCGCCCGCCTCGGTCAGGCGGACCCCGCGCAGGCGGCGACGTTCACCGCGAACGCCGCGGCCCTGCGCAAGGACCTCGAGGCCCTCGACGGCGAGATGAAGGCCGGGCTGGCGACCTGCACGAACAAGGACGTCGTCACCAGCCACCAGGCGTTCGGCTACCTCGCGCAGCGCTACGGCCTCACCCAGGTCGGGATCACCGGCCTGTCCCCCGAGGCCGAGCCGGACGCGAAGACGATCGCGAAGGTCACCGACTTCGTCCGCGCGAACGACGTGACGACCATCTACTACGAGACCCTCGTCAGCCCGGCCGTCGCGAAGACCGTCGCCTCCGAGACCGGTGCGAAGACCGCCGTCCTCGACCCGATCGAGGGCATCAGCGACGCCTCCGCCGCACAGGACTACCTTGGCGTCATGCGCGCCAACCTCGCCGCCCTGCGGGCCGGCCAGCCCTGCTCGTGACGGGGCGCGACCTGGCGGGCGGCCCCGTCGTCGAGCTGAGGCACGCGAGCGTCGGCTACGGCGACCGGCCGGTCGTCCAGGACGTGAGCCTGCTCGTGCGCCGCGGCGAGGTGGTCGCCCTCGTCGGGCCGAACGGCTCGGGCAAGACGACGGTCGTCCGGGGCGTCCTGGGGCTGGCCCCTGTGACGGCGGGCGAGGTGCTCCTCTTCGACGTCCCCGCAGCGCGTTTCAAGGAACGCTGGCGGATCGGGTACGTCCCGCAGCGGCACACCGTCGTCGGCGCGGTGCCGTCGACCGTCGAGGAGGTCGTCGCCTCCGGGCGGCTCGCCCGCCGCCGCTGGTGGGCCCCCTCGACCGCGCAGGACCGCCGCGTCGTCGCGCAGGCGATCGACGTCGTCGGCCTCGGCGACCGGCACCGCGCGCCGGTCTCGACGCTGTCCGGCGGCCAGCAGCGCCGGGTGCTCATCGCCCGGGCGCTCGCCTCCGAGCCCGAGGTGCTCGTCATGGACGAGCCGACCGCAGGCGTCGACGCGCAGAACTCCGAGGCCCTCACCCGCACCCTCGCCCGCCTCGTCGACGACGGCCTGACCCTCGTCGTCGTCACCCACGACGTCGCGCCGCTCGCCCCGATCCTCACCCGGGTCGTCGCCGTGGCGGACGGCCGCGTCGTCGGCGACGAGCCGGCGGACGTCGCGATGTCCGCGCGGTCCGCGCTCGGCGTGCACGTCTACGGCCACCCCGGGCACGACCCGCACCACGGCGCCCCCGGGCCGGACGGCGGCCCGGACGACCCGGTCCGCTCCCCCGGCTCCGGCTGGCTCGGCGACCCCGGACTGCGCGGCTCGCGCAGCGCGACCTGAAGGCGGACGCCGTGCTCTCCTACGACTTCATGCAGCGCGCCCTGCTGGCGGCGCTGCTCGTCGGCATGACCGCCCCGGTGGTCGGCGTCTACCTCGTCCAGCGCCGGCTGGCCCTCATCGGCGACGGGCTCGGCCACGTCGCGCTGACCGGCGTCGGGCTCGGCGTCCTCACCGGCTCCTCCCCCGTGCTCGTCGCGCTCGGCGCCTCGGTGCTCGGCGCGGTCGCCATCGAGCTGGTCCGGGCCCGCGGCCGGGCCAGCGCCGACATCGCCCTCGCGGTGATGTTCTACGGCGGCATCGCCGGTGGCGTCGTCCTCATCGGGCTGTCCCCGGAGGGCACGCCGGCGAACCTCAACGCCTACCTCTTCGGCGCGATCACGACGACGACCGGCACCGACCTGTGGGTCTTCGGCGTGCTCTCGCTCGTCGTCCTCGCCGTCGCCGTCGGGCTCGCCCCGCGGCTGTTCGCGGTGAGCAACGACGAGGAGTACGCCCGCGCCAGCGGGATGAACGTGCTCGGGCTCAACGTGCTGCTCGCGGTGCTCACCGCGTCGACCGTCGTCATCTCGATGCGGATCGTCGGCCTGCTCCTCATCAGCGCGCTCATGATCCTGCCGAACGCGATCGCCCAGGTGACCGCGACGAGCTTCCGGTCGAGCGTCGTCGTCGCCATCGGTGTGGGCGTCGTCGTGAGCACCGGCGGCACGACCCTGTCGTACTACGCCGACACCCCGTCCGGCGGCACGATCGTGCTGCTCGCGATCGCGGTGTTCGTCGTCGCGACCCTCGCGGCCTGGCTGCGGGGCGTCGTCCACGGCCGGCGGCACCACGACGAGCGCGAGCACCGGCACGAGCACGGGCCGGAGTGCGGCCATGAGGCGGTGCCGCACGGCGACCACGTCGACTACGTCCACGACGGGCACCGGCACGCCGCGCACGGGGCGCACTACGACGACCACTAGGACGACCACCAGCGCGTCGACCGCCGGCGCCGTGCCACGATGGGGTGAGGCCAGGACGACCCGGAGGAGCACCAGGTGACCGAGACGACGCGACGGCGCGAGACCCGCCAGCGCAGCGCCGTCTGGACCGCGCTCGAGCACGCCGACGACTTCCGCAGCGCGCAGCAGCTCCACGCGCTGCTGCGCGAGCGCGGCGAGAACGTCGGCCTGGCCACCGTCTACCGGACCCTCACCCAGCTCGCCGAGGACGGCGAGGTCGACGTGCTGCGGACCGGCGACGGCGAGTCCGTCTACCGGCGCTGCAGCACCGGGCACCACCATCACCTCATCTGCCGCCGCTGCCGCCGCACCGTCGAGGTCGACTCGGTCGCCGTCGAGCGCTGGGCGCGCAAGATCGGCGAGGACAACGGCTTCGCCGACGTCGAGCACGTCGTCGAGGTCTTCGGCACCTGCGCCGACTGCGCCGCGCGCTGACCCCTCCCTGCGCGACGCACAGACGCGCACAGGGCTTTGTTGAGAACGGTTCTCATTCCTATGATGGTCGGATGCGCAGCCGACTCCACGACCACGGCCGGCCGCGGCCGGCCCCCGCCGTCGAGGTCCTCGTGTGCCGCGGCTGCTGCTGCGGCAGCGCGGCGTAGCACCCGGA
>JACRAB010000449.1 GCA_016213575.1 Actinomycetota bacterium
CCGGCCTCGGGCGCGCTGGGCGCGGGGGAGGACTGCGGGAGGTAGCGCTCGAACGCGGAGCGGGCCCGGGCCCCGGCGAGGGCGTTCGGCGGGCCGCTGCGGACGTCGACGCTGTCGTCGGGGCCGGCGGGGCGGCCACCGGTCCCGCCCGCCGCGGCGCGCTCGGCGGCGCTCACCCGGTCGGCCAGGCCGAGGAGCCCTTCGGCGGCGAGCATCCCCGGCTCGGGGGTGCGGTCCTGCGAGAGCGCGGCGACGAGGGCGGCGACCTGCTCGTCGTCCGCCTCGTCGTAGGCCCGCACCGGCCGGGCGGCCGGTCGGCCCTGCGGCTGCCGGCCCTGCGGCTGACCCGGCTGGCGACCCTCCTGGCGACCCTGCGGACGGCCCGCCTGCTGCCCGGGCCGGCGCTCCGCGGGCGCGCCGACGGCCCCGGCGGCGGCGTCGCCGTCCGGGTCCTGCACCTGCACCGCGTCGGGGATCTCGACCGCGACCTCGAAGTGCTCCCGGGCGAAGAAGCCCATGAAGCCGCCCTGGCGGACCTTCTCGGCGCGGAGGATGCGCGCGTTCGCGCCGCCCTCGGCCGCTGCCCGCAGGAGCAACGCCTCGAGGTCGTCCCCCTCAAGCAGCAAGTTCGTGGCCACGGCTCACCTGTCCGATGGTCTCGATCGACGGCACCCCCGAGGTCTCAGCAAAGCCGATCACAGGCAGTGTGGGAAGGCTGCCACGCAGTAACCGGCGAAGCGGTAGTCGAAGTGGTCCCGCCACGAGCAGGACCGGGGTGAGCCCGTTGTTCTCCGCCTGGGTCACGAGGGAGGCCAGATCCTGCACGATCCGGCTCGCCGAGCGGGGGTCCAGGGCGAGGACGACGCCCTGCTCGCCCGCCCGCATCGCCTCGGCGCACTCGGTCTCGACGCCCGGGTCGAGCGTGACCGCGTGCAGCGTGCCCTCGGTGAGGTACGGGGAGGTCAGGGCCGGTCCGAGGGCCGCGCGGGCGGACTCGAGGAGCGCGTCCGGGTCCTGGGTCGAGCGGGCCCGCTGGCCGACGCCCTCGAGCACCCGGCCGAGGTCGCGGATCGAGACCTGCTCGTCGAGGAGCCCCTGGAGCACCCGCTGCACGCTGGCGAGGGGCAGCAGCCCGGGGACGAGCTCCTCGACGGTCGTGGGCCGCTCGGTCTTGAGGACGTCGACGAGCTCGCGGACGTCGTCCAGGGAGAGCAGCCGGCTCGCGTGCCGGCGGACCATCTCGGCGAGGTGGGTCGTGACGACCGCGGCCCGCTCGACGAGCGTCGCGCCGACGACCTCCGCCGTGGCGCGGTTCTCCAGGGCGACCCACACCGCCGGCAGGCCGAAGACCGGCTCCGTCGTGCGCCGTCCGGGGAGCATGTCGGGTGCGTCGCCGATGGCGAGGATGTGGCCGGGCGGTGCCTCGCCCGCCGCCGCCGTCACGCCGCCGATCCGGATCTCGTAGGTGCCGGGGGCGAGCATCGCGCCGTCCCGGGTACGGACCGGCGGCAGCACGATGCCGAGGTCGAGCGCGGTCTTGCGGCGCAGCGCCCGGACCCGGTCGAGCAGGTCGCCGCCGCGGGCCGGGTCGACGAGGTCGATGAGGTCGGGGGCGAGGAGCAGCTCGAGCGGGTCGACCCGCAGCGACTCGGTGATCGGGTCCGGTGCGGGGTTGTCGCCGGGGCCGGGGGCCGCGGGCAGCGCGATCTGGCCGGGGATCGTGCCCGGGGCCCCGCCCGGCTCGTCCGGCGGCGGCGTCCGGAAGGCTGCCACGAGCAGCCCGCCGCCCGCGATGAGGAACGGGATCTTCGGCATCCCCGGCACGAAGCACAGGCCGACGAGGGCCAGACCGCCGATCCGCAGCGCCTCGCGGTGCCGGGAGAGCTGCCGCACGAGGTCGTTGCCGACGTCCCCCTCGCCCGTCGACCGGGTGACGATGACACCCGTCGCGACCGACATGAGCAGCGCGGGGATCTGCGAGACGAGGCCGTCGCCGACCGTGAGGAGGCTGTAGGTCTGGATCGCCTCGCCGGGGGCCATGCCCTTCTGGAGCATGCCGATGGCGAAGCCGCCGACGAGGTTGACGAGGGTGATGATCACCGCGGCGACGGCGTCGCCCTTGACGAACTTCGTGCCACCGTCCATGGCGCCGTAGAAGTCGGCCTCGGCGGAGACCTCCTTGCGGCGCCGGCGGGCCTCGTCCTCGTCGATGAGTCCGGAGTTGAGGTCGGCGTCGATCGCCATCTGCTTGCCGGGCATGGCGTCGAGGGTGAACCGAGCCCCGACCTCGGCGACGCGCGCAGCGCCGTTGGTGACGACGGTCAGCTGGATGATGACGAGGATCGCGAAGACGACGAGGCCGATGACGAGCGAGCCGCCGATGACGATGTGGCCGAACGCCTCGATGACCTTGCCGGCGTAGCCGTCGCGGAGCACCAGCCGCGTCGAGGAGACGTTGAGCGCCAGGCGCAGGATCGTGCCGACGAGGACGATCGTCGGGAAGACCGCGAAGTCGAGCGGCTTGCGCACCTGCATCGCGACGAGGAGGACCACGAGGCTCATCGCGATGTTCGCGGCGATGAGCAGGTCGAGCAGCGCCGCCGGCAGCGGGACGACCATCATGACGACGACGAGCACGACGATGATGGGTACGGCGAGCCGGGCGATGCGGCTGGACGGCATGCGGTGGACCTCTCCCGAAGGGCGCGCGTAGCGAGGATCCGTGCGCGCTGGTGCAGCCGTCCGTGGCTGTCCTGGTCATCGACCGGATCGCCGGATCCCTTGAGACGCCCGTCCGGGTGAGGGGGTCACCCGTCCGGGCGTTCCTGCCGTGTCATCGGGCCCGCCTGCTGAACTCCCGGCCGCGCCTGCCGATAGGAGCAGTGTCGGACCGTTGCGCCAGGAGGGTGCGCGGACGGGAGAAGGAGGGGAGCACGATGAGCGGATCGTCGCGCCGGCGCACCGGAGCGGTCGCTGTGGCAGCGGCGGTCGTCGCAGGTCTGCTCGGCTCCGGGGCCTTCGTCTGGCAGGGCACCAACGCTGCGTTCACGTCGACGACGAGCAACGGGGCGAACAACTGGACCGCCGGCGCCGTGACCATCAGCGACGACGACTCCGGGACGGCGCTGTTCAACGCGACCGGACTCGTGCCCGGCTCCACCGGCAGCAAGTGCATCAAGGTCAGCTACACCGGCAACGTCGCCGCGAGCGTCAAGCTCTACGTCGCGTCGTCGTCCGGCACGCTCGCCCCCTACGTCGACCTCGTCGTCGAGGAGGGCACGGGCGGCACCTTCTCGAGCTGCACGGGCTTCTCCGGCACGACGATCTACTCGGGCACGCTGTCGAACATGGCCTCGACGAAGACGGCCTTCGGCAGCGGCGTCGGCACCTTCGCGCCGACGACGAACACCGACACCAAGGTCTACAAGTTCACCTACACGCTCAACGCCTCGACGCCGGACAACATGCAGAGCGCCACCTGCGCCGCGACCTTCCAGTGGGAGTCGCAGGCCTGACCCGGGCCGGCGACGACGGAAGGGAGCGGCGGATGGCCACCCCGGCGGGCCTCACGCGCCGGTCCCGGGCGCAGAACGCGAGGATCGTGCTCGCCGGGCTCGTCGTGGGCGTCCTCGGCAGCGGCACCTTCGTGTGGCAGGGGACGAACGCGGCGTTCACGGCCTCGACGGCGAACGGCGCGAACTCGTGGTCGGCGGGCACCGTCGCGCTCTCGGACGACGACGCGTCGACCGCGCTGTTCACGGCCGGTCCCGTCGTCCCCGGCGAGACCGCGTCCCGCTGCATCGCCGTGACCTACGGCGGGTCGGTCGCCGCGACCGTCCGGTTCTACGCCACGTCCGTGTCCGGTGCGCTCGGGCAGTACCTCGACCTCGTCGTCGAGCAGGGCGCCGGGGCCGGCAACGTCGGCTCCGCGGCGGACTGCACGGGCTTCGCCGGGACGACGATCTGGTCGGGGACGCTGACCTCGCTCGGGACGACGGCCCACGACTTCGCCACGGGACGCGGGTCGTTCGCCCCGACCGGACCCGCGCAGGTGCAGGTCTACCGGATCACGTGGACCGTCGACGCCACCTCCGGGGACGCCCTCCAGGGCACCGCGGCGACGGCGACCTTCGTCTGGGAGGCGCAGTCGTGAGCGCCGGCACGGCTGCTGGTACGGCTGGCACGGCTGCCGGCAGGTCCGCCGGCGCGCTGCGCCGGCCGCGCCGGCGCCGTGGCCCCGGGCTGCTGCTGCAGAGCCTCCAGCTCGCCTCGATCGCCTACCTCGCGTCCGTCGGCGGCCTGCTCTGGTGGTCGCACGCGCCGATGCTCGTCGGCTGGCAGCCCAAGGTCGTGCTCACCGGCTCGATGCTGCCCGTCATCCGCCCCGGGGACGTCGCGCTCGTCGGCCCGGGCGACGCCCACGGCGAAGGCCTGCCGCCGGGCCGGATCGTGCTCGTCACCGACCCGGGCCGGGAGAGCGGCACCTACCTGCACCGCGTCGTCCGCTACGAGACGAACGGCTTCCTCGTGACGAAGGGCGACGCCAACCCGACCGAGGACCACCCGTCCGTCGACCCGGACCGGGTGCGCGGCCAGGTCCGCCTGCTCGTGCCCGCCATCGGTCGCCCCGTCGTGTGGCTGCACGACCACCGGTACCTCATGCTCGGCGGGTCGCTCGGGCTGACCTGGCTCGCGATGGCGTTCGCGCTCGCGCTGCGCGGAGGGTCGGACGACGAGGCCGACGGCGCGGCGGATGCCGCGGCCGCGGCGAAGGACGGGTCGGCGGACGACGGGACGCCGGGGCCGCGGACACGGTCGGGCCGGCAGCGACGCAGGCCGGGGGCGGACGCAGCGGCGCCGACCGGGGCCGCAGCGCCGTCGCCGGTGGTGCCTGACGCGTCGGTGCAGGCGGCGGTCGAGGGGCAGGGCGACCTGCCTGCGGACCTGCCCGCCGCGCCGCCGTCCGCCGCACCGCAGGTTGCGTCGCCTGCCGAGCCGCTTCCTGTCGAGCCGTCGTCGGTCGAGCCGTCGCCTGCCGAGCCGCTGCGTGCCGAGCCGCCGCCCGCCGTCCCGCCGCCCGCCGTCCCGCCGCGGATGCCGATCGCCACGGCGCCGACGACGGTGCTGCCCGGCGTCCCGTCGCCCTTCGTGCCGGTGCCCGCCCGTCCGGTCGACGAGCCCGACACGTCCGTGCCGGAGCCCGCGCCCGACGCCGGGCCGTCCCGCCCTGCCCACGACGAGGCACTGCCGGAGGCCGAACGACCGACCGCCGCGCCGGACCCGGCGTCCCCGTCGCCACCGGCGCTCCCGACCCGGCGTCCTGGGCGCCACGCCCGCCCCGAGCCGGAGCAGCCGCCGGTGAGGTCCGTCGTCATGCCGGACGTCACCGGCCCCGAGGCCGTGCTCCCGACGCTCGACCCGACGCTGGACCTGCTCCGTGACCTCGTCCTGCCGGACGGCATCGACGACGACCCGCCGTTGACGCCGACCGGGTCCGTCGCCGAGGCGGCGCGTCCTGCCGAGCCGGCGCGTCCCGCCGAGGACGCGGCGGCCGCCGAACCTGTCGGGACGCCGCTCTCCGCGGAGGCGGAGCGCCTCGTGCTCGACCTCGACGCCTTCGAGGCCGCCTTCGGCTCGGCGTTCGGTGCCGACGACGACGAGGACATCAGCGACTTCGACGGACGGGGCTTCGACCGCTGAGTCGTGTGGTGGACGGAGGGGTCCACGACGGTTGGTGAGTGATGGTCACTCACGCAAAGTTGTTGCACCGGAACGGGTCTCGCAGGGCTCAGACTGTCGGACCCCGTCCCTAGTGTTGTTCTCGTGAGCAGCGACGAGCAGGCAGGTAGTGGGGTGCCCGGCAGTGAGCCGGACGCCTCGGTGCCGGCTGGTCACGCCTCGTCGGGTGAGTCGTTGCCGGTGCATGACCTGTTCGCGGGGATCGCCGCGATGGACGCCGCGACAGCGGTGGTGCTGGACGCGGCGCGGTGCGCGTGGTCGCTGTCGGATGGTGAGGCGCGGGTTGCGGTGGAGGCGTTCACCCGGGCGAGGGCGTCCGCGGAAGCGGCCCCGCGGGCGGGGATCAAGGTCCCCGACGACCGGCCCCAGGCGGTGCCGGGGGCGAGTGAGGGGAAGGGCGCTGCGGCGTTCTTGACCGGCCGGTTGAACGTGGAC
>JACRAB010000442.1 GCA_016213575.1 Actinomycetota bacterium
GATCCACACCCAGGCGCTCATCGCCCTGGCCCGCCGCCTCGTCGACGTGCTCTGGGCCGTCCTGCGCGACAACCGCGAGTTCCAGCCCGGCAAGCCGACCGCAAGGGTCACAACGGCTTGACACGGTCATTGAGACTCCTCCGGGACGTCGCCGTCGGCGCCGGCGAGCGGGCCGCCGTCCTCGCCGACGAGCAGGCAGGCCGCCGACCGGCCGGGGCCGGCCGGGCGCAGCTGCGGGTCCCGGCGCTCGCAGGCGGCGACGGCCACGGTGCAGCGGGGATGGAAGGTGCAGCCGGTCGGCAGCGCCGCCGGGTCCGGCGGGTCGCCCGGCAGGCCGGCGGGGGAGAGCCGCCCGGCCGGGTCGCCGATCGTCGGGAACGCGGCCGCGAGCGCCCGGGCGTACGGGTGCCGGGCGTCGGTGAACAGGTCCCGGCCCGGGCCGGTCTCGACGATCCGCCCGGCGTACATCACGGCGACCCGGTCGCACGTGGAGCCGAGCACGGACAGGTCGTGGCTGATGAGCAGCAGCCCGAGCCCGAGGTCCGCGACGAGCCCGGTGAGCAGGTCGAGCACCTGCGCCTGGACCATGACGTCGAGCGCCGTCGTCGGCTCGTCGGCGACGACGAGCCGTGGCGAGCAGGCGAGCGCCATCGCGATCATGACCCGCTGCCGCTGCCCGCCGGAGAGCTGGTGCGGGTAGGCGCGGACCCGGGACGAGGGCAGCCCGACCCGCTCGAGCAGGTCGGCGGCGCGACGGGCGGCGGTGCCCCGCGTCGTCCCCGGCTCGTGGAGGAGCATCGGCTCGGCGATCTGGTCGCCGACCCGCTGGAGCGGGTTGAGCGAGTGCAGCGCGCCCTGGAAGACGACGGACGCCGCGGCCCAGCGGACGGCGCGCAGCCGGCCCCAGCGCATCGTCAGCACGTCCTCGTCGTCGAGCAGGACCTTGCCGGTGACCCGGGCGCCCGCGGGCTGCAGCCGCAGCACCGTGCTCGCGAGCGTCGACTTGCCGCAGCCGGACTCGCCGGCCAGCCCCACGACCTCGCCCTCGCCGACGGTGAGGTCGACGCCCCGGACGGCGGGGACGTCGCCCTCGCCGCCGCGGTAGGTGACGTGCAGGTCCTCGACCTGCAGGAGCGTCATGCCGACCTCCGCCGCGGGTCCAGGACCTCTTCGAGCGCGCGCCCGAGGAGGGTGAACGCGAGGACGACGAGGACGACGCACACCCCGGGCGGCACGAGGTACCACCAGGCGCCGGCGGTGATCGCCCCGGCGCCGAAGGCGTCGTCGAGGATCTTGCCCCAGGAGACGGCGAACGGGTCGCCGAGGCCGAGGAACGACAGCGTCGTCTCCGAGGCGATCGCGACGGCGACCGTGAGCGTGGTGTTCGCCAGCACGAGCGGCATGACGTTGGGCAGCACGTGCCGGGTCACGAGGTGCCACTCGCCGGCGCCGAGCGCCCGCGAGCGCTCGACGTACGGCCGGGCCTCGATGGAGAGCGTCTGCGCCCGGACGAGCCGCGCCGTCGCCGGCCACGACGTGATCCCGATGACGACGACGACGTTGAGGATGCTCGACCCGAGCACGGTCGCCAGCACGATGACGAGCGGCAGGAACGGGATGACGAGGAACCAGTCCGTGAGCCGCTCCAGCACCGCGCCGAGCAGGTTGCGGAAGTGCCCGGAGGCGATCCCGACGAGGGTGCCGAGCACCATCGAGATGACCGTGGCGCTGATCCCGACGAGCAGCGAGATCCGGGCGCCCCACGCGACGAGCGCGAGCACCGAGATGCCGTACCGGTCGGTGCCGAACGGGTAGCCGGCGTACGGCGACGCGAGCTTGGGCTGCGTCGTCCGGGTCACCTCGAGCGTCTCGGCCGGGAAGAGCAGCGGGGCCAGCAGCGCGAGGACGCCGAAGAACCCGAGGATCACCCGGCCGGCGACGCCGCCGGGCTTGCGGAGCAGGTCGCGGACGGCGCGGCGCAGCGCCGCCCGGCGGCGGGCGCGGGCGAGCGTCCGGGCGTCCTGCCGCCCGGTGCGCTGCGTCCCGGCGTCCGCTCCGCTGACCGGGCCGGTGCCCGCGCTCACGTCCGCACCCGCGGGTCGATGACGCCGTAGAGCAGGTCGGCGACGAGGTTGACGGCGATGACCGACAGCGAGAAGAGCAGGAAGAGCGCCTGGAGCAGTGGGATGTCCGGGCCGCGCAGCGCGTCGTAGGTGAGCAGCCCGAGCCCGGGCCAGGAGAAGACGGTCTCGACGGTGATGGCGCCGGAGACGACGAAGCCGATGTTGAGCAGCACGAGCGAGGACGTCGGCAGCATCGCGTTGCGCAGCGCGTGCCGGCGGCGGACCTCGACGTCCTTGAGGCCCTTGGCCCGCGCGGTCGTCACGTAGTCGGCGTGCACCTCGTCGACGAGGCTCGCGCGCATGATGAGCGAGTACTCCGCGACGTAGCCGAGGACGATCGTCGTCGCGGGCAGCACGAGGTGCCGGGCGACGTCGAGCCAGCCGGCCGGCGTCGAGGTGTCGACGCCCGGCGTGGAGATGCCGCCGATCGGGAAGAGCGCGGGCAGCGGCCCGATCCCGGTGCCGAAGGCGATGAGCAGGAGCATCCCGAGCCAGAACTCGGGCATCGCGTAGAGCAGCAGCGTGACCGCGGTCGAGCCCCGGTCGAAGCCCTGGCCGGGCCGCCAGCCGGCGCGGATGCCGATCCAGAGCCCCACGGCCGTCGCGATGACGGTGGCCGTGCCGACGAGCAGCAGCGTCGGGCCGACCCGCTCGCCGATGAGGCCCCAGACCGGGCGGCTGTACTTCACCGAGTCGACGCCGGTCGAGAACGGGTTCGTCGCGTAGTCGAGGAACTGCTGCCAGACCGGCTTGTTGAGCTGGGCGCGCAGTGCCCGGATCTGGTCGGCGTCCATGTTGCGGCCGCGCGTGATGAGGCCGATCGGGTCGCCGGGCAGCAGCCGGAAGAGGAAGAAGTTCACGACGAGCACGAAGACGGCCGTGCCGGCGGCGGTCCCCGCCCGCCGCAGCGCGTACCGGCCCACGTGTCGTCCCCCTTCCGCCCTGTCCGCCCGCTGCCCGGTGCCCGGTGCACTGCCCTGAGGTCCCTGCCCGGCCGGGCTACTCGCGGTCGGCGTCCGCGCCGCGCCGGCGGGCGAGCAGCGCACCGGCCCCGCCGAGCAGCAGGACGGCGACCGCGCCGATGCCGACGAGCGCACCGGTGCCCAGGCCGCCGCCGGACGACGCGGAGCCCGAGCCGGCACCGCCCGCGGCGGCCGTCGCCTTCTTCCGCTCGACGTTGCGGTAGGAGTACGTGCCGTACTGGAAGAGCAGGGCGCCGCCCTCGGGCTGGGCGACGAACCCGGTCCACTCGTCGCGGTAGGCCTGGGTGTCGTCGTCGTACCAGGTGAGGATGTACGGCGCGTCGTCGTAGAGCAGCTGCTGCATCTGCTTGACCGTCTCGGCGCGCTGCGCGGGGTCGATCTGGCTCGCCTGCTTCGCGTAGAGCGCGTCGTACTCCTTGTTGCAGTAGAAGGAGTCCGAGAGGTTGGCGAAGACGTCGCCGCCGTCCTTGTAGGACCGGTTCGCGCACGTGAACGTCGACAGCTGGTAGTCCGGGTCCGGCTCGACGACCCAGCCCCAGAGGAACATGTCGAACTCGCCGCGGCCGATGATCTCGGTGAGGTTGTCCTCGGCGAGGACCTTGATGTCGACGGCGACGCCGACGTCCTTGAACCAGCCCTGGATGAACCGCGCCGCCTGCTGCGACGGCTCGGACTCCTGCCGGGGGAACAGCCGCAGCTTCAGCGGCTTGCCGCCGCCCGGCATCGTCCGGATGCCGTCGGCGCCCTTGGCGTAGCCGGCCTCGTCGAGCAGCTGGTTCGCCTTGGCGAGGTCGAACGTGTCCGGGTGCGACGGCTCGAGGTGGAGCGCCGTGTAGGCCGGCGGGATGATCGTCGTCCCCGGGGTGCCGTTCCCGTTGAGCACGCGGTCGACGAGGGCCTTGCGGTCGACGGCGTAGGAGAGCGCCACCCGGACCTTCTTGTCCTTGAGCGCCGGGTGCCCGTCGCCGATCGCCGTCCCGTCGTCGAGCGCCGCACCGGTGTTGAAGGACAGCTCGCTGAAGCTGTAGTACTTCGCCGCGTACGTGACGACGCCGGGCGTGTTCTTCAGCGACTGCCAGACGTCGGCGTCGAGCGCGTCGGCGAAGTCCACCTCGCCGCTCTTGAGCGCCTGCCCGAGGGCGTCGGCGTTGCCGTACACGCGGAACACGAGCTCGTCGATCTTGGGGCCGCCGTTCCAGTAGCCCTTGTTCGCCGCGAGCCGGATGAACTGGCCGTTCTTGCGCTCGACGAGCCGGAACGGCCCGGAGCCGACGACGTCGGTCTGGTTCGCGAACGACTTGACGTCCTTCGCCGAGATCTTGCTCCACACGTGCTCGGGCAGGATCGGGACCAGGAGCCGGGTCATGATCGGGGTCGGCACCTTGGTCTTCATGACGACGGTCGTGTCGTCGGGCGCCGTCACCGAGGTGATGTTCGTGACGTACGAGCCGTAGTTCGTCTGCTCGTACGTGCCCTTCATGATCCGGTTGAACGTGTACGCGACGTCCTTCGCGGTGAGCGGGACGCCGTCCGACCACGTGACCCCGGAGCGGATCGTGTACGTCCAGGTCTTGCCGTCGGCGGACGTCGTCCAGCTCTGCGCGAGCGCCGGCGTCGTCGAGAAGTCCTTCTCGCTCGTGCCGGTGAGGGTGTCGTACATCGTCCCCCAGACCTCGTAGGCCTCGGCGACGATGCCGGTGAAGGGGTTGAGCGAGTCGACGTCGTTGAGGATGCCGACGGTGAAGGTGCCCTCGCCGGCGGCGGTGCCCGTCGCGGTCGGGGTCGTCGTGGCGGCCGCCGGTGACCCGGCCGCCGGGAACGCACCGAGCGCCGCGAGCGCGAGGACGGCGAGGGCCGCGAGCCGGCGCCGGGCGCGGTGCGGGGTGTCGGTGCGGCGCGCTCGGGCGGCGCCTGCGGAGCCGGTGCTGGCCATGCGTTCCTCCACGGGCGGTGCAGCCGGCCGCGCAGCCCCTCCGCTGCTGACCGGCGGGTCAGGAGCGCGCGGTGAAGTGGCTTTGTCTACTACACCGGCGCCGGTGCAGGGGAGGGCCGACACAAGATCCTTTCCTGATCGGTACACAGTGCTACGGTCCCGACATGGCCCTGTCGGCGCAGGATCCGCGCGATCGGGACCAGACGGGGTCGATTCAGTCACCGCCCGTCGCGCCGCGCCGACAGAGCGTTCATGAGGCGCACGGCGTGCAACGGATTGATGACTACGCGTGGTTGCGCGACACCTCGGACCCGGAGACGCTCGAGTACCTGCGGGCCGAGCGCGCGTTCTACGACGAGCAGACCGCGCGCCTGGCCGACCTGAGGGCCGAGCTGGCCGCCGAGATGGAGTCGCGCACGCCGGCGCACTCGCCCGGCGTCCCGTGGCGGCGGTCGGGGCGGCTGTGGGCGTCGCGGACCCGGCCCGGCGACGAGTACGAGCACCTGGTGCTGCTCTCCTCGGGCGGCCCGGACGTCGTCGCGCTCGACCCGAACGAGATCGCCCGGGCCGAGGGCGCCGAGCACCTCGACCTCGGCCTCGTCGAGCCGAGCCCGGACGGCAAGCGGCTGGCGTACTCCGTCGACGTGAGCGGCGACGAGGCCTACGAGCTGCGCTTCCGCGACCTCACGACCGGTGCGGACCTGCCGGACCGGGTGCAGGGCACCTACTACGGCGGGGCCTGGAGCGCCGACTCCGGCGCGTTCCACTACACCCTCGCCGACGACCAGAACCGGCCGGACCGCGTCGTGCGGCACGTCCTCGGCACGCCCGTCGAGGAGGACGTCGTCCTCGTCACCGAGCCGGACCGCCGGTTCGAGCTCGAGGTCGCGGCGTCCCGCGACGGCCGCTGGGTCGTCGTCACGTCCGAGTCCCGGGACACCCGCGAGGTGACCCTGCTCGACGCCGCCGACCCGCAGGCCCTGCCGCGCGTCGTCGCCGCGCGCCGCCCGGGGGTCGAGTACGCCGTCGAGGCGCTGCCCGGCGGCTGGTTCGGCACCGGCGACGACCGCCTCCTCATCGTCACCAACGACGACGCCGTCGAGTTCCGGCTCGCCGAGGCCCCGGTGCCGAAGGCCGGTGAGACCGGTGACCCGTCGTCGTGGGTCACCGTGCCCGGTGCGGTCGCGCGGACCGGCGGCGAGCGGCTCGTCGACGTCGCCGTGCTCGCCGGGCACGTGCTGCTGTCGGTGCGGCGGGACGCCGAGCCGTTCCTGCGCGTCATGAGCCGCGCGTCCGCGCCCGGCCAGGTGTCGCCGCGCGAGATCCACCCGCACCTGCCGTGCGGCCAGATCCGGGTGCACCGGCTCGAGGACCCGCGCGCCCGCGACCTCGTCGTCGTCGAGGAGAACCTCGTCACCGCCCCGGTCTGGTCGCGCGTCGACCTCGACTCCGGGGCCCGCACCGTCGTCCACCGCACCCCGGTCCCGGGCCTCGACCCGACCCGCTACGTCACCGAGCGGGTCTGGGGCACGGGGGCGGACGGCGTCCGGGTGCCGGTGACGATCGCCCGCCGCCGCGGCGCGCTCCAGCGCGCGACGAACGGTGCGCTGCTCTACGGCTACGGCGCCTACGAGGCGTGCTCGTGGCCCGAGTTCTCCGTCGCGACGCTCAGCCTGCTCGACCGCGACGTCTGCTACGCCGTCGCGCACGTCCGCGGTGGCGGCGAGCTGGGCCGGCGCTGGTGGCTCGAGGGCCGGCTGCGGGCCAAGGCGCGCACCTTCGACGACTTCGTCACCGCGCGCGCCGCGCTCGTCGAGTCCGGCTGGGCGGTGCCCGGCGAGATCGTCACCCGTGGCCTGTCGGCCGGCGGCCTGCTCCAGGGCGCGGTCTGGTCGCGTGCGCCGGAGCTGTGGCGCGGCGTCGTCGCCGAGGTGCCGTTCGTCGACGTCGTCACGACGATGTCCGACGACACGATCCCGCTGACGGTCACCGAGTGGGACGAGTGGGGCAACCCCGCGGACCGCGACGACTTCGCCTCGATGCTGTCCTGGTCGCCCTACGACAACGTGCCGCCGTCGCCGCGGCCGCCGCTGCTCGTCACCGGTGCGCTCCACGACCCGCGGGTGCTCGTCCACGAGCCGGCGAAGTGGGTCGCCCGGATCCGCGCGACCGACGACCCGCAGGCGCCGTCCGACGTGCTCTTCCGGGTCGAGCTCGCCGAGGGCGCGCACGCCGGCCCGACCGGCCGCTACGCGCGCCTGCGCTACGAGGCCGAGATCCTCGCCTGGGTGCTCGACCGCCTCGGCCTGGCCGCCCGCCCCACCTGACGCCCGTCCGCCGCAGCGCCGGACGCCGTCCGGTCCGCCGCCCTGCGCCGTCCGGCCCGCCCGGCGCCGTCCGGCCCTGCCCCGCGCCTGCCCCGTCCGCATCCCGGGACACCCGTACCGCCCGACGTCACAAGAGCGCTCCCAGTGCCGACACGCCGCGCCTGTGGCCCGTTGGTGCGTCCGGCGGTACGGGTCGTCCGCGATGCGGACGCCGCGGCGGGCTCCGGTTCGGGGAGCGGATCGGGGGGTCACTCGCCCCGGGCCCCCCGGACACGGCAGGATGCGTGCCGTGACCGGGGACGAGGACGGCGCGCAGACCGCGCGGAGCACGGCCGCCGGGCTCGTGCGTGGCCTCGCGACGACCGCGAAGGCCCTCCTGCGGCCCGCGCACACCGCCGAGTACCCCGACGTCCTCCCCGCGCTCCCGCCGCGCTCCCGCGGGGTCATCGCGCTGCTCCACGAGAACTGCACCTCGTGCATGCTCTGCGCCCGCGAGTGCCCGGACTGGTGCATCTACATCGACTCCCACAAGGAGACGATCCCCGCGGTGGACGGCGGCCGGGAGCGGCAGCGCAACGTCCTCGACCGGTTCGCCATCGACTTCTCGCTCTGCATGTACTGCGGCATCTGCATCGAGGTCTGCCCGTTCGACGCTCTCTTCTGGAGCCCGGAGTTCGAGTACGCCGAGCTCGACATCAAGGACCTGCTCCACGAGAAGGACCGGCTCGGCGGCTGGATGAACTCCGTCCCGCCGCCGCAGCCGCCGGACGTCGCCGCCCCGGAGCCGAAGGAGGTCGCGGCGAGCCAGAAGCCGGCCCGCCCGGTCCGGGCCGCGGCGCCCGCCGCCCCGGCCGCGGCGA
>JACRAB010000443.1 GCA_016213575.1 Actinomycetota bacterium
GATCCACACCCAGGCGCTCATCGCCCTGGCCCGCCGCCTCGTCGACGTGCTCTGGGCCGTCCTGCGCGACAACCGCGAGTTCCAGCCCGGCAAGCCGACCGCAAGGGTCACAACGGCTTGACACGGTCATTGAGACTCCTCACGGTGGCCCCGACCCTGCAGAGGAGAAGATCACCGCGAGGATACGACGCTCCATCCGGTCTGCGCGGCCCGCGCCCGTCGGGGAGGATGCGCTCGTGCCCACGACTGCGACCGCCGAGGTGGTCCCCGAGACGCTCGCCGCCCACCTCGCCCGCTGGGCCGGGGCCTGGCCGCCCGCGGAGCCGCTGCACGTCGTGGCGAACCCGCTGGCCGCGCGGCCGCGGTGGGACGGCGCGCAGGCCCCCGCCGTCGGCGTCATGACCGAGACCGGCTGGGCCGTGCTCGGGGTCGACCCGTCGGCCGCCGCCCGGGTCGCGGAGTTCGCGGCCGTGAAGGGCGACGTCGACGCCGTGCTCGGCGCGCTGCCCGACCTGCTCGGACGGGCCGGGGTCGGCGGCCGCGGCTCCTTCCGGTGGACGACGGACCCGGCACCGTTCGAGGACGCCGGGGTCTGGCTGCCCCGGGAGGACCCCCGGGTGCCGGAGTGGCTGCGGCCGTTCAACGACGACGTGCTCGTCGTGCTCGACGGCGACACGTACGTCGCGGGCGTCGGCATCAAGAAGCACGACGCGTTCGGCCACGAGATCTCGGTCGGGACGCAGGAGGAGGCCCGCGGGCGCGGCCTCGCGCGCCGGCTCGTCAGCCAGGCCGCCCGCCGGATCCTCGACGAGGGCCGGGTGCCGACCTACCTGCACGCCCCCGACAACATCGCCTCGGCGCGGGTCGCGCAGGCCTGCGGGTTCGCCGACCGCGGGTGGTCCGTGCTCGGGTTCGTCCCGGCGCGCTGAACGGCGTCCGCGGGGCGGCCGCAGGCCCGACGAGGCTCAGGACGCGTGCGGCGCGAGGCCCTCGTCGTGGAGGTCGTCCGGGCCGGCCACGGACAGGTCGCCGGCGACGACGTTCTCGTCGTAGCTCGGGTCGTAGCCGTACCGCCCGGTGCGGGGGTCGTCGTCGAACCAGTCGTCGGCGGGGCGCAGCGCGGCCGAGAGGTCGATCTCCACGGCGCCCGCCGGCTCCGCGCCGACCTCGGCGGAGGCCGGACGGCGGGCGGCCGGGATGTGCCCGACGACGAACGCCGCGACGTCCGCGGCCTCGACCGCGCGCCGGGCGGCGTCCCGGACCCGCTCCGCGTCGGGCGCGGCGGCGGCCTCGGCCGCGGCGTCCTGGGCGACGTTCGCAGCGAGGTGGGCGGCCCGGACGGCCGCGTCCGCGGCGGCCTCGGCGGCGTCCGCGGCGAGCTCCTCGGCGACGGCCTCGAGCACGGGCAGCGACTCGTGCGGCTCGGCGTACCAGGCCCGGCGGGCCTCTTCGTCCCGCGCCTCGAGGTCACGGGCGACGAGCCCGGCGGTCACGTACGACGACACGGCGTGGGAGACGAGGGCGCCGAGGAACGCGATGCCACCGACGACGAGGAGCCGGGCGACGAACGGCCGGGACAGCACCGGCTCGGCGACGACCATCCCCGCGCAGGACGCGGCGACGAGGCCGGTGGTCCACCACAGGACGTTCGCGGCGCTCGACAGCAGCCGCACCCAGGCCGGCCGCAGGAGCAGGACGTCGGGCGGCGGGACCAGGGACCAGCTGTCCCGCGCCACCTCGCTCGTAGTCACGGGACCACGATGCAGCAACACATGGTGATTGTGTGACTACTTTCTGAAATCGTCACCGATTCCGCGGACCGGCCGCCCGGCCTCGCGCCGCACCCGCCGCCGGGACCTCCTACTGTGACCCGGACTGCTGTCACCCCCGGTCGGCGAGGCCGCCCGGACGCGCGACCCGAGGAGCGGCATGCCCGAGCTGACCGTGGAGCAGGACCCGGCACAGGTCGGTGTCGACGCCGCCCGGCTCGCCCGCGCGGACGCCGTCCTCGACGGGTACGTCGACGCCGGCCGGCTGCCCGGCTACGTGCTCGTCGTCGCCCGCCGCGGCCGCGTCGTCCACGTCGGCACGGGCGGCCGGCGCAACGTCGAGGAGGGCCTGCCGGCCACGCCGGACACCCTCTGGCGGATCTACTCCATGACCAAGCCGGTCACCTCGGTCGCCGCGATGATGCTCTACGAGGCGGGCGGGCTCGACCTCAACGACCCGGTGAGCAGGTACCTGCCGGCGTTCGCGGACATGCGCGTCTTCACCGGGGGCACCGACCTGCGCCCGGCGACGGTGCCGGCCACCGAACCGGTCCGGGTCTGGCACCTGCTCACGCACACCGCCGGCCTCACGTACGGCTTCGCCCGGATGCACCCGGTGGACGCGATGCTCCGCGCCAAGGGCTACGAGTGGGGCGCCCCGCCGGACACCGACCTCGCCGCGGCCGTCGACACCTGGGCCGCGCTGCCGCTGCTCTTCGAGCCGGGCACCCGCTGGAACTACTCGTACTGCACCGACGTGCTCGGCCGGCTCGTCGAGGTCGTGTCCGGGCAGTCCCTCGACACCTTCTTCGCCGAGCGGATCCTGCGCCCGCTCGGGATGGACGAGACCGCCTTCTACGCCGGGTCGCCCGAGCACCCGGACGGCGCGGGCGGCACCGGCGGGCTCGACCGGCTCGCCCGGCTGTACCTGGCGACCGGCACCGGGATGGCCCCCGGCGACTCCCTCGGCCGCGCCGTGCACGCCCCGCCGACCATGCTCTCCGGCGGCGGCGGCCTCGTCTCGACCGCGCACGACTACCACCGGTTCACCCAGTTCCTGCTGCGCCGCGGCGAGCTGGACGGCGTGCGGCTGCTCGGCCCGCGGACCGTCGACTACATGGCCCGCAACCACCTGCCGGGCGGCGCCGACCTCGACGCCTTCGGGACGCCGGTGTTCTCCGAGAGCCCGATGCGCGGGATCGGCTTCGGGCTCGGGTTCGCGGTCGTCGAGGACCCGGCCGCGCAGAAGAACCTCTCGACGAAGGGCGAGTTCAACTGGGGCGGCGCCGCGAGCACGGCGTTCTGGGTCGACCCCGCCGAGGAGCTCACCGTCGTCCTCATGACCCAGCTGCTGCCGAGCAGCACGCTGCCGCTGCGACCGCAGCTGCGGCGGGCGGTCTACAGCTCGCTCGTGGACTGAGCCGGCGCCCGGTCCGGCGCGGCCGCGGCCGCCGACCGGCGCGTCGACAGCCACGAACCGAGCAGCACGAGCGGGAAGCCGACGAGGATGCCCGCCGTGAGCGGCTCGGAGAGCACCAGGACGCCGAGCACGATCGCGACGGCCGGGTTGAGGTAGGTGATGACCGTCGTCCGGGTCGGGCCGACCTCGGCGACGAGCGCGAAGAAGACGAGGAACGCCAGCGCGCTCGTGACGACCCCGAGGAAGGCGATCGACCACCACACCTCGACCGGCACCGCACCGGGCTCCGCCGGACGGGTCACCCACGCGAAGGGCGCGTAGACGAGGGCGTTGAGGCCGAGCGCGCCGGCGGTGAGCGCCCGGCCGGGTACGCCGCCGAGGCGGGCCACCGCGATGACCGGCCCGA
>JACRAB010000065.1 GCA_016213575.1 Actinomycetota bacterium
CCCCGAGGTCGCGAGCTTCGTGACGGTCGTGCGTGCCCACATGTCCGACCTTACGCCCGAGGAGGTCGAGGATCTGACCGGAGGGCTCGAGGCCGACCTCGACGAGCGGCTCGCCGAGACGCTGCCCGGGGACCCGCCCGCCGACCTCGGCGACGCCGCCGCCTACGCGGCCGAGCTGCGGGCCGCCGCCGGGCTGCCCCCGCGCGGCGCCGGAGGGGGACGCCGCGCGGGCGGCACCGGGCCGGGCCTGCTCGTCCGGACCGCGCAGTCTGTCGACCGCCGGGTCCGCGGGGTCGTCGACCCCGTCGCGGCGACCCTGCGGCGGCAGCCGTGGTGGCCCGAGTTCCGGGCGTCGGTCGCAGCGCTGCGCCCCGTGTGGTGGGTCGCTCGCGCCTACGTCGCCTGGGCGATCCTCGACAACGCCTTCGCGTCCGGCGGCGGACCGCTGCCGGGCAACCTCGGCGGGCTCGTCCTGCTGCTGCTGTGCGTCGGCGTCAGCGTCGCGCTCGGCCGCGGCCTGCTCGACGGTCCGCTGAAGCTGGCCGGCCGCTGGCCGCGCCGGATCGTCCTGTCCCTCAACGTGGTCGCCGCCGTCGCGCTGCCGTTCGTGCTGTCGTCGATCGACTCCACGCGGTACGAGTACGTGGAGACCAGCGACCCCGGGCTCGACGGGCTGGTCCTCAACGGGGAGCAGGTGCGCAACATCTACGCCTACGACGCGCAGGGCAACCCGATCGGCGTCGTCCAGCTCTACGACCAGAACGGCCGCCCGCTCAACGTCGCGCACCAGCCGTACACGGACGCGTTCAACCAGCAGGGCTACACCGACGCGAACGGTGGTCTCGTGGCGCCGTTCGTCGACGACCGCAGCCGCAACCGGTGGAACGTCTTCCCGCTGCCGACGGCGTCCTACCCCGAGCCGCTCTACGGGGACGACGGCAACGCCACGGCGACGGCGTCCCCGGTGGCGACCCTGCCGCCCGCGCCGCTCGTCGCGGTGCCGCCGATCACCTCCGTGCTCGGCATCCCGGACGGCGCGGCGCTCGCCTCGGGTGCGCCGGCACCGCCGACAGGGCCGTCGGCCTCCGCCACGGCGTCCCCGTCGGCGCCGTCGTCCGGGCCGTCCGCCTCGCCGACGGCCTCCGCGCCGACGTCCGCGGGGGCGAGTGCGAAGGCCACGCCGGCCCCGTCGACGACGAGGTCCTGACCCGACACACCGCGAAGATCGCCGTGCTGCCTTGCCGCCCACCGGCGCGCGGTGTTGGGTGAGCGCCATGGGAGAAATGGTCACCTTCGCAAGCAACGGCAGCACGGCCGACGGCTACGTCGCGCTGCCGGAGTCGGGCAGCGGTCCCGGCGTCATCGTCGTCCAGGAGTGGTGGGGTCTCGTCGGCCACATCAAGGCGGTCGCGGACCGGTTCGCCGCGGCGGGCTTCGTGGCGCTGGCGCCGGACTTCTACCACGGCGCCAAGACCGACGAGCCGGACGAGGCGATGCGCCTGCTCATGGGTCTCGCGATGGACCGCGCCGCCAAGGACATCGCCGGCGCGGCCGCGTACCTGTCCGACCTCGAGGCCGTGACGAGCCCGGGCATCGGCGCCGTCGGGTTCTGCATGGGCGGCTCGCTCGCGCTGTGGAGCGCGACGGTCGCCGAGAACGTCCAGGCCGCCGTCGGGTTCTACCCGGCCGTGCCGTGGGAGCGGATGGACCCGACGTGGCCGAGCTACGCCGGCAAGTCGGCGATGATCCACTGCTCCGAGGAGGACGGCACGTCGTCCGCCGCCGGCATCCAGCTCGCGATCTCGTCGATCGAGGGCGCGGACGGCGAGGTCGAGGTCTTCGACTACCCGGGCACGAAGCACGCGTTCTTCAACGACGAGCGGCCCGAGGTCTACGACGCCGCCGCGGCGGACGCCGCCTGGACCCGCACGGTCGACTTCTTCCACTCGAAGCTCGGCTGAGCCGCTGAGCGGTCGGCCGCAGACGGGGCAGCCGCAGACGGGGCAGCCGCAGACGGGGCAGCCGCCGCTGCCGCACCCGGCCACCGGGGAGGCCTTCGCCTCCCCGGTGCCGCCGGGCCGCGGCTGGCCGGGGGACCCGGCGACCGCGCGCACCCCGGTCGCCCGCACCCCGGACGACGTCACCCGGCTCGCGCGGTCCGCGCGGACGCTGCCGGTGCTCGAGGCCCGGACGTCGGTCTGCCGCGCCTGCCCGCGGCTCGTCGACTGGCGTGAGGACGTCGCCCGCACCCGGCGCCGGGCCTATGCCGCCGAGCCCTACTGGGGGCGGCCGATCCCAGGGTGGGGCGACCCGCGCGCGGGCCTGCTCGTCGTCGGCCTCGCCCCCGCCGCCCACGGCGGCAACCGGACCGGCCGGGTCTTCACCGGCGACCGTTCGGGGGACTGGATCTTCGCCGCGCTGCACCGGGCCGGCTTCGCCTCGCAGCCGCACAGCGTGCACGCGGCCGACGGGCTGGCCCTGACCGGGGCCCGGATCGCGGCCGCCGTCCGCTGCGCGCCGCCCGACAACGCGCCGTCCCCCGACGAGCGCGACACCTGCGCCCCGTGGTTCGACCGCGAGCTCGACCTGCTCGCACCGCACCTGCGGGTCATGCTCGCGCTCGGGGCGTTCGCCTGGGACGCCGCGCTCGCCGCCGCCCGCCGCCGGGACTGGGCCGTCGCCCGGCCGCGGCCGAGGTTCGGCCACGGCGCGCGCACCCTGCTCGCCCGGCCCGGCGGCGCCGCGCCCGTCGTCCTGCTCGGCTCCTTCCACGTGAGCCAGCAGAACACCTTCACCGGCAGGCTCACCGAGGCGATGCTCGACGACGTCCTCGCGCAGGCGAGAGCCCTTCTCGCGTAACGGGTCCCGGCGCCGGGTCAGCGGGCGGGCACGTCCCCGAGGGCGACGAGCACGGTGCGCAGCGCGTCGGCCAGCTCCGCCCGCCGGCCGGCCGGCAGCGCCGAGAGCAGCGCGTCCTCGAGCGCCATGTGCCCGGCGACGACCTCGTCGACGAGCGCGAGCCCGGCGGCCGTGAGCCGGACGGGGACGCTGCGCCGGTCCGTGCCCGGCACCCGCTCGACGAGCCCGCGCGCCTCGAGCCGGTCCACCCGGTTCGTGATCGCCCCCGTCGTCACCATCGCCTGCCGGACGAGCTCGGTCGGGGTGAGCGTGTACGGCGGGCCGCCACGGCGCAGTGTCGCGAGGACGTCGTACATCCAGTCCTCGAGACCGTGCCGGGCGAAGTTCTCCCCGAGCCGGCGGTCGACGAGCCGGGACAGCCGCGACACCCGCGCGACGACCTCGAGGGGGGAGTGGTCGACGTCCGGCCGGACGGCGCGCCACTGGGCCGCGACGGCGTCGACGACGTCCGGGGCAACCGGTGCTCTCCTGGTCACAACCCGATCCTAGCCGATACCTTGACATTCGTTATCTCAACATTGAGATTACTGACATGGCCGCCACGACCCCCGCCCGCCCCGTCGCCGGAGCGGGCACCGCCGCGCTCACGCTGCTCGCCCCGGTGAGCTGGGGAACGACGTACGTCGTCGTCGCGGCCCTGCTGCCGCCGGGCCGCCCGCCGCTCGTCGCGGCGCTGCGGGTGCTGCCCGCCGCGCTGCTCCTGCTCGCCGTCGTCGTCCTGCGGCACGGCCCGGCCGCCGCCGGCGGGGGAGCACGGGCCTGGCTGCGCGAGGTCCCGGCCTCGCTCGCGAGCTTCGGGCTGTTCTTCCCGCTGCTCACCGTCGCCGTGTACCGCCTCCCCGGCGGGGTCGCCGCGGCCGTCGGCGGGCTGCAGCCGCTCCTCGTCCTCGCGCTGTCGGGTGCCCTCGACCGCCGCCGGCCCCGGACGGCGGACCTCGCCGTCGGCGTCGTCGCGGCGGTCGGCGTCGGGCTCGTCGTCGTCCACCCGGGCGCGGGGCTCGACCCGGTCGGCGTCCTCGCCGCGGTCGCCGCGAACGTGTCGTTCTGCGCCGGGGTGGTGCTCGCCGGCCGGACGTCGTCCGGCGCCGACCCCGTGCTCGTCACGGCCCGCCGGCTGGCGCTGTCGACCGTCGTCCTCGTGCCGCTCGCCCTCGTCGTCGAGGGGGCGCCGCCCGTGCTCGACGCGGGGGCCCTCGTCGGGGTCGCATGGCTCGGGCTCGGGGCGACCGGGGTCGCGTTCGTCCTGTGGTTCCGGGGGATCCCGCGGCTGCCGGTCGCCGCCCCGCCGCTGCTGGGGATCGCCGCGCCGGTCACCGGTGTGGTCCTCGGGGTGACCCTGCGCGGCGAGGTGCTCTCCGCCGTCCAGGTCGGCGGCTTCGTGCTGTCGGTCGCGGCGATCGCCTACGGCGCGCTGCTCCCGGGCCGGCGCGAGAGCAGCCTGGTGATCTCCGACACAGAGGACGTCCGTCCCTTGAAGAAGGGGCCGTCCCGACTTGTGAAAGTTTTCACAAGTGCTTAGCGTAGAGCCATGTCCACCCCCGTGACCCCGAAGGCACCCCGCATCCTCGTCCTCGGTGGGGGCTACGTCGGCCTCTACACCGCTCTGCGCCTGCAGTCGAAGCTGCGCGCCGGGGAGGCGACGGTCACCGTCGTCGAGCCCCGCTCCTACATGACCTACCAGCCGTTCCTGCCGGAGGCCTCCGCAGGCTCGCTGTCGCCGCGCCACGTCGTCGTGCCGCTGCGGCGGGTCCTCAAGAAGTGCGAGATCATCAACGCCCGCGTCGTCGCGCTGGACCACACGGCCCGCACGGCGCGGCTCGACCCGATCGACGGTCCCGAGTACGACCTCGACTACGACATCGTCGTCGTCGCCCTCGGCTCGGTCGCCCGCACGCTGCCCATCCCGGGCCTGGCGGACGAGGGTGTCGGCTTCAAGACCATCGAAGAGGCCATCTACCTGCGCAACCAGATCCTCAACTGCCTCGACGTCGCCGAGTCCACCGACGACCTGGCCCGCCGGCGCCGGGCGCTGACGTTCTGCTTCGTCGGCGGCGGGTACGCAGGCGTCGAGGCGCTCGCCGAGCTCGAGGACCTCGCCCGCGACGCGACGAAGTACTACAAGAAGATCACCCCGGACGACCTGCGGTTCGTCCTCGTCGAGGCCTCGGACCGGATCCTGCCCGAGGTCGGCCCGGACATGGGCGAGTACACGCTCCTGCAGCTGTCCGAGCGCAACATCGACATCCGGCTCAAGACCCGGCTCGAGTCCTGCACGAAGGGCGTCGTGACCCTCTCCGACGGCACGACCTTCGAGTCGGACACGATCGTGTGGACGGCGGGCGTCAAGGCGAACCCGGCCCTGACGAACTTCGCCGGGCTGCCGACCGACGAGCGCGGCAAGGTGCGCTGCGACGCGACCCTGCAGGTCACCGGCGTCGAGGGTGCGTGGGGCGCGGGCGACAACGCCGCCGTCCCCGACCTGGCGAACCCCGGCAAGGAGACCGGGCCGAGCGCCCAGCACGCGGTCCGGCAGGCGAAGCGGCTGGCCGACAACATCGTCGCCACGCTGCGCGGCCGCGAGGTCCAGGAGTACCGGCACAAGTACGTCGGCTCCGTCGCGAGCCTCGGCCTGCACAAGGGCGTCGCACAGGTCTACGGCATCAAGCTCAAGGGCTGGCCGGCCTGGTTCATGCACCGGACCTACCACCTGAGCCGCGTGCCCACCCTGAACCGCAAGCTCCGCGTCGTCACCGACTGGACGCTGGCGCTGTTCTTCAAGCGCGAGATCGTCTCGCTCGGGTCGATCTCCATGCCGTTCCACGAGTTCGAGGCCGCCGCCGGGGTCAACACCTCC
The DNA here is from genome assembly GCA_016213575.1 of Actinomycetota bacterium. GTDB lineage: Bacteria > Actinomycetota > Actinomycetes > Actinomycetales > Kineosporiaceae > R-H-3. The sequence goes on from JACRAB010000065.1 coordinate 5,774, forward strand.
ACCGGTGCGCTCTCGACCCACGAGGCCGCGCGCCGCTGAGCCCCGGCCGACCGGACGCCGGTCACCCGACGTGCCGTCAGGTGACCGGCGTCCCGAGGTCGATCCGGCCGTCGAGCAGCGTCGTCGCGCGGCGCCAGGCGGTCGCGCTCGCGCCGGCCGGGGCGAAGCGGGTGTCCCAGCGGCCCAGCCGCAGCCCCTCCCGGACGTCCCACGCGAGCACCGCGAGCCGGCCGTCGAGCACCTCGCCGAAGAGCCGGCCCGCAGTGCCGTGACCGGCCGCCGTCCGCAGCCCGTGCCGCAGGCAGACGCCGTGCCCACCTCGGGCGGCCGCGGTGAGCGGGCCGTCCGCGGAGACGGCGTCGAGCAGGTCCCACGCCCGGTCCAGCGCGGTGCCCGCGGCCGCGCAGGCCCGGCAGCCGAGCCCGGACGCCGGGTCGTCCCGGCG
>JACRAB010000066.1 GCA_016213575.1 Actinomycetota bacterium
TCCCGATGACGCCCGCGCCGACGACGACGAGCGAGCGCGGGATCTCGTCGAGGTGGAGGATCCCGTCGCTGTCGAGGATCCGCCGGTCGTCGAACTGGATCGTCGGCGGGTGCGCCGGGCTCGTGCCGGTCGCGATGACGACCCGGTCGGCGCTGACGAGCCGCTCGCCGTCGTGCTCGGCGCGGACGGCGACCGTGTGCGGGTCGACGAAGCGGCCCGTGCCGTGCACGAGGTCGACCCCGTTGCGGAAGAGCTGGGACCGCACGACCTCGATCTCGCGGCCGATGACGTGCTGCGTGCGCGCCGTGAGGTCGCCGATCGCGATGTCGTCCTTGACCCGGTAGTTCTGCCCGTACATCTCCCGCTGGTTGAGGCCGGTGAGGTACAGCACGGCCTCGCGCAGGGTCTTGCTCGGGATCGTGCCCGTGTTGATGCACACCCCGCCGACCATCGAGCGGCGCTCGACGACCGCGGCCCGCCGCCCGAGCTTGGCCGCCGCGATGGCCGCCTTCTGCCCGCCGGGCCCGGAGCCGAGCACCAGCAGGTCGTAGTCGTACGGGGACGAGGGCTGTGCTGGCATCGCGACTCCCCGGGCAGGCGTGACGGCTGCGCCGATCGTACGCAGGCCGAGGTTGCGCGGGGATGTCCGGACGGCGCAGGTCAGCCGGCGGGCGGCGCGCTCGACGTCGGCGTCACGGCGTCGAAGGCCCCGCCGCGGAACGCGTCGACGAACAGCCGGTGGTCGCGCCGCGCCCGGTCGGCGTAGAGCCGGCCGAACTCGACGAGCTCGGCGACGAACGCGTCGCCGCGGTCTCCGACGCCCTCCGCGACGGCGTGCTCGACGCTGAAGTCGACGATCTCCGAGTCGCTGTCGACGTCCGACACGCAGTGGATCTTCGCCGTCGCGCGGCCGAGCTGCTCGACGACGGCGGCCACCTCGTCGGGCTCGGTGATGTCGTCCCACGCGAGGTCCTGCTCGTAGGGGGAGTACTCGGAGACGACGAACCCGACCGGCCCGTCGCCGCGCACGTCGAGCTCGGTCCACCCGAGGAACCGGTCGGCGTGCGCCTGGAGCGCGCGCTGCGAGAGCGCCGTCCGGTGCCCGTGGTGCTGGAACCGGCCGTCCCGGCGAGCGTCCTGCGGGACGGCGAGCACCGGTGCCGCGACGTTGGCCTGCTTCATCGTGAGGATCACGTCGTTGTCGAGGGCCTGCGTGAAGCCCTCGACGAGGAACGAGTACGCGGGCAGCCCGGCGCTGCCGATCCCGAGCCCGCTCCTGCCGACGACGTCGAGCACGTCGAAGACGACGTCGTCCCGGCGGCCGTGCTCGGGCAGCGTCCCGCGGTAGGCCTCGAAGGCCGCGCACGCCTGCTCGCGCTCGGCGTCCTCGAGGCGGCGCACGCCGCGGCGTTCGGTGAAGCGGCGCCGGTAGCCGTCGACGACGGTCTCGGAGTCGAGCAGCCCGACCCGGGTGCGCAGCTTGGCCCGGTGCAGCGCGTCGAGGACGGCGCCCTGGGCGGTGTCGAGCGTGAGCGCCCAGCCGGTGTCGTCCTCGACCTGCGTGTAGTGCTGCACCTGGTCGAGGTAGCCGCGCGCGTACATCGCCGTGAGGTCGGCGATCGCGTCGTCGGGGAGCGCCTTGCGCAGACCGAGCAGGGCCAGGCTCGCGGCGAACCGCTGCAGGTCCCACGTCCAGTGCCCGAGGTAGGCCTCGTCGAAGTCGTTGACGTCGAAGACGAGGCGGCCCCCGGAGTCGAGGTAGGTGCCGAAGTTCTCCGCGTGGAGGTCGCCCTGGATCCAGACCCGGGACCCCTGCTCGGTGACCCACGGGTCGTCGGTGCCCGCGAGGTCCGCGTAGAACACCGTCGCGCTGCCGCGGTAGAAGGCGAACGGGTCCGCCGCCATCTTGCGGAACTTCACCCGGAACGCGTCCGGGTCGGCGTGCATGAGGTCCTCGAAGGCCGTCGTGAGGACGGTGACGAGGTGCTCGGTGCGGCTGTCGTCGTCCGTGCTGGTGGTGGTCTCGGGGATCACCCCGTGACGTTAACCAGGGATCTTGCGGGGTGCACGGGCGGACGGCGCGCCCCGCTTCGCCGAGCGCGGGGCGGGCACCCGAGGGGTGGCGGCCGGCGTGGCGGGGCGGGGAGCGGACGCCGCGGCGGCCGCCGGCGCGACCGGCACGTCGAGCTGGGCGACGGCGCGCAGCTTGTTCACGGCGTCCAGGGCCGCGACCTTGTACGCCTCGGACAGCGTCGGGTAGTTGAAGACGGTGTCGACGAGCTGGTCGACGGTGCCGCCGCACGTCATGATCGCCTGGCCGAGGTGGACGAGCTCGGTGGCGTGCGAGCCGAAGACGTGGACGCCGAGCAGGTGCCGCGTGTGCGACGAGACGAGCAGCTTGAGCATGCCGTAGGAGTCGCCGATGATCTGGCCCCGGGCGAGCTCGCGGTACCGGGAGATGCCGACCTCGTAGGGCACCCGCGCCGCGGTGAGCTGCTCCTCGGTCTGCCCGCAGTAGGAGATCTCGGGAATCGTGTAGATCCCGATCGGCTGCAGCGCGACGAGCGAGTTCACCGGCTCGCCGCACGCGTGGTACGCCGCGAGCCGGCCCTGCTCCATGGACGTCGACGCGAGCGCCGGGAAGCCGATGACGTCGCCGACCGCGTAGATGTGCGGCACCGAGGTCTGGTACGTCGGGCCGACCTCGATCCGGCCCCGCCGGTCGGCGGTCAGGCCGGCCTTCGGCAGGTCGAGCGCCTCGGTCGCACCCTGCCGGCCGGCCGAGTACATGACCGCCTCGGCGGGGATCCGCTTGCCGCTCGCGAGGGTCGTCACCGTGCCCCGCGGGCTCGCCTCGACGCTCTCGACGCTCTCCCCGAACCGGAAGGTCACCGACAGGTCGCGCAGGTGGAACTTCAGCGACTCGGTGACCTCGGAGTCGCAGAAGTCGAGCATCCGGTCCCGCTGCTCGACGACCGTCACCTTCGTGCCGAGGGCGGCGAACATCGAGGCGTACTCGATCCCGATGACCCCGGCCCCGACGACGACCATCGAGCGGGGCAGGACGTCGAGGTGGAGGATCCCGTCGCTGTCGAGGATCCGCGGGTCGTCGAAGTCGATGTTCGCCGGGCGGGCGGGGCGGGTGCCGGTGGCGATGACGATGCGCTCGCCGCTGACCTGGCGGTGGGTGCCGTCGCCGGCGTCCACGAGCACGGTGTGCGGGTCGACGAACCGGGCGGAGCCGGGGACGAGGTCGACCCCGTTGCGGAAGAGCTGGGACCGGACGACCTCGATCTCGCGGCCGATGACGTGCTGCGTGCGACCGAGCAGGTCGTCGACGGCGATGTCGTCCTTGACCCGGTAGTTCTGGCCGTACAGCTCACGCATGTTGAGACCCGTGAGGTACAGGACCGCCTCGCGCAGGGTCTTGCTCGGGATCGTGCCCGTGTTGATGCACACCCCGCCGACCATGGAGCGGCGCTCGACGACGGCGGCCCGGCGGCCGAGCTTGGCCGCCGCGATGGCGGCCTTCTGCCCGCCCGGCCCGGAGCCGAGCACGAGCAGGTCGTAGTCGTGGTCGTGGTCCACGGTGCGGTTCCCTCCTGCGCCCGGGCAGGCGCCCGGGTCCGTCCTTGTCATCGGCGGCCCGGCGGCCGGACCTGACCTCCGAGGGCCGGGTCGTCGCACGACGGGGCCGGGATGCTGGAGAGGTCAACTACCTTGCGCTGTTCTTGCGCGAAAAATTGCAGTGCAAACGCTTCCGCTTGCTCACCCGTTCGGGCTAACGTCATCGCCACACTGGGTGTCGATGTCGGACACACCACTCAGATCAGACGATCAAGGGTGATCGGACTGTCGCTCCCGGTAATGGCCCTGCCGCCATAGTTCCGCCTCTGCGTACCGGGAGTCATCGCATGAGTGTGTTGTCACGCCATTTCTTGCGCGGCCGAGGCCGCCTCTCATTCATCGCCCTGGGGGTGTCGGCGGCGCTCGGCGTCACGCTGGCGCAGGCCGGGCCGGCGGCGGGACTGGGGAGCCCCGCCGCGGCGTCCGTGGCCGTCCCCCGCGCCGCCCTCGCCGGGGCCCCGGCGAGCGGGAGGCTGGTGGGCAGCCTGCAGAGCGAGCTCGGCTGCCCCTACGACTGGGCGCCGCCGTGCGAGGCGACGATGCTCGCCCCGGTCGCCGGCACGTCGACGTGGGAGCGGACCTTCACCGTGCCGGCCGGCACGTACGAGTACAAGGTCGCGATCAACGGCGGCTGGGACGAGAACTACGGCACCGGCGGGGTCTCGAACGGGCCGAACTACCCGTTCGTGCTCGCCGGCCCGACGAAGGTCCGGTTCCGCTACGACGCCGAGAGCCACCTCGTGACGCTCGGGCTGCCGGACCTGCCCGGCACGCGGGTCACCGCCGGCGACCGGGCGCTCGCCGGCCGCTCGCTGCGCGACGACCTCACCCGTGAGCGCTTCTACTTCGTCATGACCGACCGGTTCGCCAACGGCTCGACCGCCAACGACCTCGGCGGCTACCCGGACGCGAAGACCGCCGGCCTCGACCCGACGCACAAGGGCTACTACCACGGCGGCGACCTGGCCGGCCTGACGTCGAAGCTCGACTACATCAAGGGCCTGGGGACGACGTCCATCTGGCTCACGCCGTCCTTCAAGAACAAGCCCGTGCAGGACAACAACGGCTTCCCGAGCGCCGGCTACCACGGCTACTGGATCACCGACTTCACCCAGATCGACCCGCACATGGGGACGAACGCGGAGCTGAAGACGCTCATCGACCGGGCGCACGCCAAGGGGATGAAGGTCTTCTTCGACATCATCACCAACCACACCGCGGACGTCATCGACTACACCGAGAAGAAGTACGACTACGTCGACAAGGCGACGTCGCCGTACCAGGACGCGAGCGGGACGGTGTTCGACGACAAGGCCTACGCGGGCAAGGACACCTTCCCCGCGATGGACGCCGCGACGTCGTTCCCGTACACGCCGGTGTTCCCGACCGAGGCGGACAAGACCGTGAAGGTCCCCGCCTGGCTCAACGACCCGACGCTCTACCACAACCGCGGCAACAGCACCTTCGCCGGTGAGAGCAGCGAGTACGGCGACTTCTTCGGCCTCGACGACCTGTTCACCGAGAACCACACGGTCGTCAAGGGCATGGAGGACATCTACAACGCGTGGGTGGACTTCGGGGTCGACGGCTTCCGGATCGACACGACGAAGCACGTGAACATGGAGTTCTGGCAGGACTTCATCCCGTCCATCCGCAAGGAGGCCGCGAACGTCGGCACCCCGGACTTCTTCGCCTTCGGCGAGGTCTTCGACGCCGACCCGCGCTTCACGTCCCGGTACTCGACGCAGGGCACCCTGCAGGCGACCCTCGACTTCCCGTTCCAGGCCAAGGCGCAGGCTTTCGCGACGGGGAAGGAGACGACGGGGCTGCGGGACGTCTTCGCGGCCGACGACTGGCACATCGACGCCGACGGCAACAACTACGCGGCACCGACGTTCCTCGGCAACCACGACATGGGCCGGATCGGCAACTTCATCCGCACCGGCGTCCCCGGCGTCACCGCCGACGAGACGCTGCAGCGGGACATGCTCGCGAACTCGCTCATGTTCACCAGCCGCGGGCAGCCCGTCGTCTACTACGGCGACGAGCAGGGCTTCGTCGGCGACGGCGGCGACCAGGACGCGCGCCAGGACATGTTCCCGAGCAAGGTCGCCACCTACAACGACGACGACCTCATCGGCACCGACGCGACGACCGCGCAGGACAACTTCGACACCGCGCACCCGCTCTACCGCTGGATCTCCGGCCTGGCGAGGCTCCGGGCGCAGCACCCCGCCCTCGCCGACGGCGCGCAGGTCCACCGGTACTCCTCGGACGCCGCGGGCGTCTACGCGTTCAGCCGCGTCGACCGGGCGACCGGCCGGGAGTACGTCGTCGCCCTCAACAGCGCGACGACGGCGAAGACCGCGTCCTTCGCGACGTACGGCAGGGGCGGCGCGCAGTTCGCCGGCCTGTTCGGCGGCGCCAAGCGGCTCGTCGCCGACCGGGAGGGCCGGGTCACCGTGACCGTCCCGCCGCTCACGGCCCTGGTGTGGAAGGCCGAGGCCGGGCTGCCGCGGCGCACCGCCGCGCCGTCCGCGACCTGGGTCAGCCCCGCCCCCGGCGGCACGCTGTCGCCGGCCCCGGCCGCGAACCCGGCCGCCGGCCGCGTCGAGCTGCGGGTCGCGGTGCCGGAGAACGCCTTCAGCGAGGTGACCTACGCCTGGCGCGTCGCCGGGGCCGGCACCTGGACCAAGCTCGGCACGGACGACAACGCGCCCTACCGGGTCATGCCGGACGTCAGCGGTCTCGCCAAGGGCACCGTCGTCGAGACCCGCGCCGTCGTCCGGGACGCGAGCGGCAACCTCGCCGCGTCGTCCTCGTTCGGCGTCGTCGGCGAGCCGTCCGGCGGCGGCACCGGCGGTGGCGGCCCGATCGACCCGGTCGTCCAGCCGGCGAACGTCAGCGTGCCGGGCGACCACAACAGCGAGATGGGCTGCGCCGCCGACTGGATGCCGGACTGCGACCAGGCCCAGCTGACCCGCGACCCCAAGGACGACGTCTGGAAGGGGACCTACACGATCCCCGCGGGCGCCTACGCCTACAAGGCCGCGGTGAACAAGTCCTGGGACGAGAACTACGGGGTCGGGGCGGTCGCCAACGGCGGCAACATCTCCTACACGAACCCCGGCACCGTGAGCTTCTACTACGACCACGGCACGCACTGGGTGACGAGCGACGCGCAGGGCCCGATCATCACCGCGCCCGGCTCGTTCCAGTCCGAGCTCGGCTGCCCGGCCGACTGGTCACCGGACTGCATGCGCTCGTGGCTGCAGGACCCGGACGGCGACGGCACCTTCACCTTCCGGACCGACCGGATCCCGGCCGGCTCCTACGAGATGAAGGCCGCGCACGGCCTCGCGTGGACCGAGAACTACGGTGCCGGCGGGGTGAGGGACGGCGGGAACATCCCGTTCGCCGTCCCTGCCGACGGCACGATCATGACGTTCTCGTACGTGCTGTCGACGCACGTCCTCACCGTGACGGCCTCCAGGGCCGGCTCGGCGGCGGACCTGTCCAAGGCCAAGGCGCACTGGGTCGCCCGTGACCTCGTCGCCTGGCCGGCCGACCAGCTGCCGGACGTCGACCCGGGCACGCTCGGCTGGCGGCTGCACTGGTCGAAGGACGGCGGTCTCGGGCTCGACGCCGAGGCGGTCACCGGCGGCGAGTCCGCGGCGCTCACGTGGGACCCGAAGGGGCTGCCCGCCGACGTCGTCGCGAAGTACCCGGCGCTGAAGGGCTACGTGGCGCTGCGGCTGCCCGACCGGGTCGCGCGGCAGGCGCCGTCGATCCTCACCGGGCAGGTCGCGGTCGGGCTCTACGACGACCTCGGCGCCCTGCTCGACGCCTCCGGCGTCCAGGTGCCCGGGGTGCTCGACGACCTCTACGCCGGCAAGGCGACCGGGCAGCGGCTCGGCGTGACCTTCGACGGTGCGGGGACGCCGTCCGCGGCCCCGACGTTCCGGCTGTGGGCACCGACGGCGCAGTCCGCCACGCTCCTCGTCTGGCCCGCGGGCCGGGCGCTGAGCGCGGCACCCGTGCGGGTCCGGCCGGAGCAGTCCGCGGCGTCCGGGGTCTGGACCGCCGAGGGCGGGAAGGCCTGGCGCAACGCGCGGTACCTCTGGGAGGTCACCGTCTGGGCGCCGTCGGCGAAGAAGGTCGTGACGAACCGCGTCACCGACCCGTACTCGACCGGGCTGACGACCGGGTCGACGCACTCGGTCGCCGTCGACCTCGCGGACCCGGCCTTCCGGCCGGCGCCGTGGCGGACGGCGAAGGCGCCGGCGCTGAAGCGGTCCGTGGACCAGACGATCTACGAGCTGCACGTGCGGGACTACTCGATCGACGACAGCACGGTGCCGGCCGCGCACCGCGGCACGTACCTCGCGTTCGCCGACGAGGGCCTGGGCCGCAAGCACCTGCGCGAGCTCGCGAAGTCCGGGCTCACGACGGTGCACCTGCTCCCGACGTTCGACATCGCGACGATCGAGGAGGACCGGGCGAAGCAGGCCGCCCCGGACTGCGACCTGCCGTCGCTGCCCGCCGACTCCGACGCGCAGCAGGCCTGCGTGGGCGCGGTCGCCGGCAAGGACGGCTACAACTGGGGCTACGACCCGTACCACTGGTCGGTGCCCGAGGGCTCGTACGCCACCGACCCGGACGGCGGCGCCCGTGTCGCGCAGTTCCGCACCATGGTCGGCGCGCTGCACTCCGACGGGCTCCACGTCGTCCTCGACCAGGTGTTCAACCACACCGCGGAGTCGGGCCAGGGCGACCGCTCGGTCCTCGACAAGGTCGTGCCCGGCTACTACCACCGGCTGAACCCGAAGACCGGTGCGGTGGAGACGTCGACCTGCTGCCAGAACGTCGCGACCGAGCACGCCCTCGCGGAGAAGCTGATGGTGGACTCCGTGGTCCGCTGGGCGCGGGACTACAAGGTCGACGGCTTCCGGTTCGACCTCATGGGCCACGCGTCGACGGCGAACATGCTCGCCGTCCGCTCGGCGCTCGACGCCCTGACCCCGGCCAAGGACGGTGTCGACGGCCGGAAGGTCTACGTCTACGGCGAGGGCTGGAACTTCGGCGAGGTCGCGAACGACGCGCTCTTCGTCCAGGCCCGGCAGGGCAACCTCGGCGGCACCGGGATCGGGACCTTCTCCGACCGGCTGCGGGACGGCGTCCGCGGCGGCGGGCCCTTCGACGAGGACCCGCGCAAGCAGGGCTTCGGCTCGGGGCTGTTCACCGACCCGAACGCCTCGCCGGCCAACGGCACGGCCGACGAGCAGAAGGCGACGCTCCTGCACGACCAGGACCTCGTGAAGCTCGGGATGGCCGGCAACCTGCGGGCGTTCACCTTCACCGACGCGACCGGGAAGACCGTGCGCGGCGACCAGGTGGACTACAACGGCTCACCGGCCGGGTACGCCGACCAGCCCGACGAGGTGATCACCTACGTCGACGCGCACGACAACGAGACCCTCTGGGACGCGCTGACGTACAAGCTGCCGCCCGCGACGCCGATGGCCGACCGGGTGCGGATGAACACCGTGTCGATGGCGACCGTCGCGCTCGCCCAGACCCCGGCGTTCTTCCACGCCGGCTCGGACCTGCTCCGGAGCAAGTCGCTCGACCGGAACTCGTTCGACTCGGGCGACTGGTTCAACCACCTCGGCTGGCCCGGTGCCGGCGTCGACAACGGCTTCGGCCGCGGTCTGCCGCCGAAGGCGGACAACGAGTCGAAGTGGCCGTACGCCAGGCCGCTGCTCGGCGACCCGGCCCTGAAGCCGTCGGCGGCCGACGTCGCGACGGCGACGGCGGGGGCGCAGGACCTCCTGCGGCTGCGGTTCTCGAGCCCGCTGTTCCGGCTCGGCTCGGCGGACGAGATCACGAAGCGGGTCAGCTTCCCGCTCGGTGGCCCGGACCAGACCCCCGGCGTCGTCGTCATGCGGATCTCCGACACCGTGGGGACGGACCTGGACCCCACGGCGAAGAGCCTGCTCGTCGTCCTCAACGCCTCGCCGAAGGCGACGACCCAGACCGTGACCGACCTCGTGGGGGCGTCGCTGGCCCTCTCACCGGTCCAGACGGCCGGGGCCGACCCGGTGGTCCGGACGACGTCCTGGGAGGCCGCCAAGGGCGCGGTGACGGTGCCCGCCCGCACCGTCGCCGTCCTCGTCGAGCAGCAGTGACGACGGCGGCGGGCAGGGTCCCGGCCGGAATGGTCAGGAGCACTGCAGTTCATCGGCGAGAATAGGTCCCGAACGGGTGCCGGGGTGCCGTCGGAGGGCGCGTTTTGACCCCCCGTCGGCGCCCCGGTAACCTCATAGGTCGTTGTGCTCCTGCGTGGACGCCCGCACTCGCGGTGCCGCCCGCTCGAGGGCCCTCGACCCGGCCACATGAACCCGGCAGGCCCCGTGCGAACGGGGTCCGCAGGCCTGTGACCGGCTCGTGAATGTCATCCGGATGAGGACGAAGGCTACGACTGTGCGCACGTACACCCCCAAGGCCGCCGACGTCGAGCGGCGCTGGCACGTCATCGACGCGACCGACGTCGTGCTCGGCCGTCTCGCCTCGCAGGTCGCGATCCTGCTGCGTGGCAAGCACAAGCCGACCTTCGCCGCTCACCTCGACACCGGTGACTTCGTCGTGATCATCAACGCGGACAAGGTCGCCCTGACGGGCAACAAGCGCGAGCAGAAGAAGGCGTACCGCCACTCGGGCTACCCGGGCGGCCTGCGCGCCACCGGCTACACCGAGCTGCTCGAGAAGAACCCGGAGCGCGCCGTCGAGAAGGCCGTCCGCGGCATGATCCCGAAGAACACCCTGGGTCGCGCTCAGCTGAGCAAGCTCAAGGTCTACCGCGGTTCCGAGCACCCCCACCAGGCGCAGAAGCCGCAGCCGTACGAGATCTCGCAGGTCGCGCAGTAAGCCACGCGCCCCGCACGTCGAACCACCGAATCAAGGAGAACCGTGGCTGAGACCACTGCCGAGATCGAGGACGTCGTCCTCGACGGCGAGGACGCACCGAGCAGCTACACCACCTCGACGCCGCAGACCCGTGGCGGCGGCTCGAGCATCACGGCCCCCGGCGCCGCCACCGGCCGCCGCAAGGAGGCCATCGCGCGCGTCCGCCTCGTGCCGGGCAGCGGGCAGTGGAAGATCAACGGGCGCACGCTCGAGGACTACTTCCCGAACAAGGTCCACCAGCAGCTCGTCAACGACCCCTTCAAGGTCACCGAGACCGAGGGCCGCTTCGACGTCATCGCGCGGATCCACGGCGGCGGCTCGTCCGGCCAGGCCGGCGCGCTGCGGCTCGGCGTGGCCCGTGCCCTCAACGGCATCGACCTCGAGGCGAACCGCCCGACGCTGAAGAAGTCCGGCTTCCTCACCCGGGACGCGCGGGTCAAGGAGCGCAAGAAGGCCGGTCTCAAGAAGGCCCGCAAGGCGCCTCAGTACAGCAAGCGCTGACCTGCGGCCACCCGCCGACAGTCCACGTGCGACCCCGGAACGCCTCGTGCGGTCCGGGGCCGTCGTGCGTCCCGCGGCCGGGTGAACGACGGTCGGCCGCCGTCTGAACGAGCGGCCGCCCGCCGCAGGACGACCGCCGACCCGACGGTTCCGCGGCGGGCGACGCTGCGCGATGTGATGATCTGTACGACTCTGTCCGGATACGCAGGGCGATCCGGATCCGTAGTGTGTGCTGACCGGACGCGATGCTGCCCGTGGCAGCCGTGCCGATGGCGGCAGTGACAGGAGGACCGGCGTGGGACGACTCTTCGGGACCGACGGCGTCCGTGGGACGGCGAACCGTGACGTGACGGCCGAGCTCGCGCTCGACCTCGCCGTGGCGGCCGCGCACGTGCTCGCCGAGGTCGGGGAGTTCGCCGGGCACCGCCCGCGCGCCGTCGTCGGGCGCGACCCGCGCGCCTCCGGGGAGTTCCTCGCCGCCGCGACGGTCGCCGGTCTCGCCAGCGCCGGGGTCGACGTCGACGACGCGGGCGTGCTCCCGACGCCGGCCGTCGCGGGCCTCGTCGCGGACACCGGCGCGGACCTGGGCGTCGTCCTCTCCGCGTCGCACAACGCCATGCCGGACAACGGCATCAAGTTCTTCGCCCGGGGCGGGCACAAGCTGCCCGACGACGTCGAGGACGCCATCGAGAAGCGGCTCGGGGAGACCTGGGAGCGCCCCGTCGGCGCCGCCGTCGGCCGGGTCCGGGCCTTCCCGGACGCCGCGGACCGCTACGTCGAGCGGCTGCTCGGGACGCTGCCCCACCGGCTCGACGGGGTGCGGGTCGTCGTCGACTGCGCGCACGGCGCCGCGAGCGCCGTGGGCCCGCGGGCGCTGCGCGCGGCGGGCGCGCACGTCGTCGTCATCGGGGCCGAGCCCGACGGGCTCAACATCAACGACGGCTACGGCTCGACGCACCTCGACAAGCTCCGGGACGCCGTCGTCACGCACGAGGCGCAGGCCGGCATCGCCTTCGACGGCGACGCGGACCGCTGCCTCGCGATCGACCACCTCGGCCGCGAGGTCGACGGCGACCAGATCATGGCCGTGCTCGCGCTCGCCTTCCGGGAGCGCGGCGCGCTCGCCGACGACACCCTCGTAACGACCGTCATGAGCAACCTCGGCCTGCTGCGGGCGATGGAGGCCGAGGGCGTCAAGACGATCCAGACCGGGGTCGGGGACCGCTACGTCCTCGAGGAGATGCGCCGCGGCGGGTACACCCTCGGCGGGGAGCAGTCCGGCCACGTCGTCATGCTCGAGCACTCGACGACCGGCGACGGCCTGCTCACCGGGCTGCACCTGCTGGCCCGGATGGCCCAGACCGGCCGCACGCTCGCCGACCTCGCCGGCGTCATGCAGCGCTTCCCGCAGGTGCTCGTCAACGTCAAGGGCGTCGACAAGGCCCGGGCCGCCACCGACGAGGGCGTCGTCGCCGCCGTCGCCGCCGCCGAGGCACGCCTCGGCGCGAGCGGCCGGGTGCTGCTGCGCCCGTCCGGCACCGAGCCGCTCGTGCGCGTCATGGTCGAGGCCGCCGAGGGCGACCAGGCCCGCTCCGTCGCCGACTCGCTCGCCGTCGTCGTCAGGGAGCGGCTGGCGCTGTAGCCGGCTGCGTGCGGGGCGCCGTCCGCCGGGTCAGCACCCGCTGGACGGCGAGCAGGAGCGTCCCCGCGACGGTGAGCCCGACGAGGTTCACCGCGAGCTGGAGCGCCGAGCCGCCGATCTCCTCGGGCACCCAGAGCGCGACCGCGAGCGCGAGGTTGCCCGCGGCGGGCACGGTCGTCACCGAGATGAAGACGCCGACGAGGGCGTTCGAGCGGCCCGCCGTGAGGGACAGGACGCCGGCGAACCCGGCGAGGAGCGCGACGACGACCGACCACTCGTCGGGCCGCCAGATGAAGGCGGTGAGCGGCCTCGCGGCGGCGAGGTCGGCCGGCTCGACCCAGCCGACCGCCCGGACGACGAGCGCGGCGACCGCGGTGACGGCGATCGCGGCGGCGAACCCGAGCCCGAGGAGCGCGAGCGCGTCCCGGACGAGGCGGGCGCGACGCATGACGATCCCGTACGCGAGGGCGACGACCGGGCCGAACTCCGGGCCGACGACCATCGCGCCGACGACGAGGACCGGGGAGTCGGTGACGACGGCCACCGAGGCGATCATCGTCGCGAGGCAGAGGAAGGCGTAGAACGACCACGAGGACCGGGCGTCGGCCTCGGCGCGCTCGTCGACGAGGTCCCACACGATCCCGTCGTCCGGCGAGCCGGGCGCCGCGGCCTCGGCCGCGACCGCGTGCACCGACGGGGCGGCGTCCACGGTCTCCATCGCGACCGCGCCGCGGTCGTCGAGGCCGAGGGTGCGCAGGTGCTCCAGGACGTCCGTCACCGCCTCGCGGGAGACGTCGACGAGCACGAGGTCGCCGGCCGGGTCGACGGCCGCCCCCGGCAGGACGACGACGTGGGTGACCCGCGGGTCGTCCCGCAGGAAGGCCACGACCGCCGCGCGGACGGCCGCCGGGACGATGAGA
>JACRAB010000452.1 GCA_016213575.1 Actinomycetota bacterium
CCCGCTCAAGTCGCTGTCCGACATGCTCAAGGGCAAGCAGGGCCGGTTCCGCCAGAACCTGCTCGGCAAGCGCGTCGACTACTCCGGCCGTTCGGTCATCGTCGTCGGCCCGCAGCTCAAGCTGCACCAGTGCGGCCTGCCCAAGCAGATGGCGCTGGAGCTGTTCAAGCCGTTCGTCATGAAGCGGCTCGTCGACCTCAACCACGCGCAGAACATCAAGAGCGCCAAGCGCATGGTCGAGCGCGCGCGCCCGGTCGTCTGGGACGTGCTCGAGGAGGTCATCTCGGAGCACCCGGTGCTGCTGAACCGCGCACCGACGCTGCACCGCCTCGGCATCCAGGCCTTCGAGCCGCAGCTCGTCGAGGGCAAGGCGATCCAGATCCACCCGCTCGTCTGCACCGCGTTCAACGCGGACTTCGACGGCGACCAGATGGCGGTGCACCTGCCGCTGTCGGCCGAGGCCCAGGCCGAGGCGCGGATCCTCATGCTCTCGAGCAACAACATCCTCAAGCCGGCCGACGGCCGGCCCGTGACCATGCCCACCCAGGACATGATCATCGGCCTCTACCACCTCACCTCCCAGCGGGAGGGCGTGGCCGGTGAGGGCCGCTCGTTCGGCTCGGTCGCCGAGGCGATCATGGCGTACGACGCCCGTGAGCTCGACCTGCACGCCAAGGCCAAGATCCGCATCGCGGGTGTCGTGCCGCCGGCGTCGTGGGTCGCGCCCGAGAGCTGGGAGCCGGGCGACCCGATCGTCCTGGAGACCAGCCTCGGTCGCGCGCTGTTCAACGAGACGCTGCCGCCGGACTACGTGTTCGTCGACACCGACGTGGACAAGAAGGAGCTCTCGCGGATCGTCAACGACCTCGCCGAGCGCTACCCGAAGGTCGCCGTCGCGGCGACGCTGGACGCCCTCAAGGAGGCCGGCTTCCACTGGGCCACCCGCTCCGGCGTCACGGTCTCGATCTCGGACGTCGTCACGCCTCCGGGCAAGCAGGACATCCTCGACCGCTACGAGATCAAGGCGGCGAAGGTCCAGTCGCAGTACGAGAAGGGCCTCATCACCGACGACGAGCGTCGGCAGGAGCTCATCGAGATCTGGACCCAGGCCACCAACGAGGTCGCCAAGGAGATGGAGGGCAACCTCCCGCGGACGAACTCCATCTACAAGATGGTCGCGTCCGGTGCCCGCGGTAACTGGATGCAGATGCGCCAGATCGCGGGTATGCGAGGCCTCGTCGCCAACCCGAAGGGCGAGATCATCCCGCGCCCGATCAAGGCGAACTTCCGCGAGGGCCTGACCGTGCTCGAGTTCTTCATCTCGACGCACGGTGCGCGAAAGGGTCTGGCCGACACCGCGCTGCGGACGGCGGACTCCGGCTACCTGACGCGTCGTCTCGTCGACGTCGCGCAGGACGTCATCATCCGCGAGGAGGACTGCGGCACCGAGCGCGGTCTCATGATGCCGATCGCGACCGAGATCGCCGGTGGCGGCCTGCGTCGTCACGACGACGTCGAGACGAGCGTGTACTCGCGCTCGTCGGCCGAGGACGTCGTCGTCGGCGGCGAGGTCCTGCTCCCGGCGAACACCGACCTGGGCGACGTGAACATCAACGCCCTCGTCGAGCGCGGCGTGAAGCAGATCAAGGTGCGCTCGGTCCTCACCTGCGAGTCCAAGGTCGGCACGTGCGCCCGGTGCTACGGGCGTTCGCTGGCGGCCGGGATCCTCGTCGACATCGGCGAGGCGGTCGGCATCATCGCCGCCCAGTCGATCGGCGAGCCGGGCACGCAGCTGACGATGCGGACCTTCCACACCGGTGGTGTCTCCTCCGAGGGCGGTGACATCACCCACGGTCTGCCGCGTGTCCAGGAGCTCTTCGAGGCGCGCACCCCGAAGGGTGTCGCCCCGATCTCCGAGGCGGCCGGCCGGGTCCGGATCGACGACGCGGAGCGCTCGCGCAAGCTCGTCGTCGTGCCGGACGACGGCTCGGAGGAGATCGCCTACCCGATCTCCCGGCGGTCCCGTCTCCTCGTCGAGGACGGCGGTCACGTCGAGGTCGGCCAGCAGCTCATCCAGGGCGCCGTGGACCCCAAGCAGGTCCTGCGCATCCTCGGGCCGCGCGCCGTCCAGGTGCACCTCGTGGACGCCGTCCAGGAGGTCTACCGGAGCCAGGGCGTGTCGATCCACGACAAGCACATCGAGGTCATCGTCCGCCAGATGCTCAAGCGGGTGACGATCATCGAGTCCGGGGACGCCGAGCTGCTGCCCGGCGAGCTCGTGGAGCGCTCGCGCTTCGAGGGCGAGAACCGGCGGGTCGTGTCCGAGGGCGGTACGCCGGCCTCGGGTCGTCCCGAGCTCATGGGCATCACGAAGGCGTCGCTCGCGACGGAGTCGTGGCTGTCCGCCGCGTCCTTCCAGGAGACGACCCGGGTCCTCACCGACGCCGCGATCAACGGCAAGAGCGACCCGCTGCTCGGCCTCAAGGAGAACGTCATCATCGGCAAGCTCATCCCGGCCGGTACGGGGCTTCCCCGCTACCGGAACATCCGGGTGGAGCCGACCGACGAGGCGAAGGCCGCCATGTACACGATGCCCGGCTACGAAGAGGTCGACTACGGCCACTTCGGCACCGGCAGCGGTGCGGCGGTCCCGCTCGAGGAGTTCGACCTCGGACGCTACGACCGCTGACGCGGTCGCCGGGGCACTGTTCCCACGGTGTCGCCGGCGCCGGGGGGGGAGGGCAATACCAGCCCTCCTCCGCCCGGCGTCGGCGACCCGCCGGGGGACCCGCCGACGGGGCGGGGGCCGTTTTGACGCTCGCTGCGGCAGACGGGTAACCTCGACATCCGTGCCTGGGTCTGCCCGGGCTTTCCCGGCTGCCCGGGGCGGTCGCTGAGCCGAAACGTCCAGCGACTCGTGGCAGCCAGAGCGCCTGCTCCAACCGACTCCTCTCGGATCCGGTCCCGGAGCGCAGCGCGGACGACGCGACACGCCCGACCCCGGGGGTCGGGGGAGGAGCGGGCCGAGAGGCCACGGCGGAGACGCCGACAAACGAACTTGCAGGACCGGCGCGGCAAGCCGCCGCCCACGACGGAAGACCACAGAGCCCAGGCTCGAGGCGAAGAGAGAGTTCGGAGAACCGGTGCCCACGATCCAGCAGCTGGTCCGCAAGGGCCGCCAGGACAAGGTCGGCAAGACGAAGACGCCGGCCCTCAAGGGGAGCCCCCAGCGGCGCGGCGTGTGCACCCGCGTCTACACGACGACGCCGAAGAAGCCGAACTCGGCGCTGCGCAAGGTGGCGCGTGTCCGCCTCACCAGCCAGATCGAGGTCACGGCGTACATCCCGGGCGTCGGCCACAACCTCCAGGAGCACTCGATCGTGCTCGTCCG
>JACRAB010000444.1 GCA_016213575.1 Actinomycetota bacterium
CGAGCGCGCCGACGACCCTCGCGGCGGCGAAGAGCGCGTTGACGGCCCCGTAGCCGGCCGGCCCGGCCCCGAGGACGTCGCGCACGAGGAGGACGTCGAGGACGACGACGACCTGGAGCACGACGATCATCGCGACGAGCCCCGCGACGAGCGTCCCGAGGACGCGGTCGTCCCGCCGCAGCGCGTAGCCGGCCCAGGTGCCGCCGCCGGCCGCCGCCGGCCCGGGCCGGCGCACGGTGCGCACGGCGCGGGCGGCGACGGCGAGCAACGCGAAGCACACGGCGACGACGGCCAGCGCGCCGGCGACGCCGCCGCCCGCGACGAGCAGGCCGCCCACGGCCGGCCCGGCGACCCCGGCGAGGGTCGTCGTCGACTGCAGCAGTGCGACCGCCCGCGGCACCTCGTCGCGCGGCACGAGGTGCGGGACGAGGGCCTGCCACGCCGGCCCGGAGACCGCCTGGCCGGCACCGAGGGCGGCGACCAGCGCGAGCAGGGCCGCGGCGGTGACCGACGAGGCCGGGTCCCCCAGGAGCAGGACGACGATCGCGCCGAGCGCGCAGAGGCCCTGCCAGAGCGCGGCGAGCGTCGTCGCCCGCCGGGAGTCGACCCGGTCGACGACCCGGCCGGCGAGCGGCGCACCGAGAGCGCGCGGCTGGGCCGCCGCGACGCGGACGGCGGCGACGCCGGTCGCGCCCCAGCCCGCGTCGAACGCGTAGAGCGTCAGCGCGATCGTCGCGACCTCGTCGCCGAGGAAGGACGCCGACCGGCCGGCCGCGGCCAGTCGCAGGTCCCGGTGCCGCCAGACGGAGTTCTCAAGCATCTGCTTCATAATTTGTGAAGGTACTCTTTCAGATATGGGATCCGCAAGGGGTACCGGCGGGCACCCGGCCCGCCGCCGGGTCGCACCGCGGACGGCGTCGTACCCTGCGCAGGTGGGGCAGCGGCGGACCGAGGACGGCGACATCGTCGTCTCCGACCCGCGGGCGATCCGGGCCCTGGCGCACCCGGCGCGGGTCGCCGTCCTCGAACGGCTCTTCGGCGGCGCCGTGCTCACGGCCACCGAGTGCGCCCGGGTCGCGGGGCTCACGCCGTCCGCGATGAGCTACCACCTGCGCGCGCTCGAACGGTTCGGCCTCGTCGGCCGCGCCGACGCGACGGACGACGGGCGGGAGCGTCCCTGGCGCGCGCTCGGCACCGGGATGCGGATCAGGGCCGAGTCGCCGCTCGCCGGCCGGGCCGCCGAGCAGGTGCTCTTCGGCCGGATGACCGACCAGCTCCTCGCCGAGACGGAGGCCGCGCGGGCCTACCGGCACACCCACGGCCCGGACAACGACCGGCCGAGCGCGTTCCTCATGAGCGGGCTGCGGCTGACCCCGTCCGAGGCCCGCGCCCTGAGCGACGCCGTGACCGACCTGCTCGAGCCGTACTCCGCCCGCACCGACGACGCCCCCGGGGACGCCGTCGACTACCACGCCGACTGGGTCGTCGCCCCGGCGCTGCCCCCGGGCGGGCACCCGGACGACGCCACGGACGACGGGTCCGACGACGGGTCCGACGACGGGTCCGACGACGGCACCGACGACGCAGGGCGGGCCTGATGTCCGAGTGGCTCTCGGGCCTCACCGACATCGAGAACCTGTCCGCGGGCGCGGTGTACGTCGTCCTCTTCACGCTCGTCTTCGTCGAGTCCGGACTGCTCGTCGGCTTCTTCCTGCCCGGCGACTCGGTGCTCTTCACCGCCGGGCTGCTCGCCGCCGAGCCCGGCACGGGCCTGTCCCTGCCGGTGCTCGCCGCCGGCGTCTTCGTCGCGGCGGTCGCCGGGGACGCCGTCGGCTACTGGTCCGGCCGCCGGCTCGGCCGGCCGTGGCTGCTGCGCAAGGCGGGCCGTGCGGCGCGGCACGTCGAGCGCGCCGAGCGGTTCTACGAGCGGTACGGCTGGTGGGCGGTCGTCATCGCCCGGTTCATCCCCTGGGTGCGGACCTTCACCCCGATCCTCGCCGGCATCGGGCGGATGAGCTACCCGCGCTTCCTCTCGGCGAACCTCGTCGGCGCCGCGGTCTGGGGCAGCGGCCTCGTGGCGCTCGGCTACGTCGGCCACTCGGTCCCGGCGGTCAAGTGGGCCGCCTACGCCGTCGCCGGGGTCGCGATCCTCACGTCGGTCGTCGTCCCGGTCGTCGGCTGGGCCCGTCACCGGCGTGACCGGCCCGCGGACGCCACCGCGGGCGAGCGGCCCGCGCCGTAGGCTGTCCGTCCGTGCCCGAGACACTGCCCGAGAAGAGCGCCGCACCGGCCCGGATCGCCTACCAGGGCGAGCCGGGAGCGAACTCCGACGCCGCGGCCCGCGAGGTCTACCCCGGCCTCGAGACCGTCCCCTGCGCGACCTTCGAGGACGCCTTCGCCGCGATGACGAGCGGGGACGTCGACCTCGCGATGATCCCCATCGAGAACTCGATCGCGGGCCGGGTCGCGGACATCCACCACCTGCTGCCCGACTCGGGGCTGCACATCGTCGGCGAGCACTTCATGCCGATCCACTTCCAGCTCATGGTCGTGCCGGGCACGACGATCGACCAGGTCCGCACCGTGCGCAGCCACACGCACGCGCTCGGCCAGTGCCGCCGGCTCATCCGCGAGCACGGCTGGCGCGCGATCGTCGCGGACGACACCGCCGGCGCCGCCCGTGAGGTCGCGGCCCTCGGCGACCCGACGGTCGCCGCGCTCGCGCCCCGGATCGCCGCGGACCTCTACGGCCTGGAGATCCTCGCCGAGGACGTCGAGGACGAGCACCACAACACGACCCGGTTCGTCGTCCTCGCCCGGGAGCCGCACGAGCCGCCGCAGTCGGACGGGCCGGTCATCACGACGTTCGTCTTCCGGGTCCGGAACGTCCCGGCGGCGCTCTACAAGGCGATGGGCGGCTTCGCGACGAACGGCGTCAACATGACGAAACTCGAGAGCTACCAGCTCGGCGGCACGTTCTTCGCGACGCAGTTCTACGCCGACGTCGAGGGCCACCCGAAGGACACCCCGCTGGCGCTGGCCCTCGAGGAGCTCGCCTTCTTCTCCGCCTACCTGCGGGTCCTCGGCACCTACCCGGCGAGCCCGTTCCGCGCCGAGATCGCCGAACCGGCCGAGAACCGGACGCTGCGCCCGAACCCGCGCCCCTGAGCCGGTCGACCGGCGGACCGGCCCGGCGGACCGGGTCAGGTGCCGCCGTGGACGTCGATCCCGGCGGTCCGCGGGTCGGCGCTCAGCGAGCCCGCCGCCTCCGCGTGCCGGACGCCGACGAGCCGCGCGACGACCCCCGCCGGGAAGGTCGCGCGACGGGTGTCGAGCCGGGAGACGTTGGCGTTGTAGAGCCGGCGGGCTGCGGTCGCCCGGCCCTGGATGTCGGTGAGCTCGCGCCGCAGCGCGAGGTAGGACTCCTCGCCGCGCAGCGCCGGGTGCCGGTCCGCGACCCCGAAGAGACTCTCGAGCGCCTGGGAGAGAACACGTTCGGCGGCGGCCCGCTCGGGGACGGACGGCCCCGCGGCGCGGGCCGCGGCGAGCGCGGTGACGACCGCGTCCACGGCTGCGGCGGCGCCAGCGTCCGCGGGCCGGGTGCGGCCCCGGACGACGGCCAGCAGGTTCGGCACGAGGTCGTGGCGGCGGCGCATCTCGTCGTCGACCTGCTCCCACGTGCGCTCGACGAGGCGGCGCAGGCCGAGCAGGCCGTTGTAGGCGCCGTACAGCCACAGCGTCGTCCCCCCGAGCAGCACGACGAGGACCGCGAGCGCGGCGACGGCGGCCGGTTCCACGGGCGGAGCGGTCTCTACTGGGCGGCGAGGCCGAGGTCGGTCAGGTCGAACGCCGCCCGGTAGGGCAGCCCCTCCGCCTCGATGGCCTCGCGGGCGCCGGTGCCGCGGTCGACGATGACCGCGACGCCGACGACCAGTGCACCGGCGGCGCGCAGCGCCTCGACCGCGGTGAGGACGGACCCGCCCGTCGTCGAGGTGTCCTCGACGGCGACCACGCGGCGGCCCGCGACGTCCGGGCCCTCGATCTGGCGCTGGAGGCCGTGCGCCTTGCCCTGCTTGCGGACGACGAACGCGTCGATCGCGCGGCCCTGCGCTGCACCGGCGTGCAGGATCGCCGCCGCGACCGGGTCGGCCCCCATGGTGAGGCCGCCGGTCGCCTCGAAGTCCCAGTCCGAGACGAGGTCGAGCAGGACCCGCCCGACGAGCGGGGCCGCCGTGGCGTGCAGCGTGATCCGGCGCAGGTCGACGTAGTAGTCGGCCTCCCGGCCGCTCGACAGCGTGACCCGGCCGTGGACGACGGCCAGGTCCTTGACGAGCCGGAGCAGCGCGGCGCGGTCGGTGTCGACGGATCCGGTGGTCGCGGTCATGGTGCTCACCCTATGGGGCACCCGGGTCCCCGCACGGGGTGCGCCCGCCGGTCGGACAGCGGCCGGGCGACCGGGCGGGTCAGCGGCTGTCCCAGGTCGCGGTGCCCCAGACCTTCCCGGCGAACTCGTCGTCGTCCTGCTGCGGC
>JACRAB010000451.1 GCA_016213575.1 Actinomycetota bacterium
CCGGCCGTCGTCGACGTCGACGACGAGGGCCGGATCCGCACCGACGCGCTCGCCGCGGCGCTCGCGGCGATCCCCGGGGGCAGCCCGGTCGTCGTGTGCCTGCAGGCGGGCAACATCCACTCCGGGGCCTTCGACCCCTTCGCCGAGGCCGTCGGCATCGCCCACGAGCGCGGGGCGTGGGTCCACGTCGACGGGGCGTTCGGCCTCTGGGCCGCTGCCTCCCCGTCGCTGCGGCACCTCGTGGCGGGCGTGGCGGCGGCGGACTCCTGGGCCACCGACGCGCACAAGACGCTCAACGTGCCGTACGACTGCGGGGTGGCGGTCGTCGCCGACCCGACCGCCCTGCGCACGGCCATGGGCATGCGCAGCAGCTACCTCGTCGCCGACGACACCGGCCCGGGGGACCCGCACGACAAGGTGCCGGAGCTGTCCCGCCGGGCCCGTGGCGTGCCGGTGTGGGCCGTCCTGCGCGCGCTCGGGCGCCGGGGGGTCGCGGACCTCGTCGACCGGCTGGCCGCGCGCGCCCGCGCGCTGGCCGACGGCATCGGCGGCGTCGAGGGTGCGCAGGTCCTCAACGACGTCGTCTTCACCCAGGTGTGCGTGGCGTTCGAGGACGACGACCGCACGCGCGAGGTCATCGCCCGGCTGCTCGAGGGCGGGCAGGCGTGGATGTCCGGGTCGCGCTGGCGCGACCGGCACGTGCTCCGGGTGTCCGTGAGCAACTGGTCGACCGACGACGCCGACGTCCGGCGCTCGGTGGCCGCCGTCCGGGCCGCGGCGTCGTCCTGAGACGGCTCAGCCGGCCGGCAGGACGCACCAGACGGCCTTGCCGCGGTCCGTCGGTCGCGTCCCCCACCGTTCCGTGACGCGGGAGACGAGGACGAGCCCGCGGCCGTGCTCGTCGTCGGTCGTGGGTCGCTGCTTGCGCGGCAGGTAGGCGGCCGCGTCGTGCACCTCGACGACGACCCGGCGGCCGTCGTGGCGCAGCCGCAGCTCGACGGGCGGGCGCCCGTGGATGATCGCGTTGGTGGTCAGCTCGCTCACGACGAGCAGGACGTCGCCGGTCCGGTCCGCGGGCAGCGACCACTGCCGCAGGACCTCGGCGACGGCGTGCCGGACCCTCTGCACGGCGGCGGCCTCGTCGGCCACCGGCCAGGTGTGCGTCGTGGTCCCGGCGGGCTCGCCGAGGAAGTCGGCGAGCAGGATCGCCACGTCGTCGTAGGCGCCGTCGGGCAGCAGCTCGGCGACGCGCTGGTCCGGGGTGACGGCGTCGACGCCGGCGCGACCCAGCACCGCCGCGAGCGCGTCGACGCCGGCGTCGATGTCGCTGTCGCGGCGCTCGACGAGGCCGTCGGTGTAGAGCACCACCGTCGCCGGGCCGGTGAGCAGGACGGTCTCCTCCGCCAGCGTGAACGGCCCGGTGCCGAGCGGCTGACCGGCCGTGTCGGCGAGGCGCCGGACGTCCGAGCCGCCGGTCACGAGCAGCGGGGGCAGGTGCCCGGCGTTGGCGAAGGTGAAGGTCCGGTCGCCCGGGTCGTAGACGGCGTAGAGGCACGTGACGATCTGCTCGTCGCCGAGGTCGCGGACGACGCCGTCGAGCAGCTCGAGGACGTCCGCGGGCCGCAGGTCCAGGCGGGCGTAGGCCCGGGCCGAGGACCGCAGCTGGGCCATGATCGCGGCCGCCCGGACGCCCCGGCCCATGACGTCGCCGATGACGAGCGCGGCCCGGCCGGCCCCCAGCTCGATGACGTCGTACCAGTCACCGCCGATGTGCACACCCTCGACGCCGGCCCGGTAGTACGTGGCGATCCTCAGGTGGTCCGGGGTGATCCAGCGTTCCGGCAGCAGGCTCAGCTGGAGCTGCCGGGCGATCTCGTGCTCGCGGGCGGCCGCCTCCCGCGCGGCGGCCGCGGCCGCCTGCAGCCCGACCGCCCTCAGCTGCTCGGTGACGTCCTGCGAGCTGCCGCGCAACCGGTTCCGGGCACCGGTCACCGACTCCACGAGCTCACCGAGCACCCGGTTCGTGCGGACCTCGCCGTCCGGCCGCACGAAACGCACCTGGAGGTCCAGCGGCTCGCCCCGGACGGCCCGGGCCAGCGCGCTCCGCACGACGTCCGCGTCGTCCGGGTGGATGACGTGCGCCAGCGCACCCTCGAGCCCCAGGCGGCCCACCTCCGCGGCCGACAGCCCCGTCTGGCGGACGAGCTCGTCGGACACCGACAGCGCGCCGGTGGCCATGTCGAGCTCCCAGCTGCCGACCGCGGCGAGGCGCTGCGCCTGGTCGAGGAGCACCCGGTTGTGCTCGAGCTGGACGGCGTTGCGGCGGCTGCGGTCCAGCTCGAGGTTCGAACGGACGCGGGCCGTCAGCTCGCGGGCGGAGAACGGCTTGACGAGGTAGTCGTCCGCCCCCGCGTCGAGGCCCTCGACCGTCGCCTCGTCCCCGGCCCGGGCGGAGAGCAGGATGACCGGGACGTCGGCGGTCGCGTCGTCCCCGCGCAGCTTCTGCAGCAGACCGAAGCCGTCCAGTCCCGGCATCATGACGTCGGAGACGACGAGGTCCGGACGGCGCTCGCGGACCCGCTCCAGGGCGGCGAGGCCGTCACCGGCGACGGCGACGTCGTACGTCGGCGACAGCAGGGACACCAGGTACTCGCGCATGTCGGCGTTGTCGTCGACGACGAGCACGTGCGGTGCGTCCGGGTCCGCCGGGTGCTGCCCGGTCGCGTCGTCCGGTGGCTGCGACCAGCGCAGCGCCTCGGTGAGGAAACCCTCCACCTGCCGGTCCGGGGCTCCGCTGCGCGGGGCGGCGGCCGGCCGGACGACCTGCTCGGGCGGCAGGTGGTCCGTGCCGCGCCGCACCCGGACCCGGAAGGTGCTGCCCCGGCCCGGGACGCTCTCCACCCCGACGCTCCCGCCGTGCAGCTCGGCGAGCTCGGCGACGAGGGCGAGCCCGATGCCCGACCCCTCGTGGCTGCGCGAGCGTGCCCCGAGGACGCGGTGGAACCGCTCGAAGAGGCGCTTCTGCTCCGTGGCGTCGACGCCGATGCCGGAGTCGGTGACGGCGAGCTGCACCGTCTGCTCGTCCCCCGACACCGTGACCCGGACCCCGCCCGTGAACGTGTGCTTGAGCGCGTTGGACAACAGGTTGAGGACGATCTTCGACCACATCTCGTGGTCGACGTGGGCGGCGACGTCCCCGTCGGCGCCCTCGACCTCCACGACCAGATCCAGCCCGGCCGCCTCGAACGCCGGCCGGAACATCCCCGCGAGCTCGGCCGTCGTGCTGCCCAGGTCGAGCGGCTCGTAGCGGGCGGTCATCCGCCCCGACCCGAGCCGGGAGAAGTCCAGGAGCATGTTCACGAGCTTGAGGAGCCGGACGGCGTTGCGGCGCATGACCTCGAGCCGCTCGCGCTGGGTCGCGTCGAGCGGGTGCTCGGTGTCGGCGAGCGCGTCCTCGGCCGGGCCGAGCAGGAGCGTCAGCGGGGTCCGGAACTCGTGGCTGACGTTGGTGAAGAAGCTCGTCTTCGCGCGGTCCAGCTCCGCGAGGGCCTCCGCGCGGGCCCGCTCGGCCTGGTACGCACGGGCCGCGGCGACCCCGGTGCCGAGGTGCCCCGCCACGAGGCGCAGGAAGCCGGCGTACTCCTCGTCGTACGGCCGGTACCGGTTGAGGCCCACGACCAGGAAGCCGATCGCCGCGTCCGTGGCGGCCTGCCCGAGCGGCAGGACGGCGGCCCGGTCGGGCGGCTGCGGCCAGGCCCCCCGGGGGAGGTCGGGGAAGCGGGCGGCGAGGTCGTCGACGACGCACTCGCGGCCCGCCGCCGCGCTCGCGAGCGGCCACACCGGGTCCGTGGTCGTGGCCCGGACGACGCGCGGGGCGACCGGGTCGCCGGCACCCGCCCCGGTCGCGGAGACCAGCCGGGCGTCGCCGTCCGCGTCGAAGAGGTACGTCGCCGTGAAGGGCAGGCACCACGGGTTGGCCTCGAGATGGACCTGTGCGGAGCCGAAGACGTCCGCCTCCTCGCGGACGACCGACCGGTCGGTGCCCAGGTCCCGCAGGGTGCGCATCCGGCGCTCGCCGACGACCCGCTCGGTCTCCTCGCTGACGACGCAGAGCATGCCCGCCGCCGTGCCCTCGTCGTCCACGAGGGGGCTGTACGAGAACGTGTGGTAGGTCTCCTCGACGTACCCGTTGCGCTCGAGGAAGAGCAGCAGGCCCTCGTCCCAGGTGGCCTCGCCGGTGCCCACGACGTGCTCGATGCGCGGGCCGATGTCGGGCCAGATCTCCTGCCACACCTCACGTGCGCTGCGCCCCAGGGCCCAGGGGTACTTCGAGCCGAGGGTGTCGCGGCGGTACGCGTCGTTGCAGAAGAACGTGAGCTCGGGCCCCCACGCCATCCACATGGCGAAGCGGGAGGAGAGCATGATCCGGACGGCGCTCGACAGGGCGTTGGGCCAGCGCCCGGGCGGCCCGAGCGGGTGCTGCTCCCAGGGCACGCCGAGGAGGTCCGAGCCGACCGTGCCGGCCCGTGACAACGCCTGCTCGATCACCGATGGCGTCCTGTCTCCCGGCCGGCCCTCTCCCAGATCTTGGATGGATTAGACATGCTCCGGCGTCGTTCGCATGTCGATCTTGGGACGTGGTCGTTCCCGTACGCCCGGCCACGGACCCGTACGGTGGGGTCCCGCCACCACCCCAGGAGACCCGATGGACCTGCCGGACGACCTGCTCGCCCTGCTGCGCGGTGCAAGCCCGTGCAACCTGGCGACGACCATGCCCGACGGGTCGCCGCAGCTGACCCAGGTCTGGGTCGACACCGACGGGACGCACGTCGTCGTCAACACCGTCGAGGGCTTCCAGAAGGTGCGGAACATGCAGCGGGACCCCCGGGTCGCCCTCACCGTGGCCGACCCCGCGAACCCCTCGCGGTACTTCGCCGTCCGCGGACGGGTCGTCTCGGTGTCGCCGGACGGCGGAGCCGAGCACATCGAGGCGCTGGCCCGGCGCTACCTCGGCGGTCCGTACCCGTGGTACGGCGGCCGGGACCAGGTGCGGCTCGTCGTGACGATCGAGGCGGACCGGATCCACGCGATGGGGTGACCCGGTCGCCCTGCGATGCCGCCATGTCGGCCCCGGCGAACGACCTCGTCGACGAGGTCGCCGCCGTGCGGGTCCCCGGGAGTCGCTGACGGCCACCCCTGCGCCTCGTCGGACGACCCGGTGGCGCGGCGCCCGACCGGTCGCAGCGTCTGCCCGGCGTCCTCGCGTGCCGGCGCGCTAGGTCCCCCGCCGGTGGGGGCCTTCCTGTGGGACAACTAGGAGTACATCCCGACAGAACGGGATGATCAGCTCCGGTGAGGGCATCCACGAGGGCAGCACCGAGGAGCCCACCATGTTCAACCTGGCCGTCATCCTGCGCGAGTCCGCCGCGACGTCGCCGCACAAGCCGGTCGCGACGTGGGACGGCGGAGCGATGACGTACGCGGAGCTCGACGACCTCTCCGACCGGTTCGCCGGTGCGCTCTCCGACCGCGGGGTCCTTGTCGGAGAACGGGTCGCGGTCCAGCTGCCGAACATCGCCGCCTTCCTCGTGGCCTACTTCGGCATCCTCAAGGCGGGCGCCGTCATGGTCCCCCTCAACGTGCTGCTCAAGACCGAGGAGATCGCCTTCCACCTCGGCCACAGCTCGTCGCGCCTGCTCGTCACCTGGGCCGGGGTGCTCGAGCACGCCCTGGCGGGGGCCGCCCAGGCCGGTGTCGACGACGTGGTCGTCGTGGGGGAGGTCGTCGTCGCACCGTCGGAGGCCGGTGCGGCCGGTGCGCCGTCGCTGCTCCCGTTCGCGAGCCTGCTCCAGGCGGCACCGGCCGTCCCCCCGATGGCCGACACCGGGCCGGACGACACCGCGGTCGTCGTCTACACCTCGGGCACGACGGGCGTGCCGAAGGGTGCGGAGCTGACGCACTACCAGCTGTACATGAACGCCGACATCCCGGGCCGGCTCTTCGGCGTCCAGGCGGACGACGTGGTCGTCGCGGCGCTGCCGCTCTTCCACGTCTTCGGGTTGTCGAGCATCCTCAACTGCGCGCTGCGGTTCGGGGCGAGCCTGTCGCTGGTCCCGAGGTTCAGCGCCGAGGCCGTGCTGACCGCCGTGGAGCGGGACCGGGCGACGGTCTTCGAAGGTGTCCCGACGATGTTCGCGGCGCTGCTCGCCCACCCGGGCCTGGAGCAGGCCGACGTCTCGACCCTGCGGATCGCCATCTCCGGCGGGGCGGCGATCCCGGCGACGGTGTTCGACGCCTTCGAGGAGCGGTTCGGGGTGACCATCCTCGAGGGGTACGGCCTGTCCGAGACGGCCTCGTCGACGACCTTCAACCGCAGCGTCGACGACCGGCGGATCTACAGCGTCGGCTCACCGATCTGGGGGACCGAGTGCCAGATCTGGGACGAGCACGACCAGCGGCTGCCGGCCGGGCACGAGCACATCGGCGAGATCGTCACCCGCGGCTTCCACACGATGAAGGGCTACCTCGACGACCCGGACGCCACGGCGACGGCGTTCGCGCACGGCTGGCTGCACACCGGGGACCTCGGCTACGTCGACGAGGACGGCTACTTCTTCGTCGTCGACCGCAAGAAGGAGCTCATCATCCGCGGCGGGTACAACGTCTACCCGCGCGAGGTCGAGGAGACCCTCTACCGGCACCCGGACGTCGACGAGGCGGCCGTCGTCGGTATCCCGGACGAGCGTCTCGGCGAGGAGGTGCTCGCGTTCGTCGCGCTGCGGCCCGGCGCCGTGGTGACCGACGTCGAGCTCATCGCCTACTGCCGCGACCACCTGGCCGGGTACAAGTACCCCCGGGTCGTCGAGGTCCGCCTCCACCTGCCGAAGAGCGCCACGGGCAAGATCCTCAAGCTCCAGCTCAAGGCCCAGCTCACCTCCGGGCCCGCCCCTGCACCGGTGCAGCCGTGCAACAGCTGACCGGCCTCGACGCGCTCTTCGTCGCCATGGAGTCCCCCGAGGTGAACGGGCACGTCGGCAGCGTGTGCGTGCTCGACCCCTCGACGGCGCCGCGGCCCCTGACCCGTGCGCGGCTCACCGCGCACGTGGCCTCCCGGCTGCACCTGCTGCCGCTGCTCCGGCGGTCCCTGCGGTTCGTCCCGCTCGGGCTCGACCAGCCGTACTGGGTCGACGAGGAACCGGTGCTGGAGCACCACGTGCGCCAGGTCCGGCTGCCCCGGCCCGGGGGCGACCACGAGCTCGCCACGACGGTCGCGCGCCTGCACGCCCAGCCGCTCGACCGGTCGCGGCCGCTCTGGGAGCTCTACCTCCTCACCGGGCTGCGCGGCGGCCGGGTCGCGGTCTACTCCAAGGTCCATCACGCCTCGATGGACGGCGTCTCGGGCGACGACGTGCTCACGGCCCTGCTCGACGGCACGGCGTCCGGCCGTGTCGTCGCCCCGGCCGACGACGGCCCGCCGCCGGACGAGGTCCCGCGGGACTCCTCGCTCATCGTCCGCAGCCTGCTCTCGCTGCTGCGGCAGCCGGCCCGGGTGGCCCGCGTCTCGCTGGGCCTGCTCGTGTCGCTGCCGGGCCTCGTCGCCGCAGGGGCGGCCCGGGTCCCCGTGCTGGAGCGGGTCCTCGCACCGGAGGCCGTGCTCCCGTACGGGGGCCTGCGTGCCCCGCACACCCCCTTCAACGCCTCGATCTCCGCCGACCGGGCCTGGGCCTTCGCGGACCTGTCGCTCGCCGACGTCAAGCGGGTCAAGGAGTTCGCGGGCCTCACGGTCAACGACGGCGTCCTCGCGGTGTGCGCCGGGGCGCTGCGGCGCTGGCTGCTGGAGCGCGACGCGCTGCCGGACGACCCGCTCGTCGCCGCCATCCCGGTGTCCCTGCGCAGCGGCGCGCCGGGCGCTCCCACCGGCAACCAGCTGACCGTCATCCTCACCGGGCTGCCCACGAACGTCGGCACGCCGCTCGACCGCCTCCTCGCGACGGCGTCGGCGATGCGTGCCGGGAAGGCCGAGATGGCGACGTTCCCGCCGACGATGCTCGGCGAGCTGAGCGGTCTGGCCCTCCCGCTGGTCGCCGACCCCGGCTGGCGGCTCTGGGCGCACTGGAAGCTCATGGAGCGGATCAACCCGTTCAACCTGTTCGTCTCCAACGTCCCCGGGCCGCGGGAGACGCTGTACTACGCGGGCGCGGAGCTCGTCGGGTACTACCCGGCGTCCTCGATCATCGACGGTCAGGGCCTGAACATCACGGCCATGAGCTACCGGGACCGGATCTGCTTCGGCCTGCTGGCGTGCCCCGCGCTCGTGCCGGACGTCGAGCAGCTCGCCGGCTGGCTCGGCGACGAGCTCGCCGCCCTGATGCGCGACACCGCGGACCGGGCGGCCGGCTGAGCACCGGGCGGCCGGGCCCGTGGGCAGGCGACGTCGTCCCGGACCCGGTGGCGTCCGATCCGTCGGCGCACCGGCTCGTCACGGTGCAGCCCGCCGAGGGCCGGCTGCCGATCTCGCCCGCCCCGCGACCAGGTCGACGACCGCGTCCGCCGCGCGCAGCAGGTGCGGCTCGGTCCGGTCCCGCAGCCGCGCGAGGGCCAGCTCGACGGTCCCGGCACCGCGCAACGGCAGGTGCACGACGCCCGGCAGCCCGAGGGTGGTCGCCGGTTCCGGGACGACGGCGACACCGAGCCCGCCGGACACCAGGGTGAGCAGCGTCGACGTCTCGGCCGCCTCGTGCCGGACCCGGGGCTCGAAGCCGGCGTCCCGGCACAGGCCCACGACCCGGTCGAACATCACCGAGCCGCCTCCTCCGGTGTGCACGAGCAGGTCGACGTCGCGCAGGTCCCGGACGGCGAGCCGGCGGCGTCCGGCGAGGGCGTGGTCGGCCGGCAGCGCGACGACGAGCCGGTCCTGCCGCAGCGGGAGGGCGACGACCGACGGCTCGTGGACCGGCGTGCGGAGCAGCGCGAGGTCGATGTCGCCCGACCGCAGGGCCGTGAGCTGGTCCGGGACGAGCATCTCGCCGCGGAACGAGAACTCGACGCCGGGCAACGCTGCCGTCAGACCGCGGGCGAGCCGGGGGAGCAGGCTGTAGGTGACCGAGCCGACGCAGCCGACGGTCAGCGTCCCGACGCTGCCGGCGGCCACCAGCCGGGCCTCCTGCGCCGCGTCGTCCAGCTCGGCGAGCACCCGCCGGACCCGTTCCAGGTACGCCGACCCGGCGGCGGTCAGGTCCACCCGCCGGGTGGTCCGCCGCAGCAGCTCGACCCCGAGCTCGCGCTCGAGCGCGCGGATCTGCTGGGAGAGCGGGGGTTGTGCCATGTGCAGCCGCTCGGCGGCCCGGCCGAAGTGCCGCTCCTGCGCGACCATCGCGAAGTAGCGCAGGTGACGCAGCTCCATAGATACCTCTGACGTCTCAATCGAGCGCGATACGGGTCTTGGAGAATATCGGTGGATCCGCGTAGCGTCGGCCTGTGACCGACTCCTACCTCTACGCCGCCGTCCGGACGCCGTTCGGCCGCTTCGGCGGGGCGCTGGCCGGCGTCCGGCCGGACGACCTCGCCGCGACCGCCCTCGACGCCGTGCCGCGCCGGGTGCCCGCGCTCGACCGCGCCGAGGTCGACGAGGTCGTGTGGGGCTGCGCCAACCAGGCCGGCGAGGACAACCGCAACGTCGGCCGGATGGCCGTGCTGCTCGCCGGCCTGCCGACGTCGGTGCCCGCGACCACGGTGAACCGGCTCTGCGGCTCCTCGCTGGACGCCGTCCTGCAGGCCTCCCGGCTGCTCGAGACCGGCGACGCCGAGGTCGTCGTCGCGGGCGGCGTGGAGTCGATGACCCGGGCGCCGTGGGTGCTGCCCAAGCCGGACCGGGCCTTCCCCGCCGGCAACGTCACCGCGGTCTCGACGACGCTCGGCTGGCGGCTGGTCAACGAGCGGATGCCCGCCGAGTGGACCGCGTCGCTCGGGGAGTGCAACGAGCAGGTCGCGCAGAGCACCGGCATCACCCGGCAGCAGCAGGACGACTTCGCCGCCCGGTCGCACCGGCTCGCCGCGCAGGCGTGGGCGGAGGGCTTCTACGACGACCTCGTCGTCCGGGTGCCGGGGGTCGACCTCGCCCGGGACGAGAGCATCCGCGACGGCACCACCCCGGAGAAGCTCGCGGGCCTCACGCCGTCCTTCCGGCCTGACGGCACGATCACCGCCGGCAACGCCTCGCCGCTCAACGACGGCGCCAGTGCCCTGGTGCTCGGCACGGCGTCCGCCGCCGACCGGCTCGGCGCCGCGCCGCTGGCCCGGGTGGCCGGCC
Source organism: Actinomycetota bacterium (assembly GCA_016213575.1). Lineage (GTDB taxonomy): Bacteria > Actinomycetota > Actinomycetes > Actinomycetales > Kineosporiaceae > R-H-3. The sequence continues at coordinate 10,310 of JACRAB010000451.1, forward strand.
GCGGGGCCACGGCGAACGACCCGAACCTGTTCGGCCTGGCCCCGATCGAGGCCGCCGGTGCGGCGCTGCGCCGGGCCGGGATCGCCTGGTCCCGGGTCGGTGCCGTCGAGCTCAACGAGGCCTTCGCCGTCCAGTCGGTGGCCTGCGTGGACGCCTGGCTGAAGGAGGGCCTGCGCGACCCGGAGCTGGTCAACGCCAAGGGCGGCGCGATCGCCATCGGCCACCCGCTCGGCGCGTCCGGCGGGCGGGTCGTCGCCACCCTCGCCGCCCGGCTGCGCGCCGACCGCGAGCGCTACGGCGTCGCGGCGATCTGCATCGGCGTCGGCCAGGCGCTGGCCGTCGTGCTGGAGAACGCTGACGCGGCATGACCACCGTGCTCTGCGCCGACCCGGACGAGGCGGTGGCCGGGGTCGGCGACGGCTCGACCGTCCTCGTCGGCGGGTTCGGGATGGCCGGGATGCCGGTCGCCCTCATCGACGCGCTGATCCGCCAGGGCGCCACCGACCTCACCGTGGTCTCGAACAACGCCGGCAACGGGGACACCGGGCTGGCCGCGCTGCTCGCCGCCGGCCGGGTCCGCAAGGTGGTCTGCTCGTTCCCCCGCCAGGCCGACTCCTGGGTCTTCGACGGCCTCTACCGGCAGGGCCGCGTCGAGCTCGAGCTCGTGCCGCAGGGCACCCTCGCCGAGCGGATGCGGGCCGCCGGCGCCGGGATCGGGGCGTTCTACTGCCCGACCGGGGTCGGCACGCCGCTCGCCGAGGGCAAGGAGACCCGTGAGATCGACGGCCGCAGCCACGTGCTGGAGTACCCGCTGCGCGGTGACGTCGCGCTCATCGGTGCGTACCGGGCCGACCGGATGGGCAACCTGGTCTACCGCAAGACCGCACGCAACTTCGGCCCCGTGATGGCCACCGCCGCGACGACGGTCGTCGCCCAGGTCCGGGAGGTGGTCGACGTCGGCGCCCTCGACCCGGAGGCGGTCGTCACCCCGGGCATCTACGTCGACCGGGTCGTGGAGGTGACCTCGTGAGCACGCGCACCCTGGTCGCCGGCGTGCTGGCCGGGCCGGCCGACCTGGACGCCGTCCCGACGACGGCACCCGGGCCGCTCGACAAGCACGCGATGGCTGCGCTGGTCGCCCGTGACATCCCGGCCGGGTCGTTCGTCAACCTCGGGATCGGGCAGCCGACGCTGGTCGCCGACCACCTCCCGGCAGGCTCCGGCGTCGTCCTGCACACCGAGAACGGCATGCTCAACATGGGCCCGGCCGCCCTCGGCGACGAGGTCGACCCGGACCTGACGAACGCCGGCAAGGTCCCGGTCACCGAGCTGCCGGGGGCCGCGTACTTCCACCACGCGGACTCCTTCGCGATGATGCGCGGCGGGCACCTCGACGTCTGCGTCCTGGGCGCGTTCCAGGTCTCCGCCCGCGGGGACCTCGCCAACTGGCACACCGGTGCGCCGGACGCGATCCCGGCGGTGGGCGGCGCGATGGACCTCGCGACCGGTGCCCGGCAGGTCTTCGTGATGATGACCCTGTTCGCCAAGGACGGCACGTCCAAGCTCGTGCCTTCGTGCACGTATCCGCTCACCGGGCTGGCGTGCGTCTCCCGGCTCTACACCGACCAGGCGGTCTTCGACCTCGGACCGGACGGCGCGGTGCTCCGCGAGACGTTCGGCTGCAGCGCCCGGGAGCTCGTCGAGCGCCTCGGCCGCGGGTAGACCGCGCGGCCGGCCCGGGGCTCAGGCCGGCGGCGGGACCGCGGCGTTGCCCGAGGCGAAGACGTCGTCGATCCGGCGCATCGCCGTCGTCAGGTGGGCGCGCATGGCCTCCGCCGCGGCGTCGGGGTCGCGCTGGGCGATCGCCTTGGCGATCGCGAGGTGCTCGGGCTTGGTGGCCGCGGCCTGCTGGGCGTGGTGGTACAGCCGGTACATGTGCAGGTGGCTGCGCAGGTGCCCGAGCGACTCGCGCAGCCACGGGTTGCCGGACAGCTCAGCGACCCGGTCGTGGAACGTCGCGTCGTACAGCATGTCGAGCCGGTTGGCCGCCGCGTCGTTGTTGCCGCCGCTGCCCCCGGTGCGGGCGAACGCCCGGAGCGCGGCCGCCTGCTCGGCGGTCACGGACCGCGCGGCGGCCGCCGCCGCGGCGGGCTCGACGATGAGCCGGAAGTCGATGAGCGACCTCAGCTCCTCCAACCCGATGAGGGGCGCGACGGTGTAGCTGCGGCGCGGCTCCTTCACGACCAGACCGCCGGCCTCCATGCGGGCCAGCGCCTCCCGGACCGGGGTCGGCGAGACCCCCAGGGCGCGGGCGAGCGCCTCGATGTTCAGCCGGGCGCCCGGCTCGAAGGCGTGGTTCATGAGCATGTCGACGAGGACGTCGTGGACGTCGTCGACGAGCGGCTGACGTCGTGCGAGGCGCTCGACGAACGCCGGGGCGTCCGCGGCCGGTGCGAGGTCTGGGTGCTCCACGGGTCTCCATGCTGTCGTCGCTCAGCGCATCATAGAGGACGTCTGGAGAAAGAATCCTATAGGAAATTGTCTGTTGACTCTATGGGAATGGATCGCTAGCGTTCCGGCGCACCAGCACAGGAAGGGGGCGACGTGGCCCGACAGGCTCCGCCGACGGCGCTCGCCGTGGCCGACGGCAGCGCACCTCAGGAGCTGCCCCGGGCCGGGGCGGCAGGGCGCGGTCTGACGCTCGCGCTGGCCGTCCTGCGCGCGGGACCGGTGGCGATCCTGGGCCTGCTCGTCCTCGTGCTCGGCCTCGTCTCGGACGTCTTCTGGTCGCTGGAGAACATCGGCAACGTCCTCAACCAGTCGGCCGTGATCTGCGTCCTGGCGCTCGGCCAGCTGCTCGTCGTCGTGACCCGCGGCATCGACCTGTCGGTCGGGTCGAACCTCTCGCTGAGCGCCGTCGTCGGGGCGCTCGTGTGGCAGCACCAGTCGTCCACGGTGCTCGCGGTCGCCGCGGCGCTCGCGACGGGCACGGTCGTCGGCCTGGTCAACGGGCTGCTGTTCGTCAAGGGTCGGTTGCCGCACCCGTTCATCCCCACGCTCGCGATGCTCACCGCGGCGAGCGGGCTGGCCCTCTACCTCTCCCACAGCGAGACCATCCAGGGCGCACCGCCGCTCGTGGACGAGGTCGGTGCCGGCCGGATCGCCGCCGTCCCCGGTGGCGGGGACTTCGGGTGGTTCCCGACGGCGACGTTCGTCGTCGTCGTGGTCGCCGCCCTGCTCGTCCTCGCGACCCGCGGGCTCGTCTGGGGGCGCTGGGTCTACGCGGTCGGCGGCAACCCCGAGGCCGCGGTCCGCAACGGGATCCCGGTGCCCTCGGTCCTCGTCTCCGTCTACGCCGTGTGCGGTCTGCTCGCCGGGGTCGCCGCGCTCCTCACGATGGGCCGGGCGGACGCCGGGTCGCCGACGGCCGGCGCCCTCGCCGAGCTCGACGCGATCGCGGCGGTCATCATCGGCGGTGCGAGCTTCCTCGGCGGCCGCGGGACGGTGCTCAACGCACTGACCGGCGCCTTCGTCATCGCGGTGATGCGCAACGGGCTCAACCTGCTCGGCATCGACCCGAACTGGCAGTACATGGCCACCGGGGTCGTCATCGTCGTCGCCGTCGAGCTCGACGTCGTCCGCGGCCACCTCGAGAGCCGGTTCCGCAGCCTGCAGGCGGTGAGCGCGCCGTGACCGCGAGCTCCGCGCCGCCCGTGCTCCAGGTGCGGGACGCCGCCAAGCGCTTCGGTGCGGTCCGGGCGCTCGACGGGGTCTCCTTCGACGTGGGCCGCGGCGAGGTGGTCGCCCTGCTCGGGGACAACGGCGCCGGGAAGTCCACGCTCATCAAGGCCATCAGCGGTGTCCACCGCCTCGACGCCGGGACCGTCGTGCTCGACGGCGTCGACATCACGGCGGCGGGGGCGATGGCGGTGCGGGCGCACGGGGTCGAGACCGTCTACCAGGACCTCGCGCTCTTCGACAACCTCGACGCGGCGGCCAACTTCTTCGCCGGCCGCGAGCTCGCCGGACCGTCCCGGCTGCCGCGTGCGCTGCGGCTCATGCGGCACCGGCGGATGACCGACCGCACCCGCGAGCTGCTCGACCGGCTCCAGGTGAGCCTGCCGGACCTCGACGCCCCGGTGGCGCTCATGTCCGGCGGGCAGCGGCAGGCCGTGGCCGTGGCCCGGGCCGTCGCGTTCTCCTCGAAGCTCGTGATCCTCGACGAGCCGACGGCGGCGCTCGGTCTGCGGGAGTCGGCGCGGGTCCTCGACCTCGTGCGGCGGCTCAAGGACGACGGCGTCGCCGTGATCCTCATCTCGCACAGCATGGACCAGGTGATGGCCGTCGCCGACCGGGCCATCGTCCTGCGCCGCGGCCGGTCGGTCGGCGAGACGGCGCCCACGGCCGAGAACCACGAACGCCTCGTGGCGTGGATCGTCGGCGCCGCCGGCCACCAGACCATCTGAGCCGAACCACCTACCGAACCACCTGACCGAACCAGCTGGCCCGTAACGGTTCCGCCTCCACCCCGTCCGCGACCGCCCGCCCATCACCCAGCAGGGAGTTCATCATGAGAAGCCGGAAGATCCTCGTCTCGGTGGGCGGCGCGCTCGCGCTGGCCACCGCCGGGTGCGGAGGCGGCAGCAGCGGCGCGACGCCGGCCGCCTCGTCGCAGGCCCCGACGTCCTCGTCGCCGGCGGCGGAGACCTCGACGGCCGCCGCGGCCGGCCCGGTCAAGGTCGCCTTCATCACCAAGTTCCCCGTCGCCTTCTTCACCGCCATGGAGGACTCGGCGAAGGCCTGGTCCGACCAGAACGCCGGCGCCGCCGACATCTCGTACTTCTCGTGCAAGTCCCCGTCGGACGTCCCGTGCCAGACGGCACAGATCGAGGACGCCGTGGCCAAGGGCTTCCAGGCGATCGTCATCACGCCGATGGGCCCGGAGGTCGTGCCGGCGATGAACGCCGCCGCCGACAAGGGGCTCAAGGTGATCCTCGTCGACAACAACCTCGAGGCCTTCACCAAGCGGACCGCCGTCGCCGCGACGGACAACGTCAAGGGCGGCCAGGCCGCCGGTGCCTACCTGAAGTCGGTGCTGAAGTCCGGCGACACGATCGGTCTCATGGAGGGCGTCCGCGGGGTCCCCGCCCTCGACGCCCGGATCCAGGGGGTCAAGGACGCCCTCGAGGGCACCGGGGTCAAGGTGATCATCGGTGGCGCGGAGACCAAGTGCGACGCCGCGAAGGGTGCGACGGTCGCCCAGGACCTCCTGACCCGGGCGCCGAAGCTCACGGCCATCTACTCGGCCTGCGACGACCCGGCGATCGCCGCGGCCCAGGTGGCCAAGCAGAAGGGCAAGAAGGTCCTCGTCATGGGCTACGACGGCCTGCCGGACGCGGCCAAGGCGATCCAGGCCGGCGACATGCGGGCCACGATCGCCCAGTTCCCCGGGAAGATGGCGTCCCTCGGGGTGGAGGCGGCCGTGAACGCCGTCCAGGGCAAGCCCGTCGAGGCGTTCATCGACACCGGCACGGCGCTGGTCACGACGGACAACGCCGCGGACTTCCTGAAGTTCCAGTGAGCCGGGGCGGGCCCGCGGCGGCCGCCGCCGATGCTGCCGCGGGCCCGCTCCTTCGACGTCCCCCGGGGGGACCGGACGAGAGGTACGGCCCGTGCGCGCGGCAGTGCTGACAGGACCGGGGCGGCTCGAGCTGGTCGAACGGCCCGAGGAGCCGGACCCCGGCCCGGACGAGGTGCTGGTCGCCGTCCGCCGGGTCGGGATCTGCGGCACGGACTACCACGCGTACGACGGCACCCAGAACTTCATCGAGTACCCGTGCGTCCTCGGGCACGAGCTCGCCGTCGAGGTCCTGGCCGTCGGCCGTGACGTCACGCGGGTCGTGCCCGGTGACCGGTGCGCGGTGATGCCCTACCTGTCGTGCGGCGCGTGCGTCGCCTGCCGGCGCGGGCGCAGCAACTGCTGCGAGCGCATCGAGGTGCTCGGGGTGACCCGGCCGGGCGGCCTCCGGGAACGCATGCTGCTGCCGGCGTCCCAGCTCTTCCCCGGGGAGGGGCTCGGGCTGGAGCAGCTCGTCCTCGTCGAGACGCTGGGGATCGGCTGGCACGCCGTACGACGGGCGGCCCCCGGCCCCGAGGACACCGTGCTGGTCCTCGGCGCGGGACCGGTCGGGCTCGCGGTCGCGCAGGCCGCGCGGCGGACGGCGGCGCGGGTGCTGCTGGCCGACCCGGTGCCCCGGCGGGTCGGCTTCGCGACGGCCGCCGGGATGGACGCCTTCGCCGTCGGCGGCGACCTCGTCGCCCGGGTCCGTGAGCACGCCGCCGGTGACCTGCCCTCCGTCGTGTTCGACGCCACCGGGAACCACGCCTCGATGGAGCGGGCGTTCGAGCTCGTCGGCCCGGGCGGCCGGCTCGTCTTCGTCGGCCACACCCGGGGTGCCGTCAGCTTCGCCAACCCCGGCTTCCACGCGCGGGAGGTGACGCTGCACGCGTCCCGCAACGCGACGGCGCAGGACTGGGAGCAGGTGCTCGCCGCCGTCCGGGACGGCTCGCTCGACGCCACCGCCTGGGTCAACCACCGCAGCACTCTGGCGTCCGTCGTCGACGACCTGCCCCGCCTCGCGGCGTCCCCGGGCCGGGTCGTCAAGGCGGTCGTCGACCTCGGCCCCGAGGAGGCACCGTGACCGGGACCGCACCGACGCCCGCCGCCGGCGGGCCCTACGACCTCCTCCTGCTCGCCGCCGGCGACGACGTGGCGGTCGCCGTCCGGGACCTCGCGGCAGGACCGTGCCGGACGTCGGACGGCCGGGTGCTGCGGACGTCCGGACCGGTCCGGCTGGGGCACAAGGTCGCGGTGCGCGACATCGCCGCCGGGGAGCACGTCGTCCGGTCGGGGATGTCCATCGGCTCGGCGACCGTCCCGGTGTCGGCCGGGGAGTGGGTCCACACGCACAACCTCAGGAGCGACTACATCGTGACCTTCGCGCACCGTGGCGGTGAGGCATGACCACGTCCCCCGCGCCGTTGCTGGGCTACCCGCGGTCCGACGGCCGGGTGGGCATCCGGGACGTCGTCGCCGTCGTCTACCTCGTCGAGTGCGCGCGCGCCGTCGCCGACGCCATCGCCGCCGGCCGCGACGACGTCCACGTCATCGGATTCGGGGGGTGCTACCCGAGCGCCTACGCCCACCGGATGCTCGAGCAGCTCTGCACCCACCCGAACGTCGGTGCGGTGGTCCTGGTCTCCCTGGGCTGCGAGGGTCTCGACCGGGAGGCGCTCGCGCGCACCGTGGCGGCGTCCGGCCGGCCGGTGACGACCCTCGTCATCCAGGCCCTGGGCGGCACCCGGTCCACCGTCGCCCGCGGGCGGGCCTGGGTCGAGGCGACCCGGGCCCGGGCGGCGCGCGGCCGGATGGTGCCGTTCGACCTGGCGGACCTCGTCGTCGGGACCATCTGCGGCGGCTCCGACGGCACGAGCGGGATCACCGCCAACCCGGTGGTGGGCCGGGTCTTCGACCGGCTCGTCGCGGCCGGCGGCACGGCGGTCTTCGAGGAGACCGGCGAGCTCATCGGGTGCGAGCAGCACATGGCCGGGCGGGCCGTCACGGCGGACCTCGGCGCGCAGATCGTCGGCCGGGTCGAGAAGGCGGCCGCCTACTACACGGCGATGGGGCACGGCAGCTTCTCGCCCGGCAACGCCGAGGGCGGGCTGACGACGCTCGAGGAGAAGTCCCTGGGGGCGTACTCGAAGTCCGGCAGCGGGCCGATCCACGGCGTCGTCACGCCCGGGCAGCCGATCCCGGGGCCCGGGCTGTACCTGCTCGACGTCGTCCCCGAGGGGCCGCCGCGCTGGGGGTTCCCGAACATCAACGACAACGCCGAGATCGCCGAGCTGGTCGCCGCCGGGTCGCACGTGGTGCTGTTCACGACCGGGCGGGGCTCGGTGGTCGGGTCGGCGGTGTCGCCGGTCGTGAAGATCTGCGCCAACCCCGAGACCTACCGGCGGATGAGCGAGGACATGGACGTCGACGCCGGCCGGATCCTCGAGGGCCGGGAGGGGATCGACGACGTCGCCGACGAGGTGCTCGACCTGCTGCACGCGGTCGCCGCCGGCCGGCCCACCGCGAGCGAGGAGCTGGGCCACCGCGAGTTCGTGCTCACCTACAAGTCGAGCGAGCCGACCGGGCCGGCGTGCCTGCCGACCCTGCGATGACCGGGGCCCCGGGGTGGACCGGCTACGACCGCGGCCGGCTCCGGCCGACCGTCGCCCACATCGGTCCCGGCGTCTTCCACCGGGCCCACCAGGCGGTCTACTGCGACACGGTGCTGCGCACCGGTGAGCGGACCGGCGCGGTGCGGGGGATCTCGCTGCGCTCGCCCGGCGTGCGGGACGCGTTGGCCCCCAGAGATTTCGTCTACCACGTGATCGAGCGCGGGACCTCGGAGCGGGTCCGGGCCGTCGGGTCGGTCCTCGGCATCGACGTCGTCCCCGAGGACGTCGGGGCGGCCCTGGCCACGCGCACCGACCCCGCCGTGACCGTCGTGACCGTGACGGTCACCGAGCACGGCTACTGCGCGGTCGCGCCGGGCGGGCCGCTCGACGTCGACCGGCCCGAGGTCCGGCAGGACCTCGTGACCCCTTCGGCCCCGAGCTCGCTGCCCGGGCTGCTCGTCGAGGCCCTGCGCCTGCGACGGGCGGCCGGCACGGCGCCGTTCACCGTCGCCTCCTGCGACAACCTGCCGGGCAACGGCCGGGCGGTCGGCCGGGTCGTCGCGGACTTCGCGGAGTGCCTCGACGCCCGGCTGGCGGAGTGGGTCCGTGCCGACGTCGCCTTCCCGTCGTCCATGGTCGACCGGATGGTGCCGGCGACCACCGACGCCGACCGGGCCCGGCTCGCCGCCACCGGGGTGCACGACGCCTGGCCCGTCGTCACCGAGCCCTTCTCCCAGTGGGTGCTCGAGGACGTGTTCCCGACCGGTCGCCCGCGCTGGGAGCTCGCGGGTGTCGACCTCGTCGCCGACGTCACGCCCTACGAGCAGGCGAAGCTGCGCGTCCTCAACGCCGCGCACTCGGCGTTCGCCTACTGGGGCCTGCTCGCCGGGCACCGGTTCGTGGCGCGGGCCGCGCAGGACCCGGCCCTGACGGCCGCCGTCCGCGACCTGCTCGCCGACGAGGTGGTCCCGATGCTCGAGTGCCCGCCGGGGTGGGACCTGCCGACGTACGCCGAGGACGTGCTGCGCCGCTTCTCGAACCCGGCGCTGCCGTACACGACCGCGAAGGTGGCCGGGGACGGCTCGCAGAAGCTCGCCGTCCGCGTGCTGCCCACCGTGCGGGCCCGCCTCGCCGCCGGGCTGGCGGCGCCGGGCTGCGCCCGGCTGCTCGCCGCCTGGGTCGTGTGCGTGGCAGGTCCCCGCGCGGCCGGCCTCGGCGTCGTGGACGCCGCCCTCCCGGCCGCCGGGCGTCCGCCGGCCGGGCCGTCCGGCCCGGTCCCGGCGGCCGACCGGCGCCGCACGCTGCCCGGCCGCCGC
>JACRAB010000450.1 GCA_016213575.1 Actinomycetota bacterium
GGACAGCCCGACGCCACCGCACCCGTGGACGGCGACCCAGTCCCCCGCCCGGACCCGGCCGACCTCGACGACGGCCCGGTAGGCCGTCGCGAACCGGCAGCCGAGCGCGGCCGCGGTCGCGGCGTCCACGCCGTCCGGCACCGCGACGAGGTTGACCGGCGCGCGCTCCACGACGACGAGCTCGGCGAAGGAGCCCCAGCCGTCGAAGCCGGGCTGGGTCTGCCGCTCGCACACCTGGTGGTCGCCGCGGCGGCACGTCGGGCACGTGCCGCAGGCGTTGACGAACGGGGCGGTCACCCGGTCGCCGGGGCGCCAGCCGGCGACGTCCGCGCCGACGGTCTCGACGACACCGGCGAACTCGTGCCCGGGCACGTGCGGCAGCGGGATGTCCGGGAAGTGGCCCTCGAACGTGTGCCAGTCGCTGCGGCACAGGCCGGGGGCCTCGACGCGGACGACGACGCCGTCCGGCGGGCACACCGGGTCGGGGACGTCGGCGACCCGGGGGACGACCCCGTACTCCTCGAGCAGGACGGCGCGCACGGCAGACCTAGAGGGCCGCGAGCTCGGCGACGAGGTCGTCGAGCCCGAGGGACCCCTGGGAGAGGGCGGCCATGTGCCAGGCCTTCGCGTCGAACGTCTCGCCGCGTGCCTCGTGGGCGGCCCGGGCCTGCGCCCGGCCCTCGAGCCACGCCCGCTCGCCGAGCTTGTAGCTGATCGCCTGGCCGGGCATGCCGAGGTAGCGGACGAGCTCGCTGTCGAGGAAGTCCGCCGGCCGGCCGCTGTTGCGGCCGAAGAACTCCCGGCCGTGGGCGGGGGTCCACCGCTCCCCCGGCCGGAACGGCACCGGCACCCCCTGGTCGGCGGCCGCGGGGATCTCCAGCTCGAGGTGCATGCCGATGTCGATGATGACCCGGACGGCGCGCATCTGCTGCGCGTCGAGGTAGCCGAGCCGGGCGCCGGGGTCGGTGAGGTAGCCGAGCTCGTCCATGAGGCGCTCGGCGTAGAGCGCCCAGCCCTCGACGTTCGCCCCGACCGACCCGATGCTCGTCTGGTAGAGCGAGAGCTGCGGCGCGACGAGCACCCACTGCGCGAGCTGGAGGTGGTGGCCCGGGACGCCCTCGTGGTACCAGGTGCTCACGAGCTGCCACAGCGGGAACCGGGTCTGGCCCATCGTCGGCAGCCAGGTCCGGCCCGGCCGGGAGAAGCCGATGCCGGGACGGGTGTAGTACGGCGCGGCGGCACCCCCGGGCGGCGCGATCATCGCCTCGACGTGCCTGACCTCCTCGGCGAGGTCGAAGTGCGTGCCGTCGAGGTCGGCGATGGCCGTGTCCATGAGGCCCTGCAGGTGCTGCCGCACCTCCTCGACGCCCTCGATCGCCGGGCCGTCGGTGTCGAGCCAGGTCATCGCCTCCCGGACGGTCGCGCCCGGAAGGACCCGCTCGGCCTCGGTCCGCATCTCGGCGTCCAGGCGGGCGTACTCGCCCCACGCCCAGCGGTAGGCCTCGTCGAGGTCGAGGTCGGAGCCGGTCCAGTACCGCGCGGCGCGCCGGTAGCGCTCGCGCCCGACCGGGTCGCGGCCGTCGGCGTGCGCGGCGGGCGCGTAGGTGTCGCGCAGCCAGTCCCGGAACTCGGTGACCCCGGCGTCGGCGTCCGCGGCCGCCGCGTCGAGCGCCGTCCGGTGCGTGTCCGGGCCCTTGGCCGCGAAGCCGGCGAAGAACGGGGTGCCGCCGGCGGCACCGCCGCCGAGCCACTGGCCGAGCTGGTCGAGCACCGTGTCGACCTGGGCGGGGCCGACGAGCAGCCCGCGCTCTCGGCCGAGGTCGAGCGTCGCGCGGTAGGAGGCGAGCGCGCCGCGCACCGCCCCGAGCCGGCGCGCGACGGTGGCCCAGTCGTCGTCCGTCGCCGTCGGCATGAGCATGAAGACCTGCCGCGTCGAGTGCAGCGGCGAGAAGAGGGTGGACAGCGAGCGGTACTGCTCCCCCGCCTCCTCGAGCGCCTGGGACGCCGTGAGCCGCTCGCGCAGCAGCCGTGCGCACCGCCGCTCGGTCGCGTCGAGCGCGGCGAGCCCGCCGACGGCCGCCTCCGCGGCGTCGAGCTCGGCGAGGGTCTCGCGCCGGACGGCGGCCTCGGCGGCGAGCCCGTCCGGCGAGAAGTCGGGCATCTCGTCCGCGCGGTCGGGCAGGCCGAGGCTCGTGGCGAGCACGGGGTTGAGCGCGACGAGCCGCCGGACGTACCGGTCGGCGATCTCGCGGGGCGTCGCCGGCGCGGGGGACGCCCCGCCGGTCCCGGGGGCGGTGGTCGGCACGGAGGCGTCGGAAGGCACGGCAGCATCCTGCCGGACGCCCGGCCCCGGATGTGGGTCGCATCCCCGACGAGGGGGTGGAGGACACTGGTACGTGGTCGTGCTCCGGCCCGGGGCGTCCCGGGCGCGGCCGCCGAGGTGTGAACGTTGCCATCGGACGCCAGGGAAGGGACGATCCCGCCATGAGGCCCACCGGGAACGCCGTACCGGCCGCCCGTCGGCCGCTCGCCGCCCTCGACGAGCCGGTCCGGGTGGAGTACCGGACCGTGCACGGGTACCGCCGGGCGTTCCTGCGGGCCGGCAGCGGGCCCGTGCTGCTCCTCGTCCACGGCATCGGCGACTCCGCCGACACCTGGCGCGACCTGATCCCGGTGCTGGCCCGCGACCACACGGTCATCGCGCCGGACCTGCTCGGGCACGGCCGCTCCGACAAGCCACGGGCCGACTACTCGGTCGCCGCGTACGCCAACGCGATGCGCGACCTGCTCGGCGTGCTCGACGTCGACCGGGTGACGCTCGTCGGGCACAGCCTCGGCGGCGGCGTCGCGATGCAGTTCGCCTACCAGTACCCGGAGCGCGTCGAGCGGCTCGTCCTCGTGAGCACCGGCGGGGTGGGCCGCGACGTCAACCCGGTGCTGCGGCTGGTCTCCCAGCCGTACATGGACCAGCTCATGCACCTGCTGCGGCTGCCGACGACGAGGGTCGTGGGCCGGGTCGGCGCGGCCGCGGTCCGCCGGCTCCCCCTGGACCTCGGGTACGACGTCGACGACCTGCTGCGCATCTTCGAGGCTCTGCCCGACGGGCAGTCGCGCTCGGCGGTCACCCGGACGCTGCGCGCCGTCGTCGACTGGCGCGGCCAGGTCGTCACGATGCTCGACCGCTGCTACCTCGCCCGCGCGGTGCCGACCCTGCTCGTCTGGGGCCGGCACGACACGATCGTCCCGGTCGACCACGCGTTCGTGGCGCACGCGGCGATGCCCGGCAGCCGGCTGGAGGTCTTCGAGGACTCCGGCCACTTCCCGCACCACTGCGAGCCGGCCCGGTTCCTCGGCGTGCTCCAGGAGTTCCTCGCGACGACGCAGCCGGCCGGCCACGACACCGACGCCTGGCGACAGCTGCTGCGGTACGGGCGCGGGGACGGCGCGACCGACGCCGACGCGCACCTCGCCGACCAGGTCCTCGCGCAGAGCCACCGGACGGCGACCTGACGCGGTGCCCGCCCGGCCGGGACCGGACTAGCTCTTCGTGCGGACGCGCGGCACGACCTCGCCGCCGACGAGCGAGGCCTCGACCCGGGTCTCGGCGCGCCCGTTGCGCAGCCGGACGTCGACCCGGCCACCCGCCCGGGCCCGCTCGACCGTCCAGCCCGGGGCGGGCTCGACGCCCTCGACGCCGAGCGAGCCGCCGGACCCCCGGAGGAGGCCCGCCCCGGCGGCCCCGGTGTCGCCCCGGGTCACCGCGGCCCGCGTCGCCACCGGGCGTGGCTGGGCGACCGTCGACGGGAGGCGCGGCGCCGCGGCGCGCGGCCGGTCCACAGCGGCGACGACACCGTCGTCCAGGCCCTGCACCCAGGCCGCGAAGGCCCCCGTCACGACGGCCGCGGACGCGACGGCGAGCATCGCGCTCGTCCACCGCAGGGTCCGCGGCGCCCTCATCGCCACACCTGGTCCCGCAGCGCCGGGAGCCGCTCCGTCGGCAGGTCGCCGAGGGCGGGCAGCGGCGCCGTCGGCGGCCCCGCGGCGTCCCCCAGGCCCTGGGGTCGCCGCCGGGCCCGGGACGGCGGCAGGCTGCGCAGACCGGCCGGGACGGCGCGGGACGCCGGATGCCGCACGGTCGCCACCACGACGACGAGGCAGGCCGCCGCGACGGCCTGGCCGCCGAGCACCGCCCCCGCCCCGGCGAGCACCCTGGCCCCGGCGACACCGGCCGGTCCGCGGGCCCCGAGCACCGCGACGACCGCGAGCGCCGCGACCCCCAGGCCCGCCCACGCGAGCACCTCGCCGAGGCCGAACCACCTGCGCCCCAGCGCCATCCCGGCGCCGGTCGCCGCGAGCAGCAGCACCGCCGCGCCGAGCACGGCGGTCCGCAGCGTCTCGGCGTCCTCCCCGGGCTCGCCGTTCGCGGTGCTGGCGACGGACGGTTCCACGGCGACTCCCCCGACGGCACGGACCGGACCCTGCCAGGGTGCGCCGCCGGGGGTACGAGGGGCCATTGCCCTTCCGGGCACGTCCCCCGCCGTGCCGGCTCAGCTGTCGCTGGACCGCTTCCACAGGTTGATCCCCGCGTCCACGGCGTGCTGGTCGATCTGCGCGAGCTCGTCGTCCGTGAACGGCGGTGCGGAGACGGCCGCGACGTTGCCCTCGAGCTGGGCGACGCTGCTGGCCCCGATGAGGACGCTCGTCACGCGGTCGTCGCGCAGCGCCCAGGAGAGCGCGAGCTGGGCGAGCGACTGCCCGCGCGACGCCGCGATGTCGTTCAGCGCCCGCACGTGCGTGAGCGCCCGCTCGTCGAGCATCCCCGGGTCGAGGGACTTGCCCTGCGCCGCCCGGGAGTCCGCCGGGACGCCCCCGAGGTAGCGGTCGGTGAGCATGCCCTGGGCGAGCGGCGAGAACGCGATGCAGCCGACCCCCTCGTCGCCGAGGACGTCGAGCAGGCCCTCCTCGATCCAGCGGTTGAGCATCGAGTAGCTCGGCTGGTGGATGAGCAGCGGGGTCCCCATCGACCGCAGGATCGTCGCGGCCTCCCGTGTGCGCTCCGGCGAGTACGACGAGATGCCCGCGTAGAGCGCGCGCCCGGAGCGGACCGCGGTGTCGAGGGCGCCCATCGTCTCCTCGAGCGGCGTCTCCGGGTCGAACCGGTGGCTGTAGAAGATGTCGACGTAGTCGACGCCCATCCGCTTGAGCGACTGGTCGAGGCTCGCGAGCAGGTACTTGCGCGAGCCGTGGTCGCCGTACGGGCCCGGCCACATGTCGTAGCCGGCCTTCGACGACAGCACGAGCTCGTCGCGGTACGGCGTGAAGTCCTGGGCGTAGATCGAGCCGAAGTTCTTCTCGGCGCTGCCGTACGGCGGGCCGTAGTTGTTCGCGAGGTCGAAGTGCGTGATCCCGAGGTCGAACGCGCGGCGCAGGATCGCGCGCTGGGTCTCGATCGGCTTGTCGTCGCCGAAGTTGTGCCAGAGCCCGAGCGACACGGCGGGCAGCAGCAGGCCGCTGCGGCCGGTGCGCCGGTAGGCCATGGTGTCGTCGTAGCGGTCGGGGGCGGCGACGTAGGTGTCCAGGCTGGGCATGCGCGCATGCTTGCACGCACCCGCCCGCGCGGCCAGGGTGGGTGGCCGCGACACGTCCGGCACGCCGACCGAGCCCGCGGAGGGAGCCCCGCATGACCCCGGTACCCGACGACGTCCGCGCCCGGCTGCACGAGCGGACGACGCAGCTGTGGGCCGCGGACGGGGTCGTCGACCTCGGGATCGGCCAGCCGCAGGACGCGATCCTGCCCGTCGACGTGCTGTCGGCCGCGATGGCCGCGACCGCGGCGTCCGGGCGCCCGCACCCGCTGCAGTACGGCATCGAGCCCGGCGACGGCGACCTGCGGGTCGCGGTGAGCGACTACCTCGAGCCGCACTACGGGTTCTGCCCCGACCCGGAGTCCGCCTTCGTCACGAACGGCAACAGCCAGGCGATCGACCTCGTCGTCGGCACGCTCACCGAGCCGGGGGACGTCGTCCTCGTCGAGGAGGCGACGTACTTCCTCGCGCTCGACATCTTCGCGAACCACCACGTCCGGGTCGTCCCGGTCGCGGTGGACGACGGCGGGATCGTCCCCGAGGCGCTCGAGGAGGCGCTGCGCGCGCACCGGCCGACGCTCGTGTACGTCGTCCCCTCGTTCCACAACCCGACGGGCGCGACGCTCGACGACCGGCGCCGGGAGCAGGTCGTCGCGCTCGCCGCGGAGCACGGCGCGCTCGTCGTCGCCGACGAGGTGTACCACCTGCTGTCCGCACCCGCGCCGGAGCCGGACCCGTTGTCCGGCAACGGGTCCGGCATGCCCCGGCCGATGGCGGCCTGGGCGTCGTCCGGGGCGGTGCTGTCCCTCGGGACGTTCTCCAAGATCCTCGCCCCGGGGCTGCGGCTCGGTTGGGTGCACACCTCCCCCGACCTCGCCCGGCGCCTCGCCGACCGCGGGTTCGTCGTCTCCGGCGGCGGCCTCAACCCGCTCGTCTGCGCGGTCGTCGCCCGGGCGCTCGCCGACGGGTCCGCGGCGGCGTACCTCGGGCGGCTGCGCGGGATCCTCGGCGGCCGGGCCGCCGCGATGGACGCCGCGCTGCGCGAGCACCTGCCGGCCGACGTCACGTGGGCGACCCCCGGCGGCGGCTACTTCTTCTGGCTGCGGCTGCCCGCGGACGTCGACCTGACGGCGCTGCGTGCGGCGGCGCGGCACGAGGGCGTGGACTTCCGCCCCGGGACCCTGTTCTCCGTGAACGGCGGGCAGGGCGACCGGCTCCGGCTCAGCTTCGCGTACTACGACGAGGAGACGATCGCCCGCGCCGTGGCCGCGCTGGGCCGGGCGTTCGCCACGCTCCGGGCCTGAGGCGCAGGCCGCGGGCACCGTGGGCCCTCGTCGGTGCTCGGGTCCGTGCTCGGGTCCGTGCTCGGGTCTTGGGCACCGTGATCACGACCACGAGGGCACGAGCTTCGACACGACCTCGCACCTGCGGCCCCGGCCGCGTGGCGGCTCGCGCGCCACCTCCCGGCAGGCTGCCGCAACGTCCTCCCCCGGCATCGCGGCAACGGTCGTTGCAGGCTGTGGCACGCCACGACGTGCATCGGGCTGCGACCAGGCGCGCAACGTCGCGGCCCGGGACCCGAGCCCCGGCCGGACCGTTCGAGCCGCGCGCATCGGGTCAGGTCCGCGGGTCGGCTCCCGGGCCGGCCGGCTTCGCGTACCGGACGGCGCGGCGGCCGTCACGGACGACCCCGCCGACCCGGCGCCAGCCGAGGTGCTCGTAGATCGCCTGGTTCTCGGTCATGAGCTCGTTCGTCATGAGCCGCAGCTCGGGCAGCCCCGCGGCGACCGCCCGCGCGTGCGCGAAGTCGAGCAGGGCCCGACCGAGCCCGCGACCCTGGGCGCCCGGGTGCACCGCGACGTTGTCGACCTCGAGGTGGTCCGGCTCCTCCTCGAGGACGACGAGCGCGAGCAGCGGACCCGCCACCTCGCCGTCCTGGGCGCCGTCCGGCGCGTCGACGACCCACACCTGGCCCGCCGCGATCCGGGCCGGGTAGTCGTCGACCATCGGCAGCGGCGGCACCCCGATCCTCGCCACGTAGTGCCCATAGGCCGCCGCGACGAGCGCCTCCACGGCGAGCACGTCGGCAGTCGTCGCCGGCCGCGGACGTACGGTCTCCACATGTGCACCTTATGCGCACGGTGCTCACGGCCACCCCCGCCGACCTGCTCTCTGCGACGGAGCAGACCGACGCCGCCGTGACCGTCGTCCGGATCTGACGGGACCATCGCGGCCAGGAGGGCCCGACGGGCGCACTAGGGTTGTGCCGCGCGGGCGGCAGCCGGCCATCGGCCGCGGCCCGCGGGACATTGGCGTCCACCGA
>JACRAB010000447.1 GCA_016213575.1 Actinomycetota bacterium
GACGGCGTCCGCGAGGATCTGGTTGACGAGCTTGACGATCGGGGCGTCGTCGACGGAGACCCCGCCGCTCGGCGCGGCCGCCGCGCCCTCCTCGTCGTCCTCGACGTCGTCGACGATCGCCTCGACCGACGCGCTGTCCTGGCCGAGCGACCACGCCCGGTTGAGCTGGTCGCGGATCTGGCTCTCGGTCGCGACGTACATCTTGAGGTCGGACGAGCGGGTGTAGAGCCGGACGTCGTCGAGGGCGAGGACGTTCGTGGGGTCCGCCGCCGCGATGACGACGCCGCCGGCCGGGGTGCGGTCCAGGACGAGCACCCGGACCCGCTCGGCGACCTGGCGGGGGAGCAGCTTGACGACGTCCGGGGCCGGCACGATCTTCGACAGGTCGATGAGCTCGAGACCGAGCAGGCTCGCGAGGCACTCGGCGACGTCGCGCTCGGACGCCAGCCCGAGGTCGACGACGACCTGCCCGAGCCGGCGGCGCGGCCCGGTCGACGAGGTCTGGGCCGCCAGCGCGGTCTCGAGCTGCTCGGGCGTCAGCAGGCCCGTGGACACCAGGACGTCGCCCAGCCGCTTGCGGGCCGCCTGCGACGGCACGAAGGTGCGTGCCGTGCCCGGGGCGGCCCCGGCCGGGCCTGGCGTCGTGGAGCTCACGGTGTCTACGTCGGCAGGTCGCACCCCGTGGTTGACCCGGCGGCGCGGAACGATCATGATCGTCGTCGATTTGCGTCCGGTCGGGGCTGTGCCTGGACGTGGTCGGAATGTCACACTGTGCTCCGGAGGTACGGAACCCACATGACGGAGCAGCCCAACGCGAGCGTCACCGCGCGGCGGATGATGCTCGGCGCGCGGCTTCGGCGTCTGCGCGAGGAGCGCGGGTTCTCGCGCGCCGACGCGGGGTACACGATCAGGGCCTCCGAGTCGAAGATGAGCCGCCTCGAGCTCGGCAAGGTCTCCTTCAAGGAGCGCGACGTCGCCGACCTGCTCGTCTACTACGGCGTCACCGACCCCGACGAGCGCAAGGCCGTCCTCGACCTGCTCCGCGAGGCGAACCGCCCCGCGTGGTGGCGCGAGTACGAGGACGTGCTGCCCGACTGGTTCCAGGACTACATCGGCCTCGAGCAGGCCGCGACCCGGATCCGGACCTACGAGACGCACTTCGTCCCGGGCCTGCTCCAGACCGACGCCTACAGCCGGGCCACCATCGCGTCCCTGCTGCCGACGCCGTCCCTGCAGGACATCGACCGGGCCGTCGCTCTCCGTGCCGCCCGCAAGCAGCTCCTCAACCGGGCCGGCTCCCCGCACGTCTGGGCGGTCCTCGACGAGGCCGCCCTGCGCCGCCCGGTCGGTGGCGACCAGGTCCGGCGCGACCAGCTCGAGCACCTGCTCAAGCTCGCGGACCAGCCGCACGTGACGATCCAGGTGCTGCCGACGAGCCGCTACGTCCACGCGTCCGGCGGCGGCGCCTTCACCCTCCTGCGCTTCGCCGAGCCCGACCTGCCCGACGTCGTCTACGTCGAGCACCTCCTCGGCGCGCTCTACATCGACAAGCCGGACCACGTCGTCCGGTACACCGAGGTCATGGACCGGCTGTGCGTCGAGTGCCTCACACCGGCCAAGACGAAGGACTTCGTGCTCGAGCTGCTCGCCGAGCACTGACCCCCTCCGGGACGCACGACCGCCGACGCAGTCCGTGACGGATTGTGATCGTTCGCATGCGTGGGCAACCCTTCAGCCCTGCGGGACGACCGTTCGGCGACAGGTCGGCCCCGTGACGCAATGTTGTTAGTCACACGGGTTGTGACGATACGGAAGATCGGTCTATCTTCGCGGTGTTCGCATCTGCAAGCGCGGATGCATATGCATCCGGGTAGTCGAGTGGTTGCCCGGAGTGTCTGGAAGGACCGGCCAGGTATGGACAGGGTCGAGAACGGAATGCCGGGGGCGTCGCTGCGCGACCTCTCCTGGACCAAGAGCCGCCGCAGCGGTCCCGCGGGCAACTGCGTCGAGATGGCGGTCCTGCCGGCCGGTGACGGCGTCGCGGTGCGCAACTCGCGCTTCCCCGACGGCCCGGTGCTCGTCTACACCGACGCCGAGATCGAGGCCCTCGTCCTCGGCGTCAAGGACGGCGACTTCGACTTCCTGCTGGAGCGCACGCAGGGCGACGGCTGAGGCCGGCCGCGGAGCGTTCCGCACAGACTGCGCGCGGGCTCGGGCGTGAGCTGATCCCCGGGCCCGCGCGCACTCACGTTTCACCCAGAGTGACGATGGCGACGGCGAAGCGCCGGCCCGGCGTGGCCCGCCGGACCGTCGTCCGCGACAGCGCCGGGATCCAGGTCCCGCCCGGATGCACATGCATCCGGGAAAGCCGGAATCCCTTGCGCGACAGCCCCGGCAGCGCACCGTCGCACAGTGGGCCAAAACATTGGCGCACCGGCGCCCATAGGCGCCGGTGCGTGAGGAACGTTGCCACAGTGATGCCGGCAATGGCAAGTCAGGTCACTCTGAGTAGTTGACGACTGGAGGACCTGGGGCCGTCGACGCATCGGTGCCGGGGTCCGGTCCCGGGACCTCCGTCCTGGGAACGGTCCCGGCCGTCTCGCCGGTGCCCTTCGGGCCGTTCTTGGCCTTCTTGCCGCCCTTCCCGCTGCCCTTCGCCGCTGCCGCGGTGCCGGTGTCGGAGCGGTCCGCCAGCAGCTCCTCGAGCAGGTCGCGCAGCTCGGAGCGGACGAAGTCCCGGGTCGCGACGTCGCGCAGGGCGATCCGGAGCGCGGCCACCTCGCGCGCGAGGTACTCGGTGTCGGCGAGGTTGCGCTCCGACCGCTGCCGGTCCTGCTCGAACTGCACCCGGTCGCGGTCCGCCTGCCGGTTCTGCGCGAGGAGGATGAGCGGCGCCGCGTACGACGCCTGCAGGCTGAGGATGAGCGTGAGGAGCGTGTAGTTCAGCGCCCTCGGGTCGTACTGGAGGGCCGGCGGGGCGAACGTGTTCCAGGCCAGCCACACGACGACGAAGACCGTCATGCCCGCGATGAACTGGGCCGTGCCCATGAACCGGGCGAACCGCTCCGACCAGCGGCCGAACGTCTCGGCGTCGACCTGCGGCGTCGGCAGCACCGGCCGCCGGTCGAGCGGGGTGTCGAGGCCGGGACGGCGGCCGCGCGGGCGGCGGTCGTCCCCGCGGACCCGGCGCAGCGGCCGGGCGGCGCGGCGCAGCGGCCCGGCGACCCGGCGCAGCGGCTCAGCGGACACGGGGCACCTCCTGGTCCGCGAACGCCGTGAGGTCGTCGTCCGCGTCGCGCCAGTCCTCCGGGAGCAGGTGGTCCAGGACGTCGTCCACGGTGACGACGCCGACGAGCCGGTTCGCCTCGTCGGTCACCGGCAGCGCGACGAGGTTGTACGTCGCGAGCCGGCGGGTGATCGCGCCGAGCGGGGTGTCGGTCGACAGCGGCTCGATCTCCTTGTCCAGCAACGTCCCGACGGCCTGCTGCGGGGGCTCGCGGAGCAGGCGCTGGACGTGCACGAGCCCGAGGTACTTGCCCGTCGGGGTCTCCGAGGGCGGGCGGCAGACGTAGACCGCGGCGGCGAGCGCGGGGGACAGGTCCGCCCGGCGCACGTGCGCGAGGCCCTCGGCGACCGAGGCCTCCGGGGGCAGGATCACCGGCTCGGGCGTCATCATGCCGCCGGCGGTGTCCTCGGCGTAGGCGAGCAGCCGCCGGACGTCGTCGGCCTCCTCCGGGTCCATGAGCTCGAGGAGCTGCTCGGCCTGCTCGGCCGGCAGCTCGCTGAGCAGGTCCGCGGCGTCGTCCGGCTGCATCGCCTCGAGGACGTCCGCGGCGCGCTCGCCGCCGAGCACGGAGAGGATCTCGACCTGGTCGTCCTCGGGGAGCTCCTCGAGGACGTCGGCCAGGCGCTCGTCGTCGAGCGCCGAGGCGACCTCGAGCCGGCGCTTCGGCGTGAGCTCGTGGATGACCTCGGCCAGGTCGGCGGCCTTGAGCTCGTCGAAGGCCGCGAGCAGGTTCGCGGCGCCCTGGCGGTGCTCGACGACGCCGAAGCCGACGAGGTCCTCGAAGTCGACGACGAGCGTCTCGCCGCGGCGGCGCAGCCGGCCGGAGCGGCCGCGGCGGACGAACACCTTGGAGATCCGCCACTCCCGGGGGCGCCCCGGCTCGATGGCGACGTCCTCGACGGTGACCTCGTCGCCGGGCCCGTCGCCGTCCGCGTCGTCGTCGCGCAGCCGGACCGTGCGGTCGAGCATCTCGCCGAGCACGAGCGTCTCGGTGGGGCGCTGCTCGAAGCGGCGCATGTTGACCAGCCCGGTCGTGATCACCTGGCCGGCGTCGATCGAGGTGACCCGGGTCATCGGCACGAAGACCCGGCGGCGGCCCGGGACCTCGACGACGAGGCCGACCGCACGGGGTGCCTGCGACCCCGCCCGGAAGACGGCGACGACGTCGCGCACCCGGCCGACCCGGTCGCCGATGGGGTCGAAGACGGCCAGCCCGGCGAGCCGGGCGACGAAGACCCTCGACGGCGGTCCGCTCATGACGTGCAGGCTAACGCCGGGCCGGGGCGCCCGCCGGGACGCAGGGGTCGCGAGGACGTGCGGTCGGTCAGCCGCGGCGCGCGGCGCGGCCGAGGCGGCCGCCGAGGTGCCAGGGCGCGTAGTCGCCGCGCGTCGTCGCCGGGGAGGGCGGCGGCGGGGCGGCGCCGGAGGGGGCGTCGTCCGCCCCCGCGCCGGCCGTGACGAGGTGCACCGGGGTGAGCCGGGTGACGACCGTGCCCGCGGCCCAGCGCTCGCGCTGCGTGGCCGGGTCGAGCGCGTTGAGCCGCTTGGCCGCGAGCGCATCGGTGGCGGCCTCCCACTCGGGCGAGCGGACCGGCAGCAGGTCGGCCCGGGCGAGGACGACGAGCAGCCGGGCGCCGGTGTCCTTGCTCGGCACGGTCACCTCGACGACGCCCTGGAGCAGCGGGAGGTACTGCTCGTCGACGCCGGAGATCACGTGGACGGCTCCCTCGTGCCAGACGTGCCAGGCGGCGACCGCGCGGTCGAGGTCGTGCGGGCGCACCCAGACCAGGCCGCTCTTCGTGCACGCCTCGGCGACGAGGGCGGCCTGCTCGGGGCTGAGGTCCGCGGCGTCCGGCAGCGCCGGGACGACCGCCGTGACGCGGCGGTCGCCGAAGAAGCCGGTGCCCGGGTCGGAGGTGCCCACGCGGGCAGCCTGCCACATCGGGGTCCCGCCGGGCATGGAAGAGTGCCCGGGTGGTCGAGCAGCGGCGGTTGCCGTCGAGGGCGAGGGCCTGGGTGCTCGTCTCGGTGGCCGTCCTCGGGGTCTCGCTCGCCGCTCCTATCGGCAGCGCGACGGCGGCCCCGGCGCTCGCGGTCGCGTTCTGGCGGGCCGCGTTCGGCGCGCTGGCCACTGCACCCGTCGTCGCCGTGACGAGCCGCCGCGAGCTCGCCGCGCTGCCGGCGGCGACGTGGCGGCGGTGCGTGCTCTCCGGGCTGTTCCTCACGGCGCACTTCGTGCTGTGGCTGCCGAGCCTGCGGCTCACGACGGTCACCGTCTCGACGGCGCTCGTCGTCACGGGCCCGGTGTGGACGGTCGCGTGGCAGCGGCTGCGCGGCGAGCGGGTGCCGGCCGGCGTCGTCGTCGGGGTGACCCTCGCGTTCGCCGGCGTGCTCGTCATGACCGGGGTCGACGCCGGGACCTCGCCGACGGCGCTCCTCGGCGACCTCCTGGCGCTCGGAGGCGGGATGGCCGGTGCGGCCTACACGCTCGTCGGGGAGTCGGTGCGGCGGACGACGTCCACGGGGGTCTACACGCTCGTCGCCTACGGGACCACGGCCCTGCTCGTCGGGCCGGTCTGCCTGCTCGCGGGGATCCGGCTCGGCGGCTACGCCCCGCGGACCTGGGTCGAGCTCCTCGTGCTCACCGTCGCGGCCCAGATCCTCGGGCACACGCTGCTCAACGTCGCCGTGCCGGTCGTCGGCGCCACCCCGCTGTCCCTCGCGATCCTCCTGGAGATCCCCGGCGCGAGCCTGGTCGCCTGGGCCTGGCTGGCACAGGTGCCGCCGCTGGGCGTCCTGCCCGGCGCCGTCCTCGTGCTCGTCGGCCTCGCGCTCGTCGTCCGGGCCCAGGGCCGGGCGCGGGCGGAGGCCTTCGTCGACGCGCAGGGCGTCGTGTGACCATCGCCGCGCAGGCCGGGTGAACCACGTCACGCGCAGGTGCGGTGACCGTCCGCCGACCTGCGGGTAGCGTCCGCAGGAGCCCGACCTAGGAGGAGCGACGATGACGACGACCCCGACCACCGCACCCGGCACGAGGGCCGTGCGTCCGCGCCGGTCGAACCTGGCGGTGCCCGGGTCGAGCCAGAAGATGATCGACAAGGCCCGGACGCTGCCGGTGGACCAGGTGTTCCTGGACCTGGAGGACGCGTGCGCGCCGCTCGCGAAGCCGGACGCCCGCAAGACGATCGTCGCGTCGCTCAACGAGGGCGGCTGGGGCGAGCGCATCCGCGTGGTGCGGGTCAACGACTGGACGACGCACTGGACCTACCGGGACGTCGTCGAGGTCGTCGAGGGTGCCGGCGCGAACCTCGACGCGCTCATGCTGCCGAAGGTCCAGTCGGCCGAGCAGGTCGTGGCGCTGGACCTGCTGCTGACGCAGATCGAGACGACGATGGGCTACGAGGTCGGCCGGATCGGCATCGAGGCGCAGATCGAGAACGCGCGCGGCCTCATCGCCGTGGACGCGATCGCGAAGGCGTCGCCGCGGGTGGAGACGATCATCTTCGGGCCGGCGGACTTCATGGCGAGCATCAACATGAAGTCGCTCGTCGTGGGGGAGCAGCCGCCGGGCTACGACGTGGGCGACGCGTACCACCACATCCTCATGTCGATCCTCATGGCGGCGCGGGCGAACGACAAGCAGGCGGTCGACGGCCCGTACCTGGCGATCAAGGACGTGGACGGGTTCCGCCGGGTCGCGGGGCGCAGCGCCGCGCTGGGCTTCGACGGCAAGTGGGTGCTGCACCCGGGGCAGATCGACGCGGCGAACGAGGTGTTCAACCCGCGCCAGGAGGACTACGACCACGCGGAGAACATCCTCGACGCGTACGCGTGGTTCACCTCGGCCGCCGGTGGTGCACGCGGTGCGGCGATGCTCGGCGACGAGATGATCGACGAGGCCAGCCGCAAGATGGCGCTCGTCATCGCGGGCAAGGGCCGCGCCGGCGGGATGACCCGCACGGACGTCTGGACGCCGCCGGAGAGCTGACCCGGCGGGCCGGCGCTCAGCCGACGGCGGTGAACGACACCTCGGAGATCGCGGTGTCGCTGTACTTGGCGCCCTTGTAGACGCTGAGGATCTCCAGGGTCACGGTCTTCGTCCGCCCGAACTCCTTGCGGAGCGTCTGCGGTGCGCGGGCGTCCTGGAGCGTCCACGTCCACTCGCCGCCGTCGGTGACGACCTTGACCTGCTTGACCCGCGAGTTCGCCGCGTACAGGTCCCGGTTCTTCCCGTTGGACTTGATGACCTTCTGGTAGCCGTTCGTCAGGCTCACCGAGCGCAGGTCGACGGGTGCGTCGAAGGTGTACGTCAGCGTGATGCCGGGACCGGCCCCGTCGGCCTTGCCGTCGCTGTTCCACGCCGTCGCGACCTTGCCGTCGAGGGTGTTGTCCGCGCCGTAGGAGGTGCTGCCCTCGGCGTCCTGCTCGCTCGAGGCCTCGGCGGTCACCGTGGACAGGTCGACCGGCGCCGGCTTCGCCGCGGCGGACGGCCGGGCGGAGGAACCGGCCCCGGTGCCGGCCTCGGCGTCGTCCCCGCCGCCGAACGTGAGGAGCGACACGAGGACGACGACGACCCCGACCCCGAACGCGGCGGCCGCGACGAGGATCACCGGCGGTACCCCGCGCAGCCGCTCCAGGAGCGGGCCGGCCGCGGCGACCGCGCGGTCGAGGACCTCCTGGGCGCGGCTGCCGGGCGAGACCTTGGCGCCGCTGCGGCTCACGCTGCGACGGGACGGCAACGGGCCGGTGGACGGCGGCGGAGCAGCGCTCGTCGGTGGCACGGGGGCGTGCCCGGCAGGGGCGTAGGCGACCGGTGCGTAGGGGGCCGGTGCGGTGGGGACCGGTGCGGTGGGGACGGGTGCAGCGAGGGGTGCGGCGGGGGGCGCGACCGGGACAGGGGCGACGGGTACCGGGGCGGGGGCGGCCGAGGGGCCGGCCGGCCGGGCCGGGGGCATCCCCGGCCGCGGCGGCGCCGGGAGCAGCCAGAACGGCACCTCGTCGTCGTCCGGGGGCGGCGCGGCCGCCTGCTCGGGGGCGAGCGGCTCGTACACGGCCGGCCGCGGGGCCGCCGGCGCGAACAGGTCGGTCTGCTCGACGGTCGGGGTCTGCCCCGTGCCCGGGTACACCTCGAGGCGCTCGGTGGCCGCGCCGTCCCGCGGGCCGTCCTGAGCGCCGTTCGGGGGGCCGTCCTGGGTGCCGACCGGGACCGTGGGCAGGGCACCGTCCGGTGCCCCCGTGGCCTGCTGCGGGTCGTGCGCGGTGAGGTCGACCCGGGGCGTGCGGGGGCGCGCCTCGAGGGTCACCTCGTCGTCGCGGTGGGTCACGTCGCTCCACCAGCCGTCATCCGCCATCGCGACCACGGTACCGGCCGGGGGCCCGTGACGTGAGCGGGCCAACACGGGCATACGGGCATGGACCGGGCGCTCGGGGCGATGTACCGGGTGGTGCCACGAGGGCGTGCGCCGGTCATCGACGCCCCGGACGCGGCCTCCCGCCGCGGCACGACGTGCGCCGGGGTCGTCCCACGACAAGCCCTGGAGGTCCGATGTCCCCGCAGGAACGCACCACCCGCACCAGCCCGCAGACCGGCCCGCAGGCCGGCCCGCAGGTCGGCCGCCGCGTGCGGCCGGCGGTCCGTTCGGCCATCGCGCTGCTCGACCGCTGGACGTTGGCGACGCTCAACCCGCTCGACGCGCTGCCGCGCCAGCGGACGCCGCGCTGACCGCCTGACCCGACGACGAGGGGCGCCTCCCCACCGGGAGGCGCCCCTTCGTCGTCCGCCCGGACCGAGCGGCTCAGATCGTGTAGTGCAGCCCGCACTCCGTCTTTGACCGGCCGGCCCAGCGGCCCGCCCGCGGGTCGTCGCCCTCGGCCACGGTCGACGTGCACGGCCAGCAGCCGATGGACGGGTACCCCATCTGCAGCAGGGGGTTGAGGATGACGTCGGGGTGCTCGTCGAGGTAGGCGTCCACCTCGGTGTCGGTCCACCCGGCGATCGGGGCGATCTTCACGAGCTGGCGCTTGACGTCCCACTGGACGGTGGGCGTCCCCGCCCGGGTCGGCGACTCGTCCCGGCGCAGGCCCGTGGCCCAGGCCCGGTAGCCGCGCAGCGCGTTGTCGAGCGGGGCCACCTTGCGCAGGGCGCAGCACGCGTCCGGGTCGGTCTTGTACAGCCGGCCGCGCTTCGCCTCGTGGTCGGTGACCGTCTCGGCCGCGCGCACGGTCTTGAGCCGCACCGGGTACGTCGCGAGGACGGCGTCGGCGGTGCCGAGGGTCTCGCCGAAGTGGTACCCGGTGTCGACGAAGAGCACGTGCACGCCGGGCACGGCCCGGGACGCGAGGTGCGCGAGCAGCGTGTCGCCCATCGCCGCGGTGACGGCGAGGCTGCGGTCGAAGGCGCGCCCGGCCCAGCCGAGGACGGTCAGCGGGTCGGCGCCCTCGAGGACGGCGCTTGCCTCCTTCGTGAAGCCGACCGGGTCGGCCTCCAGGGCGGCGGCGACGTCCTCGGGACGAGAGATCAGCGATCCGATCATGGTGTGCTCCCCGATGGTGGAACGGGTTGTCCGGTGAGGGGTTCCGGCGTCGAGAACGACGCCGGCTCGATGCCGTGGAACGCGACGGAGAAGACCCGCAGGCACGAGCGGCAGTGCCAGCGCCCGCCCTCGACGGGCCGCAGGTCCTCCTCGCCGCAGAAGGCGCAGACGTACGGAACCGCTCGCTGGCCCCCGTCGCTCATGCAAGCTCCGTCTCGTCGGCCCGCGCGACCCACGCCGCGAAGGACTCGTCGTCCGCGCGCTGGTCGAGCCAGCGGCGCACGACGCGCTCGACGTAGTCGGGCAGGTCGGCGCTCGTCGTCTTGAGGCCGCGCAGCTTGCGGCCGAAGCCGGCGCCCGCGCCGAGCCCGCCGCCGAGGCTGATCTGGAAGCCCTCGACGGTGGGCCCCTGCGGGTCGGCCGGGTTCGGCAGCTGGACGCCCTTGAGCCCGATGTCGGCGATCTGCGCCCGGGCGCACGAGTTCGGGCAGCCGTTGACGTTGATCGTCAGCGCCGGCGCGTCGGCCGTGAAGAGCTCCGGGACGTCGGCGAGGCGGCGCTCGAGCTCGGCGACGAGGTGCGCGCCGGTCGCCTTCGTCTCGACGATCGCGAGCTTGCAGAACTCCAGCCCGGTGCATGCCATCGTCCCGCGGCGGAACGTCGACGCCCGCGCGGACAGCCCCACGGCCTCGAGGTCGTCGACGAGGTCGGCGACCTTCGGCGCCTCGACGTCGAGGACGACGATCTTCTGCTCCGGGGTGAACCGGATCCGGTCCGACCCGGCCCGCTGGGCGGCGTCCGCGAGGCCGTGGAGCATGTCCCCGCTGACCCGGCCGACGACGGGCGCGACGCCGACGTAGAACCGGCCGCGCTTCTGCTTGTGGACGCCGACGTGGTCGGTGCGGCCCAGCGGCGGCGGGGGCGGCGGCGGGCCGTCCTGGAGCTTGCGGCCGAGGTACTCGGTCTCGAGGACCTCGCGGAACTTCTCCGGGCCCCAGTCGGCCATGAGGAACTTCAGCCGGGCACGGTTGCGCAGCCGCCGGTAGCCGTAGTCGCGGAAGATCCGGACGACGCCGTGCCACACCTCGGCGACGTCCTCGAGCGGCACGAAGGCGCCGAGCCGCTGCCCGAGGATCGGGGTCGTCGAGAGGCCGCCGCCGACCCACAGGTCGAAGCCGGGGCCGTACTCGGGGTGGTCGATGCCGACGAACGCGATGTCCTGGATCTCGTGCGCCACGTCGTGGTGCGGGCTGCCGCTCACGCCGGTCTTGAACTTGCGGGGCAGGTTCGCGAGCTCGGGGTCGCCGATCCAGCGGCGGACGATCTCGTCGATCGCGGGCGTGCCGTCGACGATCTCGTCGGCGGCCGCACCGGCGACCGGGGAGCCGAGGACGGTGCGGGGCACGTCGCCGCAGGCCTCCGTCGTCCCCAGGCCCACGGCCTCGAGCGCCTCCCAGATCGCGGGCATGTCCTCGATGCGGATCCAGTGGTACTGGATGTTCTGCCGGTCGGTGACGTCCGCGGTGCCGCGGGCGTACTGCTTGGAGATGTCCGCGAGCGTGCGCAGCTGGGTCAGGCTGACCCGGCCGCCGTCGATCCGCACCCGGAGCATGAAGTACTCGTCGTCGAGCTCCTCGGGCTCGAGCGAGGCGGTCCGCCCGCCGTCGATCCCGGGCCGGCGCTGGGTGTAGAGCCCCCACCAGCGCATCCGGCCGCGCAGGTCCTCGCCGGGGATCGACGCGAACCCCTCGGCGGCGTACGTCGAGACGATGCGGTCCTTGACGGCGAGACCGCCCTCGCGCTGCTTCCACGCCTCGTTGGCGTTGAGCGGCTCGGTCTGGCCCAGCGCCCACTGCCCCTCGGGGCGACCGGTGCGGCCGGCGCGTGCCGGACGTGCGGCGGTCGGCTCGGCGGGGGGAGCGGAGTCGGTGTCGGTCACTGCTCGGTACCTCTCGGGGCGGGCGCGCCACGAGGGCGGCCGGACGACGCGGCGGGCAGGCGTGCCGCGGACGGGGTCCGGCCCGGCTCGTCGTCGAGCAGGGGGACCCGGTCAGGGTGACGGGGCGGTGGCGACCTGCGGGCGCGGCGTCACCCGGACGGGTGGGCGGAGCCTCGCGGTGGGGCCGGGCGGCGGGTCAGGAACGACAGGCGGCGCTGGCCGTGCGGAGCAGGTCGACGTGATGCCTGCGGACGAGGCGCAGGGGCCTCGGGGGCGTCGTCATCGTGCGGGACCTCCATCGGTCCTGGCGGTAGCACCGTCCGTGGGGCCTGCGGGCCCTGCGGTGGTTGCTGCGGCGTCGGGGAGCCAGGTCTCTCGGCCGCTCTGGATGGGCTTCTCGTGACGGTACGGAGGCGGTGCAGGTGGGTCAAAGGTCGTCCACGATCTGAGACTTACCGTCCACTAAGTGGACCAGTGTGGTCGAGAAGGCGTCCTTCCCGACGTCGCCTCCAACCGTGACGGGCCGACGTGCATTCCCGGGCGCGGCCCCGGGGTGCGCCGTCAGACCCCCGTGCGGGGCCCGCCGAGGGCGTGGCCGACGAGGGCGAGGTGGTGCGGCATCTGCCGCCGCCAGAACCGCCGGTTGTGCGACCCGGGCCAGAAGCCGCCCTCGGGCGGCGGGTCCATCGCGGCGACGAGGTCCCGGACGGCGGGCAGGTACACCTCGCCGAGGGCGCAGTCGACGCGGACGGCGACGCCGGCGAGCCGGTGCGCCCCCGCGACGACGTCGTGCCGGGCGAAGTCGGCCTCGTCGTCGAAGGTGAGGTCCCGGGTCGCGGCGTACGTGCGCCAGATCGCCGGGGACATCGCCCCCACCGCGGCGCACCGCGGGGCGCCGACGGTCTGGCCGACGAGGAGCGCGCCGTAGCCGCCCATCGACCAGCCGACGATGGCGAACGGGTCGTCGGGGCCGGCGGCGTAGCCCTTGTCCGCGAGCCGCGGCAGCACGTCGTCCAGGAGCACGGCCATGGTGTCGGTGCCGTCGGCGCGCGGGTGCCAGTACCCCGAGCCGCCGTCGACGGCGACGGCCGCGAACGCCGGCACCCCGGCCGCGACCGCGTCGGCGAGGAACCCCGGGGTCCGCATGAGGAACGCGTCGTGCGCCCGGGCGCCGCGGCCGTGCAGCACGAAGCAGACCGGCAGGCCGCCCGGTGCCGCGAGGTCGGTGCCCGGCGGGGTCATGACGAGGACGTTCGTGTCGACGTCCGCGCGGAACCGGGACCGGAACCGCAGCCACTCGACCGGCCCGCGGGCGTGCGTCGGGGAGCTGTCCGGCACGAGGGGGTCGAGGTCCTCCCACCGCCGGTTGCGGCCCGGGAGGACGTCGGCCTGGACGAGTGCCGCCGCGGAGCCCGTCGTCCCGATCAGGCCCAGCCCGGCCGCGCCCGCGAGCCGCAGCGCGTCCCGCCGTCCGATCCTCACCCCTCGAGCATCACCGGCCGCCCGCCGCCCGCGCGAGCCGACGCGGCCGGCATCCGGCCGGCCGCCGGCGGGCGGCCGGTGGCGGTCGTCACAGCGAACGGGGGCGCGCCGCCGTCCGCGCTGTGGACACAATCGCGTGAGCCGGCCGCACCCCGGACGGACGACGCCGCGACGAAGGGGCCTGTGATGGGACGCCTGCAGCACACCGAGGGTCTGACCCAGGACCAGCGGGACATCCTCGCGGCGGTCCGGGAGTTCGTGGACGAGCAGATCATCCCGGTGGCCACCGAGCTCGAGCACAAGGACGAGTACCCGTCGGCGATCGTCGAGGGCATGAAGGAGATGGGCGTCTTCGGGCTCATGATCCCCGAGGAGTACGGCGGCCTGGGCGAGTCGCTGCTGACCTACGCGCTCGTCGTCGAGGAGATCGCCCGGGGCTGGATGAGCGTGTCGGGGATCATCAACACGCACTTCATCGTCGCCTACATGCTGCTCCA
>JACRAB010000448.1 GCA_016213575.1 Actinomycetota bacterium
GAGCGAGCTGCTCGGCTCGTGGGCCGCCGCCGGTGCCTACGCCGGCTCAGACCCGTTGGCCGGGCTCGCGATCGAGCGGGTCGAAGAGCGACTGCGGCAGCTGCACCCGGAGGCGATGGCAGCCTTCGACGCTACCCGCGCCGCTGGCTTCCCGCGCGAGGACTGTCTCGACGTCGCAGCGTTCCTCTGGCGAGGCGAGTACGGGCTCGACCCGATCGGCACCCAGGTCGCACGCCACCTCGCGGACTTCGAACGAGGCCGGGCCGCAGCCGAGCGCGGCACGGACGACGTCCTCGCTACCGCAAGTGTGGACGAAGCGGCAGCGGGACTCGCAGCGTCAGCCGGCTCCGACGGCCGGGCTGCCCGATACGACACGGCTGGCCACCTCCCGACAGGCAACGACCCGCGCGTCGTCGTCGGCCAAGCGTTTCCTGTGGACATCCACACCGCCATGGCCACCGCGCCACGTGCAGCCAAGGAACGGCTCGCGCTCGTCGCCAGCCCGCAGCACCGCCAGCTCACCGCCACACCGCACATCCCGAGGAGTATCCGATGACCGCACCACGCCCGCAGACCTCGCCCACACCCACCGTCGACGTCATGGCAGTCCTCGCCGGGATGCAGGACCAGCTCGACGACCTCGCCGCCACTGTCGCTGCGCAGCAGACGACCATCGAGCGGCTCTCCGCCGCTCTCTCTCGCGCCCCGCGGAGGGAGGGCTGATGTCCGGCCGCTACCGCCGTCCGACCACACCCGAGGAGAAGGCCCGAGCGGACGAGGCGCGGACGGCGAAGCTCGAGGCCCTCCACACACGCCTCGCCGAGCAGGTCGCCGCACTGCGGACGGGGGAGGACTGGACCCGTTGGCTCGCCACCGCCGCCCGGTTCCACGACTACTCCTTCGGCAACACCATGCTCATCCTCGCCCAGCGACCCGAGGCCACCGCGGTCGCCGGCTACGAGGCGTGGAAGGCCCTCGGCCGGCAGGTCGACAAGGGCGAGAAGGGCATCGCGATCCTCGCGCCCGTGGTCCGCCGGGCAGCGGTCGACCCGGACGACCACGCGCCACGTCCCGGTCAGCCCGAGCCGGATGCGCCCGGGCAGAACGCGTCGAGCGCGGCGAGACGTGTGACCGGGTTCCGTGCCGCGTATGTCTGGGACGTCGGCCAGACCAACGGAGCACCGCTGCCGCAGGAGCCGGCCCCACAGCTGCTCCAGGGACAGGCTCCGGACGGGCTGTGGGAAGCACTGACCGGCGCGGTCACCGCCGCCGGGTACACCGTCGAACGCGGACCATGCGGCGGAGCGAACGGGGTGACGATTCCCGCGACCCGCACCGTCCGGGTCCGCGACGACGTCGACGACTCCCAGGCCGTCAAGACCCTCGCCCACGAGCTCGGGCACGTCCTGCTGCACACGGACGCCGAAACGCACGGCGAGCTGCCGGCTGCGCTGCCCTGCCGTGGGGTCGTCGAGGTCGAGGCAGAGTCCGTCGCCTACCTCGTCAGCGCCGTCCAGGGACTCGACAGCGGCGCCTACACGTTCCCGTACGTCGCGCACTGGGCCGGAGGTGTTGCCGGACGGGTCGCCGAGGACGTCGTCCGGACGACGGGGGAGCGCGTCTTCAGCGCCGCCCGAAAGATCCTCGCCGCCAAGGCGCGGCCTGAGCCTGAAAGCGCGGAACAGCTCGAAGAGCTGGCCGAGCGGACGGCGACCGCGCAGACGGCGACCGCCGCACTTCGAGCGCGGGCGCAGGACATGCAGCGACGCGAGAGTGCCATCAACGCCGGCGACCAGCGCCCTCCTTCCCGGACGGGGGGTAGGGCCACGACAGGTGGGGTCCGTTCCTCTCCGCCGCGCAGGGAGCCGACCAGGTCGTCGGACGAGGTCACACGTGCGGAACTGTTGGAGGTGCACCGACTCGCCCAGGCTTTCTACCGCGAGCGCCTCGCCACCGCATGGGTCCCCGAGTACCTCACCGGCCGCTCGCTGTCGGCCGCCCTCGACGACCCGTGGTCCGCCGGGTACGCGCCGGCCGCCTGGCATGCACTCACCGATCGGCTGCGCGAGAGCGGACTGTACGACGCCGTTCTGCTCGCCTCCGGGCTCGCCGCCGTCAACCGCAACGGCCGGCTCATCGACCGCTTCCGCGACCGGCTCATGCTCCCGATGCGCGATCCCACCGGTGCCGTCGTAGGGTTCATCGGCCGCGCCCACCCGGAGGCCGACCCCGAGCGCGTCCCCCGCTACGTCAACAGCCCTCAGACACCGATCTACCGCAAGTCCGAGCTGCTCTACGGGCTCGCCGAGGCCCGCCCCGCCCTAGCCCGCGGCGCCCGCCCAACCATCGTCGAAGGGCCTCTCGACGCGATCGCCGTCAGCAGCGGAACCGACGGGCGCTGCGCAGGCCTGGCCGCCTGCGGCACAGCGCTCACCGCGGCCCACGTCGATGCCCTCGCAGCTGCGGTCGATCTGCGCGAGAGCGGTCTCGTGGTTGCGATGGACGCCGACGACGCCGGCCTTGCCTCGGCCCGATCTGCACTCGAACTCTTCAGTCCGCGCCGCATCTCGCCGACTGCGGCGCTGCTGCCCGCCGGGAACGACCCCGCGTCCGTGCTTCACGACCAGGGCCCGGCCGCGCTCACCGCCTCGCTCCTCGACCGTGCCGAACACCTGGCCGACCGCGTCGTGGACGCCGAGATCGCCGCAGCCGCCCCGCGGCTGGACTGGCTGGAGGGCCGACTCCACACGGCAAGGGAGCTCGCGCCCCTGGTCGCCTCCCTGCCCCTGGACGACATCGGCCGCCAAGCCGCCCGGATCGCCCAGCGCCTCGACCTCAGCATCGGCGTCGTCCAACGCGAGATCGTCCCCTTCATCGGCCTCGAACGCCCGCCTCCAACGCGCTCCGTGGGCATGACCCGAGGCGCCGCCCGGCGAGGCACGGGTACCGGCCCTGCGCGGGCTCCCGCACCGCCCCGGCCCCATACGTCGAACAGTCGCCGCGGCCGCTGACTAAGGAGCACCTGGTGCGCGCCCCACTGGCACCCCGCCGGACCGAGAACCTCGTCGACCAGGCCATCGACCTGGCCATCATGGTCGGCCTCGGCATCTTGATCCTCGTCGGCTTCGCGACGAGCTACCGCACCCTGCGCGACCTGGCCGCCACCGAGGGCGGCTACCCCACCTGGCTCGCACCGGCGGTCCCACTCAGCTTCGACCTCGGGATCGTCGTGCTGAGCCTCAAGGTGGCGCGTGCTGCGCGGGAGGGCCGCACAGCGCCCGTCATGCGCCTTCTGGTCGCGGCCCTCTCCTCGGCAACTGTCATCGCCAACGCGTCGGCAGCGACGAGCGCCACCGCGCGCCTGCTCCACGCGGTCCCGCCGGCCATGTTCGTCGTGTGCTTCGAGACTGTGATCATCTCGTCCCGACGGGCGGCCCTCGAGGCGCGAGGCTTGTTGCCGCCGCCGCTACCGCACCTCCGCCCCATTCGCTGGGTGCTCTCGTTCCCCAGTACGTGGCGGCAGTGGCGCCGTGCAGTCCTCGAACTGGACGCCGGCATCGCCGTGACATCAAAGCTCCCGACGGGCATTGTTGCTGGGCTCAGGGAGGCCAGGCCTTCAGCAATCGCAGTGGCGGCAAACGCAGAGATGCCGGTAGGCGACCGAACGCCGGAGACGAGTTCCTCGCGGACACGAGACGAAGCTGCCCGTGAGCTGCTCGAAGAGAACCCGCTTCTCTCTGCAGCGGAGTTGGCAAGGACCTTGGAGTCAGCAGGTTGGCGAGTATCTGCCCGAACGGCCCAGAGGATCCGCGCTCGCTTGGTTGCCTCCGCCGCGGGGCTGTCGGTACCGCCGCTCGCGACAGCCAGGCGGCGAGCCGGCCCTGGCCGGTCGTGACCCGCCCGACAGGAGCCGACCGGAGAACGGCCCTCAGTTGCGGTGGCTGCCCATGATTCCTCCGTCGCCGTCGATACCGCGAGGCACCGCCGACTGCTCGGCGGCCCCTCGGACTAACGGGGCGGGGCACCGTGGCCGCCGCGCATCCCCTGGCGACGGCCACCGTGCACCCCGTCCGCCGGCAGATCCGTGACCAGGGTGCGCCGCCGGTCGGACGCCGATCCACCGCAACGGCGCCGATGTCGCCGGAAGTGGGGACCACCTGACGGGGGCGACGACCCCCGTCTGGGGGTCAGGGCTCGAGTAGCCCGTCCTGGCGCGCCGCTTCGTAGAGCTGGGTCTTGGTCCGAGCGTCCCGGCCGACGGCGGCCCACTTCCCGCGGGCGCGGTCGACGTACTGCCGCGCCGTCTCGTAGCCGACGCCCATGTGCCGGGCCACCGACTCCATCGTCAGCCCTTGGGCGTAGAGCGTGACCGCTTCCAGTTCACGCTCGCTGAGTGCTGGGCGCTGCGGGTCGCTGGCAACGATCTCCGCCAGTTCGGGCGACGTCCAGACGTTGCCGGTCGCGGCCGCCTCGAGGGCCGCCAGCAGCTCGCGGGACGAGTCTTCCTTGGCGACGAAGCCCGCCACGCCCTCGCGGAGCAGCGCCTGGAGCAGGCGGCCGTCGCGGGTCCCAGAGACGACGAGCACCCGGATCCCGCGCTGCAGCAGCGACCGGACGCCGTCTAGTTCCACCAGCCGGCCCCCGAGGAGCAGGTCGAGTAGCAGCACCTGGGGGTGCCTCTGCGGCGGGTGCGCCGACAGCCAGTCGTCGAGTTGCATCAGGTCGTCACACGCGACGACGACCCGATGGCCGCCCCGCTGCGTAACGGTGAAGATCAGGCCGTCCCGGAACAGGGCGTGGTCATCGACGATCCCTACCCGGAGCCCGTGAGCACCGATCGGGGTCGGACGATCGTGGAGACTCACGGGACCATCCAACAACGTCCGCGACGCCCGCACGAGAGGGGGACCGAGCACAATGACGACCCCAGCGGCCGCCGCGCTGGGGCGGGTCTCCTGGCCGAGTGAGACCGTGGCGGTCGCACTCCGCCGGATGACCGCGATCCTCACCGGTGCCTGGCTGCTCGGGTTCGGTGCGACGGTCGTGCTCTCCGACGTCCTGCGCCGGCCGACCTGGGCGGCCGCGACCGGCGCCCTCGGACTCGCAGCCTGCGTACTCGTCGGGCTCAACCGCCGGGCCGACGCCCGGCTGCTCGTGGCGGCCGCCGCCGTCTTCGCGGTCACCGTGAACATCACGACCGACCACGGCGTCGACGACCTGAGCGGCAACACCCTGCTCATCTACTGGCTGCCCGGCATCGTCTCCGCCGCGGCCGGGTTCCTGCTCCCCACGCGGTCGGCCGTGCTCGTCGGCCTCGGCTTCGGGGGCCTGTTCGCCGGGCTGCTCGCCGCCCGCATGTGGCCGTACACGGATCCGCGCGCCGCGGTGACCGTCGCGGTCGCGTCGTTCGGGGTGGCAGCGGCAGACGTTGCCGCGAGCAGCCTGGTGTCCCGGGCGCTGCACGGGCTTGGCCGGTCCGCCGACGCGCAACTGTCGGGCGCGGAGACCGCTCGGGTCGTCCGTGAGCGGGCCCGCGAGGACCGCAGGGTGGCCGTAGAGCTGGCTGCCCGGCTGCACGACGGGGTGATCAACACGCTGTCAGCCGTCGGGCTGCGCGGCGACGTCCTCGACGCGGAACCGCTGCGTCGCGCCTGCGCAACGTCCGCCGACGAGGCCGGACATCTGGCTGCCGAAGGGGACCCGGCACCGCACGCGCTGAGTCGTGCACTCGTCGAGGACGCCCTGCGCGGGCGCCGGGGGCGGGCGGTGGGTGCCGACCTGCCCGATATCGTCATCCTCGACACCTCGGCTGACGAGCTGCTCGGCCTGCTCGACGGCCTGCCTCCGACCGTCGCTGAAGCGATCTGCGGCGCCCTGCTCGAATCGCTGACGAACGTCGCGCGGCACAGCGGCGTGACCCGGGCCGAGGTGACCGTCCGGCGCGGACCCCTCGTCGAGGTCGTCGTCCGGGACGACGGGGCGGGGTTCGACGGGGGGACGACGCCGGGTCGTGGGCTCGCCACATCGGTCGTGGACCGCTGCGCGGCGGTGGATGTCGTCGCCCTGGTGACGTCCGCCGCCGGCCGCGGGACGCAGGTGCTGCTCCGGTACGACCCGGCGAGCCGCCCGTCCGTGGCCGCCGAGGCATCCGTGGACGCCGAACGGCTGCTCGCCCACGTCGGCGGGCCGTTCGCGCAGCGGGTCGCGTCCTGCCTCGTCGGGCTGTGCCTGTGCCTCACGCTGGTGTCCACGGTCGAGACTGGCGGGCGCTTGTCCCCTGGCTCATGGTCCGCCCTCGCCCTGCTCGCAGCGGTCACCGCGTCCGCTGCGGCGATGTCCCGGCGCGGAGCCGGCGTCCCCTGGCTGCGCGTGAGCGGGCTCGTCGCCACAGTGCCGGTCCTCGTCCTGCTACCGGGCAACGGGCTACCTGGCTGCCTGCGGGTCGGGACGGCGTGGTGGGGCCCGGAAGCTGCGCTCGTCCCGCTCGTGCTGCTGATCTTTGGGTTCCGCAGTTGGTGGCCGGCAGGCGTGGGCACCGCCGTGTACCTCGGCGCGATCATGTCGCTCGAGGTCACCTTCACACCGGTGGGCTGCGTGAGTCCCGGCCTGTCCGGCTTCCTCGACCTACCGGTCGTCGTCGCCATCGCCTACTTCCGCAGCTACCTGCAGCGGCTGGCGCTGCGGGCCGCCACCGCACAGGCCGAAGCAGGCCGCGCCAGGGCCGCGGAGGCAGGCTCCCGGACGGCGCACCAGCTGTGGCGGGGACACGTCTCCCGTGCCCTGCACGGGTCCGCGGATCTGCTGCACGCGATCGCCGACGGCCGGCTCGACCCTCGCGACGAGGCCGTGCGCACCCGCTGCCTGACCACCGAGTCCTACCTGCGGCAGCTGACGCGGCTCGACCCCGACCTCGACGCCGTAGGGGCGCAGCTCGCCGACCAGCTCGCGGCGGCGCACGCGGCGGGTGTCCGCCTCGTCGTCCGGATGCCCGTTG
Organism: Actinomycetota bacterium; assembly: GCA_016213575.1. Taxonomy (GTDB): domain Bacteria; phylum Actinomycetota; class Actinomycetes; order Actinomycetales; family Kineosporiaceae; genus R-H-3. Next base: position 6,995 of record JACRAB010000448.1, read on the forward strand.
GCCCGCAGACTGAGCCCGACCCCGGGCCACTGGCCGCCGTCCTGCGGGCGGTGCTCTCGGCCTGCGCTGGAGGGGACACCGTCACGGTGGCCAGGATCGGCGTCGGTACGGCGTCCGAGGTCACGGTCACGGCGCCGGCCAGGGCAGGAGCCGCCGTGCAGGACCTGGCTCGGACGATCGCAGCCACCGGGTGGACGCTGTCGTCCATGGACCTCGGCGACCAGTGCCTGGTACGCCTCACCGCGCAGCCCGCGCCCACACCGCGGCACGCTGCCCCGCAACAGACGTCCCGGATGCCTTCGCTGCCGCGGACGGCGACATGACGCGGACAACGGGCGCGGAGTGCAGCTCGTGAACACTCTCGCCGACTGGGTGGGGAGTCGCTCAACCCGCCGACCGCAAGACCGTCGGGGTTCGATTGCAGCCGTCGATCATGTAGTCACTGCTGTTCTCGGCTACTGACCGAGGTTCCCGCAGGGTGTGTGACGTTCATGAGTGCACTGCGCAAAGGGACCGAGCCGGGAGAAGAGAGCGGCGAGTTGGGGGTCCAGGTAGCTCGTCAGCCACGTTGCGATGCCTAGGTTCGGATCGAGTCGCAAGGCCTCCCACGACCGCCACAGCGCCTCGAACCGCGTAACGGCCTCGGGGTGGGCCTCCCACTGTCCACACCAGCGGATCTCGCCGCCGATACTGCGGGTGAAGATGCGGCGGAAGTATCCGTCGACCCAGGCCGTGACAGTCCCGTAGACCGGCTCTACCAGTGCGTTCGTGGGACGATGCGACTCGGTGGTGTGCGCCGCATCGGCGGCCAACTCGTCCAGGTCGGCCAGAGCGCGCGTGAGCTGCGCTTCCAGCTCGTCGATCCGTTGGATGAGAAGCGACAGGTCAATGGGGATCGGTCGGTCGTCCGTCAACTGTCATCCTCGGTAGCTGCCGCGCCGCCGGCGGAACGCCGCGTGAGCAGTGCCTTGGAGTCCTGAGCTACGGCAGAGATTGCTGGTGCATTGATCGCTTCGAACCACGGCGAAAGCGTGAGCAAAGCCGGCCTGCAGCCAGTCGCCAGCAGAAGCGCCGTCACACGGGGAAGGGCCCGGATGCCCTCCGCCGCGAGGATCCGCTGCCGCCGGATGCTGACGCTCTCGTTCGTTCGTCGGTCGCCGTAGCTGTGGGAGCGGATGGCGACGTCGTGGTCGCCGACGAGGCGGGAGAGGTCCTCAGCGAGCCGGGCGTCGTCCATGCCGGCGCCGATGAGCTTGATGGTGGCGGCGGACCACAGGGCGTCCATGCCGTGCTCGCCCCACACACGGACCCCCTGCTTGTAGGACTGCAGGATGGTCAGCGGTGTGATGCCGCGGGAGCCGAAGTGGCTGTAGAGCTCGGGGAGGTCGGCGATCCGGCAGACGTTGGCGGCCTCGTCGAGGACGACGAGCAAGGGTGGGTCCAGGCGACCGCCGCGGCGTTCAGCGGCGCGCGTGGCCTGGCGCATGATGCGGTCGGTGAGGGCGGCGACGAGGGGTGCCGCGGCGCCGGCGCCGTCCTTGGAGAGCAGGTAGAGGGTCTGCCGGGTGAGGGCGAAGCCGGCGGCATCGATCTCGTCGAGGTCGCGCTCATCACGAAGGGCTGGTGGGGTGACCCAGGCCATCGTGGCGTCGTCGCGCAGGCACTGGGCCGCCGTCCGGGCCGTCTCGTAGACGCCATCACGGGTCTCGGGGGCGCCGTGCATCCGGCCGAGCAGGGACGCCGCGGCTGCGTTGTGACCGGCGGTGCGGAGCAGTTCGACCGGCGTGACGAGGACGGGATCGTTGAGCCAGTCGTAGACCTCGGTGAGGTTTCGCCCGGATGTTGCAGCGGCGAGGAGCAGGCCGGTGAGCAGGTCGTGGGCGGCGGATGACCAGAAGTCTCGGCTGCCGCGGTCGCCGCGGACCTCCTGGACGAAGTGGCCGGCGAGGCGGTGGGCCTCTTCGACGGTGGTGACGTCGCGCAGCGGGTTCCACCACCAGGTGCGGTCGGCGTAGACGATCTGCTGGGGGTCGAACACCCAGACCTGTTCGCCGGTCTGCTCGGCGCGCAGCGTGGAGGTCGTGGTGCAGAGGTCGGCCTTGTTGCTGGTGGCGACGACGGCGCCGGGGGCGTCGAGGATGGCGGGGACGGCGAGCGCGGTCGTCTTGCCGGCGCGGGGCGCCATCACCGCGAGGAGCACGTCCTCCCAGGACGCGCGCAGTTCGACCGGTCCGCCTCGGTGCTGGCGCAGGGTGCCGAGGGGGACGCCGACGTCGCGGCCCGCGAGTTGCCCCTTGGGTCGGTCGGCGAGCGAGGTCCGCAGGCGGCGTGCGCGATGCTCGGACTCCGGCGCCGTGAGCGCTCGGAGGTCGCGGGCGGTGGCCAGCGATGGGAGCGGGTCGTCGGCGGCGGGGCGGTGGTGGAGCCATCGGACGGCGAGGAAGGCTGCCGGGCCGATGAGCGTGGCGGCGAGCAGGCCGGTACAGATCCAGACGAGCGCGGACGGCGTCCGTGGCCACGCGGCGTGGATGCCGTCCGGGCTGACCACTACGCGTACGAAGTCCCACCCGAACTCCGGGCCGGACCAGCCGTGGCCGGTCAGCAGCGAAGCGGTGTGCCCTCCGACCCAGATCAGGGCGACGACACCGACAGGCATCCAGCAGAGAGCGAGGACTGCGAAGGGGGTGGTCGCCTCGCGGGGGAGTCCGGCTCTGGGGCCGATCGCGGTGGTCATCGGGGCCATCCCGTCCCGTCCACCAGCCCAGTCGCACGCTGCGCCGACGCGCCGGCGGCCGTGGCGCCGTCCGGCGTCCAGACGGTGCGGCGGTCTGTCTCATACGTCTGGGCCTCGTCCGCGACGTACTCAAGTTCGACTGGGATTCCTACCCGCTGGCCCGTCTTGAGGAGGTACTTCCCGCGGCCCGGATGCCGGGCACCGGGCTGCCAGGTCTCGGGCGACGACCACGAAGCGACGAGCTGCTTCTCGGCGTCCGACAGCGGCACGATCCGGGAGACCTCGTCGAGCTCGCGCATCGGCAGCCCTGCGAGAACGGTGATTGCGCAGCGGTCAATGAACCCGCGGGCCTTCGCGCGGTCGGCCTCGGTCGGGAGGGCGGCGAGGTCGTCGAGGGAGTGGGTCATCATCATGTGCGCGACGTCGCGGCCGCGATAGACGCGGGTCAGGGCGTCGGCGTGGTCGACGAGGCCGGGGGCGCCGCGCAGCGCGCGCCAGAGTTCGTCGAGGACGGCGATGTAGCGGCGGGGCGGGGCGAGGCCGGCGTCGGCGAGGGCGGTCGAGGCGTCGATGACGGCGAAGCCGTACGACCAGGTGGAGAGCATGGCGGCGGAGAGCAGGGTGTCGCCGGCGGAGGTGACGGCGGAGATGTCGATGGAGACGGCCGGTGCGGTGAGGTCGATCGGCTGGGTGGTCGGGCCGTCGAAGACGCCCTTGAGGGAGCCCTCGCAGAGCATCCGGAGCGTCTGGCGCAGGCGGCGGGTCTCGGCGCGGTAGTCGTCGGGGGAGTCGACCTCGGCGGCGGAGACGAGCCGGTCGTGGCCCTCGCGGATGACAGCGAGGACGTCGGGGATGGTCGGCTCGGTGCCGGCGGGGAGCCGGTCGGCGAGCAGGTCGACGGCGGCGCCGATGACGGTCTCCTCGGAGTTGGTCATCGGGGCGTCGGTGCGGACGAGGGAGCAGAGCGCGAGAGTGGCGGTCAGCCGGCGGCCGCGGACCTCGAGGCGGAGCCGGTCGGCTGCCGGGCCGGAGAGTCGGGCCAGTGCTGCGCCGAGCGGGCCGGCGTCCAGCGGGTTGATCCGGTCGAGGCCGCGGCCGATCCGGATGACCTGGCCACCAGCGGACCGGACGACGGCGGTGTAGTCGGGCTTGGCGTCGCCGAGGAACAGCGGGACGGCGCCGAAGGCCATGAGGCCGCGGCAGATCCGCTTGCCGGCGCTGGACTTGCCGGTGCCGGGCTGGCCGAGGAGGAAGACGCCGCGGTTCGTCGTGAGGCCGGCGTCCATCCAGGCGAAGGGGTCGCAGCAGACGACTTCGCCCCAGGTCATGTGGCGGCCGAAAGGGACGCCGGCGGAGGGGGAGCCGGAACCGGCGGTGAAGGGGAACAGACCGCAGGCCTGGACGGTGGTTGCCTGGTAGGCAACCACGCTGGCTCGTTGTGCGGCGCGGCCGCTGTTCGGGCCGGCCCGGCCGAGCAGTGGTGCGACGGACGCCCGGGTCGGCACGGCGGTGCTGGTGCCGGTTCCGTCGAGTGGCGCGCCATCGGGGCGGGTGGTAGTCGCGGTCATCTCGCTGCCTCAGAGGGTCGGGACGCCGCAGGGCAGCGTCGTGGCGAAGGCTGCAGACTGACTGCCGACGAGGCGCCGCAGCTGGATCTTGCTCTGGTCGGCGCGGGCCTCGACCTCGGAGACGACCGAGGGCAGATCGCTTTCCTGGCGGGCGGTCGCCGTCACGTACAGGGCCAGGATGACGAGGCCGGCGCCTTGGGCCTCCTCGACGGCCGCTCGCTGTGCTTGCAGCCGGTCTGCGACGTCCCGCGCCGACTCGTCGCGCCGCTGCGCCCGCCGGTACGCGTCGCGGAACGCGGCTGCGTTGACCTGCGCGTCGAGCACCCGTGCAGCCTCACCAGCCGGCAGCGGCCGGTAGACGAGCGTGACGCGCTTGGGGAACCGGCCGGGGGACAGCAGCCGGGTGAGAACCCCGGACGTCACGTGCTGGCGCGGTGCCTCGCGCCAGCCCCAGGTCACGGAGACGCCGCTGTCGTGGCGGTAGTGGTCCCAGTGCTCGTCGGCGGCGACGGGGCCGGCGTCCGCCCAGTCGAGTGCCTCGCCGTCCGGGCCATGGACGGCGAGGGCTCGCTGGACGTCCCCGCGGGCGGCGGGGTCGAACGCCGTCCGGACGATGCCGGCGATGTCGTCGGCGGATGCGCGGCCGAGCACCGTGACGCCGCATGTCGCGAGGGACGACTCGAGGCCGGTGAGCTGCCGGGAGATCTCTTCGACGGCGTCGTCGAGGTCGCGCAGGCGTGGGGCGGCAGCGGCGGGGTCGAACGTCACGCTGACGCGGGTGTCGACGTCGGCCGATGCGGCGGGGGAGCGGGCGACGAGCTCGTGCATGAGGCGGCGGACGTCGTCCGGTGCGTCGGGTGCGATCCGCGGCAGGATGGCGTCCTGCAGGGCGGTGCCGGGCTCGGGTGCGGTGTCGACGGTGACGGCCACGCTGCGAACCATCGGCAGGTAGCCGAGGGACGCGAGCCAGGAGTGCCAGTTGGCGACCCAGCCGTCGGCGTCGTGAATGTCGACGAGCCAGGTGGACGTCGCGGCGCAGCGCAGGGTTGCGGTCAGGTGGCCGGTGCGGCGGTTCCAGACCAGGCCGAAGGTGCCGCCGCGGCCGTCGGCGGCGGACAGCAGCCGGGTGGGGGCGAGGACTCCGGGCAGGTCCCAGGCGCTCGCGCGCTCGACGACGGTCTGCGCGCGGTACGCCGTCCAGCCGCGGCGGACGGCCCAAGCCCAGCGCAGCCGGCGCGCGACCGTCTGCGCGAGGGTGAGGTCGTCGAAGCGGGCGATCGTCAGCCCGGCGACAGCCGCGCCGGGCACGAGCGCCAGCGCACCGAGGGCGAGGTCGAGGGAGGCAAGCATCAGAGGGACGACGACGCAGGCCAGGACGACGACGGTGCCGGCCGGACCGACGCCGAACAGCCCGATGCCGCGGGCCTTTCGCCAGCCGCCGTACGTGCGGACGGTCGGGCGTGGGGTGTCGGTGGTGGTGGTCATCGGGATCCTTCGTCGTCGGTGAGGGCGGCGCCGGCGGCGCGGCCCGCGGCGGATGCGGTGCCGGCGGCTGCCTGGCCCGCGAGGTAGGCGGCGCCGACCGGGCCGGCGGCCGCGGCCGATGTGGAGCCCGCAGCAGTCGTCGCTGTGCCTGAGGCGGCGGCCGTGGACGCCGCGGCAGCAGATGGGTTGCTGGCGGGCGACGTCCACGCGGCGGGGGATGGGGCCGCACCGCCCGCGGGGGATTCGGGCGGTGCGGCGTTCGAGGTCCCACGGAACGCGGACGTCGCTCCGGTGGGGGCGGGACCGGAGGCAGGTCCCAGGTCGCCGCGGACGGCAGCCGCCTGGGTGGCGGCGGCCCCTCCCCGGCTCGGGGTGCTCTCGAAGGCTGCACGGGCGTGGATCGCGGCGGCCGAGCCAGCGGCGAGAGCAGCGAGACCGCCGCCCCCGGACGTCGCAGCGCCTGCCGTCCAGGTGAAGAACTTCATGAGCACGGGGAGGGCGATGATCGCGAGCAGCATCATCGTCAGGCCGACGACGACGGTGCGGGGGTCGTCGTCATGGCCAGTAAGTGCCAGGGCGGCCGCGTACACGAGCGCCGCGGCGGGCTTGTAGGTGATGAGCGCGAGCATCCAGCCGAGGACGCGCGGCAGCCACGGGCGGGTCGCGTTGGTGAAGGAGCCGGCCGCCGCGAGGACGACGACTCCGCTGAGGATGACGACGGCGCCTTCGCGGAACAGCATGAGGATCGCCTGGACGAGCCCGGCGAGCATCATGAGCAGCCCGAGGATCGTCACCGCGCCGGGGGACTGGATAGCGCTGAGGCTGGCCAGCGCGACGAGCCGGTCGGTGGCCTGGCCGCCGGCCGCGCTGTCGAGGACCCAGACCGAGAACGCGTCGCCCGCTCGCAGCGCCGCGGACGGCCCGACGACGCCGATCGAGCTCCACAGCGCGACGTAGAACAAGCCTCGGCCGACGTTCAGGAGCGGCTCCGGGCGGCGGGACAGCATGAGCAGGATCGCCTGCCACATCACCCCGACGACCGAGACGACGATTGCGAGCCAGAGCACGTACCCGCGGATCGCGTCGACAGGGGTGCGGCCGAGGTCGATCGCCGGAACCTCGATCCACCAGGCGATCGTCGTCTTGATCACCCAGGTCGCGCCGTCGCGCATCGAGTCGGCGAAGGTGTTGCCGAGCGTCGAGGAGAGGGCACCGCCGATGGCGCTGCCCGCGCCGTCCACGACGCAGGTGGCCGGTACCAGAGGCTGACAGGCCATGTCAGCCCCCGTACCCGACAAGGCCGTCGGGGACGGCACCCAGCGTCATCGCGGTGGTTCCCCAGTCACCGTTGGCGGGGGCGACGATCCGCCAGTCGTCGTTCTGCCAGCGCATCTCGACGCGGAAGGCGACCGATCTGGCGGAGGGGCTGAGGTCTGGCGACGTCAGGACGACGTCCAGGGTCGCCGTCCCCTCATGGAGGTCGATGCCCCGGACGACGTAGCCGAGCACCTGTGCGCCGCCGCCGGTGGGGACGGGTTCGCCGTCCGCGACACCGGCCTGTGCCCGAAGGCGCTGGTACTCGTCGTTGACGGCGAGCCGCATCGCGGGCAGGTCGGCGCCGGTCACCTGGGTGGCGAGAACGGGCGCGTAGATCCTGGGCCCGGCGGCGGCGCTGGTGCGGACGAGGACCTGGACGGCTGCGAGGGCGGCGCCGGTCGTGCTCCTCGAATAGCCGCCGGCGGTGCTGTCGCGGGTCAGGCGTGGACCGTGGGTGCGTGAGAACGGGAGCGAGACGCCGGCGACCTCGTTCCAGGTGATGTCCGTGATGGCGGACGGCGCGGGCACGGCGGTCGTGGTGTCGATGCCTGCGACGGCGTTGTCCCGCTCGGGGCGGCTTGCGTCGTCCGGCAGGAGAATCGTCGTCGCACCGACGAGGATGACGGCACCGCTGGCGAGTGTGCCGAGGACGACGGGCAGGCGACGCCAGGCGGGCTTGTGGAGCGGTCGCGCGGTGCGCGGCTGTGGGCTGGGTCGATAGGTGTTGGTCATCGTGTCCCCGAGGCTCGTCGGTCGCCGGTCAGGAGAGGACCGCGCCGACGAGGCCGGACGCGAGGCTGAGGAGGGACAGGCCGCCGAGCACCCAGGGGATGCCGGATGCGCCGTCCACGGCCATGTTCGACCGGTTGCGGCGCCCCAGGATCATCATGATCGCGCAGACGCCGAAGCCGACGACGCCGGCGACCATGCCGACCCACTTGAGCCAACCGAGCAGCAGGTCGGCCGGGCCGCTGAGGCCAGGGGGCGCGACGGGTGCGGGGTTGGGGACTGCCGCGGCGGCGAGGCCGAGGAGTTCTGTGGTGAACCAGGTGAGCTGATGCATTGCTCTTCTCCATTCATTTCAGCGCATGGCGACGGTAACACCGTACGCGGACATTCAGAAGGCGGTGGGATGCGCCGGGCTCTGGCCGGCGCGCGGTCACTGCGTGAGCTGCTGGATCGACTCGACGACGGTGATGAGGCCGACGGCGAAGACGCCCAGGACGAGGACCGCGAGGACGGCGACGACGACCCGCCAGTAGGCGATGCAGACGCCGGCGACGACGAGGCCGATGAGCAGCAGTGCCAGGGGATCGGTCACCGGTGCGGCCCTTCTGTGTGGGGGGCGGACGGGTGGATCGTCAGCCCGAGAACCCGGGCGACGACGGTGGGGGACAGGTGCGGGAAGACCTCGGCGAGCAGTGCCGCGACGGCGGGGTCAACGTCTGGTGAGGGCTCTAGGTCGGCTGCCTCCTCCGTCTCGACCGGAGGGTCGTTGTTCGTCATGGGACGACGATGGCGCGCACGGCGAGGACGTGATCACCACGCGGCTGGACGCCTCGAAGACGTCCCGTTAGCGTGATCGCGTCCCAGGACGTCCCTGGGACGAATTGGGACGTACGGCGGACCGGGGGCCATGGCGAACGAGCGGCTGCGAGCCACACTCCTGCAGCAAGGCATGACGCCGGATCAGCTCGCCGAGAGGGTCCAGGTGGACGGGAAGACCGTCGAGCGCTGGGTCGGCGGTCGGGTGCCGTACCGCCGCCATCGGTTCGCTGTCGCCGCTGCGCTCAACGTCAACGAGACCTACCTGTGGCCGCAGGCGCTGAGCACAGCGCAGCTGGCTGACGCTGCCGAGAGTGAGATCCTCACCGTCTACCCGCATCGATGGACTGTGCCGCGTGACGTGTACGGCCAACTGTTCGGCGAGGCCGACACTGAGATCGACGTCTTGGTGTTCAGCGGGACCTTCCTCGTCGACGACCCGGGGATGTTGGCGCTGTTCGCCGCCAAGGCTCGTGCCGGCGTGCGCATTCGCCTCCTGCTTGGGGATCCAGCCAGTCCTGAGGTACTCCAGCGCAGCCAGGAGGAGGGGGTCGACGACGCTCTCATTGCCCGGATCCGCAACGCGCTGGCCCTGTACAGGCCCTTGACTGCGTTAGATGGCGTCGAGCTTCGGCTGCACGGGACGCCGCTCTACAACTCGATCTATCGCGCGGACGACGAGATGCTCGTGAACACGCACGTGTACGGCGCCTCGGCCACGGTTGCTCCCGTCCTGCATCTACGGCGGGTCGCCGGCGGCGACATGGTGTCGACCTATCTGGAGAGCTTCGAGCGCGTGTGGTCTGATGCGACACCGTGGGAGCAGAACTGAACGCGGATGATCCAGGGGATGGCCGTGCCGCCCGCCGGATCGACTACTACGACGACCCGTCGGCCCCGGAAGCGAACAGCATCGTGCCGTCGGCGAACGTGGCCGTCGTGGACGACGACGGTCGCATCCTTGTCATCCACCGGACAGACAACGACAACTGGGCACTGCCGGGCGGCGCTCAGGACTTCGGTGAGTCGCTTCCGCAGTGCGGAGTGCGAGAGACCAAGGAGGAGACCGGGATCGACTGCGAGATCACCGGACTCGTCGGCATCTACACCGACCCGAAGCATGTCGTTCACTACACGAGCAACGATGAGGTGCGTCAGGAGTTCAGTGTGCTGTTCTCGGCGCACGCCATCGGCGGGGAACTAGCTGCGAGCAGTGAGTCGCGTGAGGTGCTGTGGCTGGCTCCCCATGAACTGGCCGAGCGTCGGATGGATCGGTCGATGCGGCTGCGCGTAGCCCACCTGCTCGAGCGCCGCGCCGCGCCCTATCTGGGCTGAGCGACAGCGTGGCCGGTGACGGAAGCTGGATCAGCACAGCCGCGGACGTGTTCTCTTCGGTCGGGACGGTCGGCGCGTTCGCCGTCGGGATGGTCCTGCTTCGTAAGGAGCACCGGCGTGAGGAGCATTCGGACGACGAGCGCCGCCGTGGGCAGGCTGTCATGGTCAGTGCGTGGCTCGAGCCGCATCGTGACGGCAACGGCGTGCAGCAGCTCGCGTTCCATGTGCACAACGCCAGCGGCATGCCGATCTATGAGGTGTCGCTGTCGAACCAGGCCCCTGGGGCCGCGGACGACTCCGAGGCCGAGTTCATCGGGCTCGTGCCGCCGGGGCAGACCGTGCGACGGCCAGCACCGCGGGAGTGGGCGAGGTCGTACTTCTCCCCGGAGCCCGTTGAGGTCGAGTTCTTGGACAGCGGCGGGGTGTTGTGGCGGCGGGACGAGCAGGGTCTGCTCACCGAGGTGCAACGGTCCGGGGCTTGAGCGGGACGCCACGGTGCGATGTCGGCATCGGTCGCGATGGCCGTCAGCTGCCCGGTGCGACAGATCCGTTTCGTGACAGTGCACCCGTCACTTCTGCGTGAACACGGCGTAAGTTGCCTTCTCCCCGGCGGATCGCGCGATGCACCGCGTCCGCCGGTGCGTACCGGTCGTAGATGTCCGCCAACCGGACGTCGATGCTGATGGTGTCGCCGTCAGGGCTGGTCGTCAGGTCGCAGTAGGTCAGCAGAGGAAGCACGCGTCGAACGCGATCCCTGTGTGCGGGGAACGGTTCGAGCAGCGCGGTGATCCCTCGTTCGTCCGCTTCGACCTCGGAGTTGGTGTGGCGGGCGACGAGTGCGACCAGGTCGCCGTCCAGGCCGAGCGTCTGCAGGTGGGCTGCGCCATCGGTCGGGTGGAACCCGGTCGCGGCGATTGCCGGCGCATATCCGACGTCATGCAGCCATGCCGCGGCCTCGAGCAGCTGCGCATCTGCCCCTGCGAGCGCGGCAAGCGACTGGGCAGCGCGGGCGACGCCTCGGGAATGCTGCCAGCGGCGAGGCAGGTCGAGGGCCAGGAGTCGCTCGGCGATCCGCGCGGCCTCATCCGGTGATGTCACGTTCTTGACGCTACGACGCCGCCCACAAGATGGGGCATTCGCGCCAGGGACGTCTTGGGACGTCTTGTGCTAGCGTCGTGCCACGGGGAGGTCGTGATGGGTGAGTCGAGGGCAGGGAACTCCGCACTGCGCAGGGCGATCGTCGATGCGCGGTTGTCTGCGGGTGATGTCGCGGAGCGGCTGGGAGTCGATCCCAAGACCGTCCAGCGTTGGCTCGCCGGACGGGTGCCGCAGTCGTCGCATCGACGTGATCTGGCGCGGCTGGTGGGACGGCACGAGTACGACCTCTGGCCGGCGGAGGCGGGGGGCTGTCCGATCTCGCCTGAGCTGTGGTCCACCTATCCGAATCGGGGCGCGGTGCCTCGTGCGGTATGGGTCGAGCTGTTCGGTTCGGCGGCGCGGGAGATCGACGTGCTGGCCTACAGCGCGCTCTTCCTGTTCGACGATCGTGAGCTGCTCCGGCTGATCCGCGAGCGGGCGGAGAGCGGTGTGCGCGTGCGGCTGGCGCTCGGCGATCCGGCTGCGCAGGCTGTCGTGCAACGGGGGATCGACGAGCGCATCGGAAGCGCGATGCCTGCGAAGGTCCGGAACGCGCTCGTGCTGTCCGAAGGGCTTCGTGGCGCGAGCAATGTCGAGGTCCGGCTGCATGACACTGTCCTGTACGCGAGCGTCTATCGCGGTGACGACGCGATGCTGGTGAACCCACACGTGTACGGCGTTCCCGCGGCCTCCTCGCCGGTCCTGCGCTTGGCCGGTGACGGGGACCTCTCCGCGGTCTACCGAGACTCCTTCGAGCGGGTGTGGGACCGTGCCGGCTTGATCGGCGCGGCCGAGGCGTGCCGCACGGATGGGACGCCCTCGATCCTCGAGCCGTCGACGACGTAGCCGCGGATGGCTGTGACTGCTCGGCACTGCATGCGGCGCCGGGAGAGGCGGGCTCTGCGGCCTGCGCCCCTCCCGGGCCTGGAGGGAACCCTCGGGTTCGCCCCGGGACGGTGGAACTGCGTGCCCGGGACGTCGTCCGGCGGCTATTCGTCCCGATCGGTCAGGGGGTCAGGGGGTCGGCGAGGCCCTCGAGCTGCCGGGCCCGGGATGTCATGTCGATGAGGGTGCTCAGGGTCTCGGGTGAGAGGCCGGCGGCTCGTGTGGCGAGCTCGCGGACCTTCGGGTCGCGCAGTGCCGTCAGTAGAGCCAGTTCGGCGTCGACTGCAGCCGCAGCCTCGTCGTCGAAGAAGTACGCCGGCGGGACGCCGAAAAACCCGGAGAGTGCCTCGAGGTGCTTCTTCGTCGGGTTGTCGCGCATGCCCTTGCGGAGCTGCCATAGGTAGGTGGCCGAGATGGTCGGGCCGCCAGCGTCCTCGATGGCCTTTGCGACCTGCTCGTGCGTGTACTCGCCCTTGGCGGGGCGGACCGCTGTGAAGAGATGGTCGATCTTCTCCGCCAGGGTCCTTGCGGCCGGTGTCGGCGCGGGCACGTCTGGCTTAGGTGCCTTGGCCATTGCCGCCTCCTCGTCCAGACGCGCGTCGCGTCGTCCGATCCTGTGTCACCGCCTGCCGGTCGTGGGCTGCGACCGGCGCGGGGACCTGCGGCGTCGCGGCACGTCGTCCACAGAGGCTGTTGACAGCCAGCCATCTCTGCGTACTGTTGTGCGCAAGTCAATAACTGAGATGAATGGCGGTGAGTTCTTGTGTCAGCCACTGCAGATGCGTGCGCGCTACCGTCGTCCTCCCGCCCGTTCTTCCTGCGTCCGGTCGTCAGCCGTTGCCGTCAGCTGACGACAGCCATCCAACCAGCAGCCGGTGCGCGAAGCGACGACATCCGGCGCTCAGGCTCTGGGGGAGCGTCGTGAGGGCCGCCGTGCTCGCGGCGATCGCCGTGCCCCTGGCGCTCGTACTGTTCCTTGGAGCCGGGTTCACGGCGCAGGACGACGCGCTCGCCACGGCCGGGGTCAACGTCGATGTCGGCGCTGCCGCCGTACCGCCGCTGGCCCGTGAGTTGCTGCCCTACCTCGAGCGGACCCTCACCAGCTCCTGCCCGGATCTACCCGCGCTCTGGGTGGTCGCCGAGGTACAGGCCGAGTCGTCCTGGAACCCTCGCGCGTACTCGCCCGCCGGCGCCGCCGGACTGCTGCAGATGATGCCCGGCACCTGGGTCGAGGCCGGGGGAGCGGGCGGCTCATGGACGACGTCCGCCGGGCCAACGAGCGATCACCCGGTGTGGGATCCGAGAACGCACCTGCGGGTGGCCGTCGCCTGGATGTGTGCCAACCTGCGGCTTGTCTCGGCGCACCTGCGCGCCACGGGCAAGCCCACCGAGGTTCTCGACGCCCTCGCTGTCTGCCACATCGCCGGCTGCTCGCGGGTTACCGGATCCGCGACCGGGATCCCGCGCCCCGGCGAGGCCGGCTGCGGCACGAGCTGCGTCAAGCAGATCACCGACTACCTCGCCGCCATCCACCGCTGGACCCGGGCGTACACCTCACCTGTCACGGGGCTTGCCGGCGGCGCGGCCGGCGCGGGCGCGGTCCCGGTCGCCTACCCGGGCGACGAGACGGGCTGCACGATCCCGGACCCGACCGGCACTGGAGGCTGCGTCACCGGCGCGACCGCCTGGCTCCTCCAGCAGGTCGCCGAACACGTCCACCAGGGGCCGGTGTCCTGCTGGAACGCGCACGCATGGAACCCGACGAGCGACCACCCCAAGGGCAAAGCCTGCGACTACACGATCGGCCGCGCCGGGAACTTCCCCGGCGCCGCCGACGTCCGCCGCGGCTGGGCGCTCGCGCAGTGGCTACGCACCTACGCCCGCCCGCTGCACGTCAACTACGTCATCTGGCAAGGCCGCATCTGGTCCCTCGCCCGCGACAGCGAGGGCTGGCGCCCCTACTCCGGCGGCGGCGTCTACGACCCCACCGATCCCGTCGGCGGCCACTACGACCACGTCCATGTCTCGACCCACTAGGCCCGCCCGCGAATTCATCATCTGATGCAAGAAGCTGCCATGGAGGCACCCGTGACGACGACCATCGACCCCACTATCCTGACGACCGACGAGCTCATCCCCATGCTCCGGGCCTGGGCCCACGGCTACTACCCGGCCGAGGCCGCCGTCGAGCTGATCATCCGGCACCAGACCTGGCTGCACCGCACCGACTTCCTCCTCGACCTGGTCGACGCCGTCGCCGACGGCTGGGGCCCGGAGGGTGTCACCATGCCGATTGCGTCGATCGACTGGGACCGTGTCGAGCACTTCCTCGCCGCCGCGCCCGCCAGCACCTCCGAGAAGGCCATCCTGCGGTTCGCCGCCTCCCTCGCCGGTGCCCTCGTCGAGCCCTGCCTGCGTGAGTTCACCGGCGGCCTCGACGACCGGAACGGGTCCCTCGTGCTCGACGCCCTCGCCCACCGCTTCGGCTGGCACGAGCGCGGACGCGCCCACCTCGTCACCGGCGCCTTCGTCTCCACGGCGGTCGGTCATGGCTGAGCCAGCCGCGGTCCCGTTCGCGCCGACCGACGACGACCCGGCCCAGCGTCACCGCCGCGACCTGCTCGCCGCGCTCCTCGTCGAACGCTTCACGCCCTACCAGCCGCCGCCAGCGGCGGACCGCTCCAGGAAGGGAGCCGCATGAACCGCACCGAGCTCGACGCGCTGCCCGCCGTCGTCGACGTCTGCACCGCCGCCAAGGTGCTCGGCCTCAGCCGCACCGCCGCCTACGAGCTCATCCGGCTGGGGGAGTGGCCGACGCCCGTCTTCCGGCTCGGCAAGCTCATCCGCATCCCCACCGCGCCGATGCTCGCGCTCCTCGGCCTGGGCCCCGCCGCCACGGCTAGCGTCGCCAGCGAGCCGAACCGGAGGAACGCAGGGTGAAAGGTCACACCTACAAGCGCTGCCCGTGCGGGGTTCTCAAGGACGCCAAGGGCAAGCGCATCAACTGCCAGAAGCGCCACGGGACCTGGTACTTCGCGCACGAACTGCCGCCGCTTCCCGACGGGAAGCGGCGGCAGATCTTCAAGGGAGGCTTCGCGACGGAGCGCGAGGCCCGCGAGGCGCTCGGCCAGGCGATCGCGCGCGCGTCCGGCGGCGGCTACGTCGAACCGACCAAGCTCACGGTGGGCGACTACCTCCAGCGATGGCTCGACGGCAAGGGCAAGCTCCGGGCGAGCACCCGCCGCTCCTATGCGGCCCACGTCGACCTCTACCTGTCGCCGGGGCTCGGCTACCTGCGGCTCGCAGACCTCCGCGACGTCCACGTCGAGCGGCTCTATGCCGTCCTGCCGCTCGTCGGGCGCACGAGCACCGACGACGAGATGCCGGAGGAGCTGCGCCGGATCCTCAGCGTCCGCAAGGCCGGTCAGCACATCCGTCCGGTCGGGGACGCGACGATCCACCGCATCCACGCCACCCTCATGTCCGCGCTCAACAACGCGGTCAAGCGCAAGCTGATCCCGGCCAACCCGGCGAGCTTCGTCGAGGTGCCGACCGGCCGGCGTCCCAAGGCGGTCGTCTGGACGCCCGCGCGCATCGAGGCATGGAAGCGCACCGGCGTCCGTCCGGCCGTTGCGGTGTGGACCGCCGAGGACGCCGGCGCCTTCCTCGACTCGATCAGCGAGCACCGCCTCTACCCGCTGTTCCACCTCGTCGCCTACCGCGGTCTTCGCCGCGGCGAGGCGGTCGGCGTCCGCTGGGAGGACCTCGACCTCGAGGCCGGCTCCCTCACCGTCACCCAGCAGGTCGTCCAGCTCGGCTGGGCCACCGAGATCGGCGAGCCCAAGACCGACAGCGGAGCCCGCACCATCGCGCTCGACCCGGTGACCGTCACCGTCCTGCGGCGCTGGCTCAAGCGGCAAAGGGTCGAGGCGGCCGCTCCTGGATGGACCGACTCCGGCCACGTCTTCACACGCGCGGACGGGACGGCGCTCCACCCCGCCCTCGTCACGAGCACGTTCCAGGAACTCTACACCGCCGCCGGCCTACCGCCGATCCGGCTCCACGACCTCCGCCACACCGCCGCGAGCCTGGCGCTCCAGGCGGGAGTGCCGCTCAAGGTCGTCTCCGAGCTCCTCGGGCACAGCTCCCTGGCGATCACCGCGGACACGTACACGAGCGTCCTGCCGGTCGTCGCGCATGCCGCGGCGCAGGCCGTCGCGGACACCATCCCCCGGACGAAACGGCACGAGGAAGGAGACGACGACATGGCACCGACCGCGGTGACAGAAGACGGGGCTCCGGCGGCACCCGATGCGGCGCCGTTGGCAGTTCGTTGGCACGAAGACGTAAACCGGACATCCGAAGTCGACAAATGCGTTGCGGATGACGCAAAAGCACAGGTCAACGATGGTGGGCCCCGAGGGGATCGAACCCTCAACCCGCGGATTAAAAGTCCGCTGCTCTGCCGATTGAGCTAGAGGCCCGGAGCGTCCCCGCGTACCGCGGGAGCCCCGCTCACAGTATCCCGGGCGCCGGTCGCGCGGCCCGGCCGATGCGGGCAAACGACGGCAGGCGACGTCACCACTCCTCACCCGTGAGCCGCACGACGAGCAGCGCCGTGTCGTCGGTCGCGTCGGGGGTCAGCAGCGCGTGCGTGAGGTGCTCGCACACCCCCGGCAGCGGCACGGGGACGCCCTCGACCACCGGCGACTGCACCCCGGCGCGCGCGTGCTCCGCGAAGGTCCGGAGCCCGACGGTCAGCGACTTGCCGCGGCGTTCGACGAGGCCGACGGTGTAGAGGACGAGGGTGTCGTCGGGGTCGAGGGTGGTGCGGGCGGTGGGGCGGGCGCCGATGCCGGGGACGCCGAGGAGCGGGGCGAGGCCCTCGTCGAGGAAGCGCGGGGCCCCGGTCGCGGGGACGACGAGGGGCGGCGGGTGGCCGGCGCACGTGTACGACAGCGCACCGGAGCGCGGGTCGAGGACGGCGTAGAACAGGCTCGTCATCGGGGCGCCGTCGATCTGGTCGACGTAGTCGTCGAGGCGTTCGACGAGGGCGGCGGGGTCGGTGACGACGGGGGCCAGGGCGCGCAGGGTGCTCCGGAGCTGGCCCATGGCAGCAGCGGCGGCGAGCGAGTGGCCGGCGACGTCGCCGATGACGAGGGCGGCCCAGCCGCCGGGCCGGGCGATGACGTCGTACCAGTCGCCGCCGAACTGCAGCTCGAGGGTGCCGGGGCGGTAGACGGTCGCGGCCTCGACGCCGGGGACGTCGTCCGGGCGGCCGAGGAGCGAGCGCTGCAGCTCGACGGCGATCGAGTGCTCTCGCTCGGCGGCGGCGGCGCGTCCCAGCGACTGGCCCGCGACCTGGCCGAGCGTGACGAGCAGGGACAGCTGCTCGGCGTCGAAGGGCTGCGGCCCGGCGAACCCGAGCGCGAGGCCACCCTGCAGAGTCGACGACAGGAACGGCACGGCCGCCCACGTCGACTCCTCGCTCGCGGCGAGCACCGGGGCGAACTCCGGGTAGCGCTCGTACGCGTCCGCGATGGACGGCAGCGTCACCACCTCGCCGGTGCGGACTGCGTCCGCGAGCGGGGTCGCGGCGTCGGCGACGGTCTTGCCGGTCTCGTCGAGGTCGGGGTCCATCGGGCGGCCGCGGGTCGCTGCCGTCGCGAACCGGCCGTCCGGGCCGACGACGCGGATCACCGCGCTGCTCGCGGACACCGCCCCGAGGCCGTGCCCGAGGACGGCGTCGAGCACGGCCTCGGTGCTCGTCGCCGCGGCCATGAGGGCGACGACCTCCTGCAGCGCGGTGAGGTGCTCGGTGTGCCGGCGCTGCGCCTCGTAGAGCCGGCCGCGCTCGAGCGCGAGCCCGGCCTGCGCGCCGACCGCCGTCGCGAGCGAGGCGAAGTCGTCGTCGAAGTCGCGGGCCTCGACGAAGCCCCAGCCGAGCGCGCCGATCGCCCGGCCGTCGACGACGACCGGCACCCCGGCGACCGCCTCGAACGTCGCCGGCAGCTCGCCCGCGGCCGGGAACGTCGCGAGCACCTGCTCCCGCCCGCTCGCGCAGACGAACCGGCCGCTCTCGTACGCCGCGGTGAGCGGCACCGCGCGGTCGCCGGCGAGGACGACGTCGAGCCGGGCCCGCTGCGCGTCGTCGTACCCGTGCGCCGTGAGCGCCCGCAGCCGCCCGCCCGGCCCGGGGACGGCGAGCACCGCCGTCCGGCTGCCGAGCGCACCCGCCGTGAGCTCGGCGATGACGGCGACGATCTGCGCCGGCGTCGTGAGCCCGGACAGCCGCGCCGTGACGCCCTGGAGCAGCTCGGCGCGGGCCCGCGCCTGCCGCTCGGCGTCGAGCAGCCGGCTGCGCTCGGTCGCCGCCTCGGCCCGGACCTCGGCCGACCGGCGGGCGTCCTCGGCCTCGCGCCGCCGGCGCACCGACTCCTCGCGCTCGCCGATCTCCGCGGCGAGCGACAGAGCGACCACGACGACGAGCCCGATGAGCAGGTTGAGCGCGAACCACGTCGCGTCCTCGGAGACCCCGTCGGGCACCCGGATCCGCCCCGTCGCCGAGGCCTCGCCGAGGATCGTCGCCATCGCGAGCCCGGCGAGGCCGACCCCGCGGGTGCCGAGCAGGAAGGCCACCGCGACGAGCAGCAGCACGAGCACGTAGCCCAGCCAGACGACGTCCCAGCGGAAGACCGCGAGCGAGGCGAGCACGCACACGACGAGCAGCGCGACCCCGAGCGGGCCGCGCAGCCGCCGCCGGGTCGTGTCGTCCCCCGACCGCCAGCCGAGCACCGCCCCGCCGACGAGCAGCACGCCGAGCCCGTCGCCGAGCAGCCAGCGCGCGGCGAACAGCCACCAGTCCCGGGACCCGCCGTCCAGGGTGTTCGTCGTCGCCGCGACGACCGCCCCGACGAGCGGACCGCCGACGCAGGCGCACAGCACGAACGTCCAGAGGTCGCGGCGGCCGGCGAGGTCCGGACGGCGGACGGCGGCCCGCAGCAGCGCCGCACCGACGAGCGGCTCGAGGGTGTTCGCCAGCGCGTAGCCGACCGAGCCGGTGGGGCCGAGCCCGCTCGCGAGGTCGATCGTCAGCTCGGTGGCCCCGACCGCGAGCAGGATCCACGGCCAGCGCCGCCGCCGGGTCAGGGTCAGCGCCGCCAGCGTCACGCCGGCGGCGGGGAAGAAGCCCGGACCGAGCCCGCTGGAGTCGAACCAGGTCAGCGTGAGCTTCGCCCCGAGGGCGTAGAGGCCGGCCGTGAGCAGCGCCAGGCCAGCGGTGCCGGCGGCTCTGCGCATGGGACTGACCTCCGTCGACGTGGCGGCGCGGGTCGTGGGCCGGTGGTCTCCCGGCGGACGCGCTGGGTGGCCGCCGCCGACGGACACGGACGTTACTGCGTGGGCGGGCCGGTGGTCGTGCGTCCGGGGGAGAACGTCGGGCCGGCGCCCGGAACGTCAGGCCGGCGGCCGGGTGAGCACGAGGAGCGCGACGTCGTCGGCGAGGTCACGCTCGCCGATGCACCGGGCCAGGACCGCCTCGGCGACCCGGTCCGCCGACCCCGGCGCCCAGCGGCCGTCCGGGCCGGTGAGGACCACGCCCGCGGTCGCCCCGACGAGTGCCGCGATGCCGTCGTCGAGCGTCGCGAGCCGGTCCTCGACGAGACCGTCGGTGTAGCCGACGAGTGCGCTCCCGGGCGGGAACGGGACGGTGACCGGGGTGCCGCGCGCCGGCGGCCCCGAGGGGTCGACGAGCCCGCTCACCCCGAGCAGCGGCCCGCGGGCGCCCCCGAGCGGTGCGGTCGCGCCGTCCGGCCCGCGCAGGACGAGCGGCGGGTGACCGGCGTGCGTGTACGTGAGCGTCCCGGCGGCGACGTCGACGACCGCGACGACCGCGGTCGCGAGCGAGACCGTCGCGACCTGCCCGGTCACCTGCTCGGCCCGGTCGAAGACCCGCTCCAGCGGCACCCCGGCGGCGAGCAGCGTCGACAGCACGGTGCGCAGCTGGGCCATGTCGGCGGCCGCCTCCATCCCGTGCCCGGCGACGTCGCCGAGGACGACGGCGAGCCGGCCGTCGGGCAGGACGAGCCCGTCGTAGAAGTCGCCGCCGATCCCGACCGACGTCTGCGCCGCCCGGTACGTCGCGTGCATCTCGAGGCCGTCGACCTCGGGCATCGGCCGCAGGAAGCGGCGCTGGAGGCCCTCGACGAGCTCGTGCTCCGCGGCGTGCAGCCGGGCCCGCTCGACGGTCTGCCCGCACAGCTCGGTGACGGTGTCGAGGGTGGCCCGCAGCACCGGGTCGAGGACGACGGGTGCGTCCCAGGCGAGCTCGAGGGTGCCGAGCGGGGAGTCCATGCTGTCGCGCAGGACGAGGACGACGGACGCCGGCCGGCGGGCCGCCGCGAGGTCCGTGGCGCCGAGTGCGGACGGCGCGGCACTCTCGGGACGGACCGGCTGCTCGCCCTCGAGGATCCGCAGCCGCGCGAGCGACGCGCCGACGACGGCCGGCGCGAGGCGGCCCACCGCGCAGGCGACGTCCGCGGCGGTGACCGCCGAGGCCAGCTCCTGCGCGAGCTCGGCGAGCGCACCGGTGCGCTGCGCGGCCACCACGTGGGCGTCGGTGAGCCGGGCCCGCTCGAACGCCTGGGCGCACAGCTCGGCGACGGTCTCGACCCGGGCGGTGAGCTCGTCGTCGAGGGAGTCGGTGCTCGCCCAGCCCATCGTGAGCGCCCCGAAGGCGCGGCCCGCCGCGTCGAGGAGCGGCGTCGCCACCGAGAGCGTCACGCCGGCGGCGGCACGGTCGGCCTGCACCCGGGCGGCGACGTCGGCGTCGCCGCCGACGTCCTGCGGCCGCACCGGGTCGGCGACCACGACGGTGCGCTGCTCCCGGACGGCGCGGACGACGTCCAGCGGCGAGCTCATCGGCAGCGCCCGGTAGCGCAGCCGGAGCTCCTCGGGCAGGTCGGGCGGCTGGAGCAGGGACAGCGTGCCGCCGTCCGGGTGGGCGAGCCCGACCGTGGCGAACCGGCTGCCGACCGCCGCGCTGGCGTGGACGCCGATCGCGTCGCCGACCTCGGCGACCGTCGCCGCGGCGTTGAGCCGGCGGGCGAGGACGGCCAGGGCCGTGGCCTGGTCCACCGACCGGCGCCGGGCGGTGATGTCCGTCGCGGACGGCACGAGCGCGACGACCGCGCCGTCCTCGACGACCGGCACGAGCTGGTAGTCGATGAGGATCGTGCCGTGCGCCATGCGCACCTCGAGCTCGAACCGGCTCGTCCGGCCGCGCTGCCCCGCGAGCACCGACGCGTGCGCGCGCTCCACGACGTCGTCGTGCCAGGTGAACCAGGAGGTCTCCCAGAGCTTGCGGCCGACGACGTCCGCCATCGTCCGCCCGCCGGCCTCGACCGCCGTCCGGTTCGCCTCGACGAGCGTCCCGTCGGGCAGGCACAGGCCGACGAAGGAGAAGAGCGAGTCGATGAGCTGGCGCAGCCTGCGCTCGCTGCGCCGTTGCGCCGTGACGTCGGAGAGCACCGCGACGACGCCGAGCACCTCGCCGGCCGGCGACCGCACGCGGTGGAAGTCCTCGACCCAGGTCCGCAGGTGCGGGGAGGCGGGGGTCCGGCCGGTGATCTCGACGTCCCGCAGCGGCTCGCCGGTCTCGAGCACCCTGCGCAGGACGGCGACCGCGTCGTCCCCGATGTCCGGGAGGACGTCGGTGACGTGGCGGCCGAGGTGGTCCTCGACGGGCACGCCGTTGACGGCCGCGAGGGCCGGGTTGACCATGGCGAACCGCAGGTCGGGGTCGAGGAGGGCGAGCCCGATCGGGGCCTCCTCGAACAGCGTCCGGAGCAGGCCCGGGACGTCCGGGACCGGGGCGGGGACGGTGACGTCCCCGGGGTGCGCCGGCGAGGGCACGGGCGGCCCGGACGGCGCCCGCGGCGCCGGTGCGTCGGTGCCGGCCCGCAGCGCGAGCCCCGCGAGGTCGGCAACGGTCGTGAGGAAGGCCGACCCGTCCCGGTCCGGGCGGCGCTCGTCGGCCCAGCCGAGCAGGAGCAGGCCGACGAGCCGGGCGCCGACGACGAGCGGCAGCGTCGCCGACGCGCCCTGCGGGCCGGCCGTGCCGGCCAGGGCCGGGAAGCGCTCCTCGTGCTCGGCCCGCGAGGCGAGCAGGACGGGCTCGCGCAGGACGGCGGCGTGCGCCACCGGGGTGCCCGGGACGAGCCCGCCGGTGTACCGGGCGAGGTCCTGCGGCCCGAGCCCGACGGCGGCCGCGACCTCGAGCGCACCCTGCGCCCCGATGCGCAGCAGGGCCCCGGTCGCCGCGCCGCAGCCGGCGACCGCCTGGGTGAGCACGAGGGTCGGCGCGTCGGCCTCGTCCGGCGTCGCGACGAGGCTGTGGAGCACGAGGCGGACGCGTTCGAGCACGTCGCGGGTGCGCGCGTCGGTGCCCTCGCCGGCGTCCACGGGCCGCCTCCCATCCCCCGGGTCCGTCATTGTCGCCCACCCGGCCCGCGCCGGTCGACCACGGCCGGGTGACGCGCGGGCCGACGTCAGATGTCCGTGCAGAGCCGTCCGCGGCCGAGCGCCTTGGCCCGGTAGAGCCGGGAGTCCGCGGCCCCGAGCAGGTCGTCCACGGCCGGGGAGGGGCCGACGGCCAGGCCGGCGCTGACCGTCACCCGCAGCCCGGGGGACAGGTCGTCCCAGCCCAGCGCGTGGACGGCGTCGACGATCTCCTCGCCGCGGCGCCGGGCGTCGTGGCCGTGGACGGTGTCCAGGAGCAGCACGAACTCGTCGCCGCCGAGCCGGACGACGAGGTCCGACGGCCGGCAGTGCTCGGCGAGGACGGCGACGACGCGGCGCAGCACGTCGTCCCCGACGGCGTGGCCGAGATCGTCGTTGACCCGCTTGAAGTGGTCCAGGTCGACCATGAGCACCGCGAGGTGGTGGTCCTCGGGGTTGCGCCGCAGGCGCGTGAGGTGCCGGGCGTAGGCGTGCCGGTTCGCGGCGCCGGTCAGCTCGTCGAGGTAGGCGCGCTCGGCGAGCCGGGCGTTCTCCAGCTTGATCCGTTCCGCCTCGAGGCGGGCCCGGGCGGCGCCGAGGAGCTTGATCCGGGCGCTCCAGCGCAGCGCCGTCAGCTCGTCGACGTAGCGGGTCGAGGCGGGCGTCGCCCCGAGCCGGGCGGCGACGCCGAGGGCCATCATCCGGATCGTCGGCAGGTAGTCGTCGCTGAGCCGGGTGAGGGACTGCTCGACGAGGTCGGCCGCGACGTCGTCCCGGCCCGCCGCGAGCGCGCGGACCGCGCCGCCGAGCCGGGCGCAGCCGAGGTAGCCGGGCCACGACGAGGTCTCCACGCCCGCGCAGACCTCCTCGTACGGCGCGGGCTCCGGGTCGCCGGCGATCGCGGCGAGCAGGTAGTGCACCGCGGCGTTGTCCCGCAGCCACTGCGGCGGCAGGTCCTGGACGACGTCCGCGGGGAGCCGGCGCCGGTCGGCGGCCCGCCCCCGGGCGTCGTCGGTGAGCCCGGCCTCGGCGAGCGCGCACGTCCACGCGGCGTGCGCCTCGCTGCGGTTCAGCGCGACGACGCGCCGGTTGAACAGCCGGGTGCCCTCCAGGTCCGGCGGCAGCGGGACGGCGAGCGCCTCGTCCGCCCGCTCGTACATCTCCTCCTCGAGCTCCCAGAGGTTGCGGTGGCCGTAGCCCAGGCCGCACGCGATGTAGGCGACGGGGCGGTGGACGGCGGAGCCGCGGCCGTCGTCGAGGAGGGCGACGGCCCGGGCGAGCGCGGCGTCCGGTGCGGCCGGGCCCTCGCCCCGGTCCCGCTCGGGGAGCTCGCCGCGGGTCGCGACGACGAGGGCGCGCAGGGCGTCGTCGTCGGCCGCCTCGGCCTCGTCCTCCATCCGGTCGATGAGCTCCACCGGGTCGTCCCCGTCGAGCAGCGCGTGCGCGTAGACCGAGTAGTGGGCGAGCAGCGCGACGTCGTGCCAGCCGTGGGCGGCCGCGCGTTCGAGGAGGTCGCTCGCCGCGGTGCCGAGCGGGCCGCTCTGCGACTGCTCGAGCAGCGCGTAGCCGGCGACCACCGCCTCGGAGTGCGCGGGGTCCGCGGCGGACCACTCGGGCGCGACGACCATGCCCGAGGATTGCATGTTCCCCCCATCGGCCACCGGACCGATCCGCTTGACGTCCCGAAAGCGGATTGCGGGGCTAACAGTTGCGGGGCTAACGTTCTCCGCGTGGATCCCGTGGAGCGCCCGGCCGGCTGCCAGGTGACGGCCGGCGCCCCGCTGACGACCCAGGTCCACGAGGCGTTCCTGCGGCTGGTCCACCGCCAGCGGCTGCTCCTGCAGCGGGTGCTGTCCCGCCACGAGCTGCACCCCGGGCAGGCGATGTGCCTGCGGGTGCTCGCCCAGCGGGACGGCGTCAGCCAGCGGGACATCGCCGAGACGCTCATGCTCTCCGCGCCGACCGTGACCCGGATGCTCCAGCGGATGGAGCGCTCCGGGCTCGTCGAGCGGGCCACCGACCCGGCCGACGCGCGGCAGACGGTCGTCCGGCTCACCCCGGTCGGGACCGGCCTGCAGGCGCTCGTCGACACCGCGCTCACCGAGTTCCTCGACCGGTCCCTGGCCCGGCTGCCCGAGCAGGACCTGCGTGACCTCGCGCGGCTCATGACCGCCTGGTGCGAGACGGCCGACCTCGAGGACGCCGCGAACGGCCCTTCCGACCCCGACCCGTCCGGCTCCGGCCTCTCGTGCGACCCGCCCGACCCGACCGACCCGACCGACCCGTCCGACCCCGACTCGTCCGGCCCCGTGCCGGCGGAGGGAGCCCCGTGACCCGGCTTCTGCGCACCTACCTGCGGCCGTACCGGCGGCAGGTGTGGATCGTCGTCGTCCTGCTCCTCGTCCAGGCGATCGGCAACCTGCTCCTGCCGAGCCTCAACGCCGACATCATCGTCAACGGCGTCGTCACCGGCGACACCGGCTACATCGTGCGCACCGGCGGCGTGATGCTCGCGGTCACGGCCGGTCTCGCCCTGGCCGCGATCGCCGGCGCCTGGTACAGCGCGCTCGCGTCGATGGGCTTCGGCCGGGACGTCCGGTCGGCGATCTTCCGCCGGGTGCAGGGCTTCTCGCTGCGCGAGGTCAACGACTTCGGCGCGCCGTCCCTCATCACGCGCAACACGAACGACGTCCAGCAGGTGCAGCAGGTCGTCCTCATGGGCCTGGCGTTCATGGTGTCCGCGCCGATCACCGCGGTCGGCGGCGTCATCATGGCGCTGCGCGAGAACGTCCGGCTGTCCGGCCTCATCGCCGTCGTCATCCCGGTCATGCTCGCGTTCATCGCGGTGATCCTCAGCCGGGCGATCCCGCTCTTCCGCGCGGTGCAGACGAAGATCGACCGGATCAACCAGGTCATGCGCGAGCAGCTCACCGGCGTGCGCGTCGTCCGGGCCTTCGTCCGGACCCGGCACGAAGAGGCCCGGTTCGCCGAGGCGAACGCCGACCTCACCGACACGACCCTGCGGGTGACCCGGCTCTTCGCCCTGACCATGCCGGCGATCATGTTCGTCATCAACGTCTCGAGCGTGCTCATCGTGTGGTTCGGCGGCCGGCTCATCGACAGCGGCCGGATGCAGATCGGCGACATGACGGCGTTCCTCAGCTACATGATGCAGATCCTCTTCAGCGTCATGATGGCCGTGATGATGGCGGTCATGGTGCCGCGCGCGGCGGCGTCCGCCGAGCGGATCCAGGCCGTCCTCGACACGGTCCCCGCGGTGCACGACCCGCAGCAGCCGGTCGAGCCCGGCCCGCCCCGCGGCGTCGTCGAGCTGCGGGACGTCGAGTTCGGCTACCCCGGTGCCGAGGAGCCCGTGCTGCGCGGGGTCAGCGTGCGCATCGAGCCCGGCCGGACGACGGCCGTCGTCGGCAGCACCGGCTCCGGCAAGACGACGCTCGTCAACCTGCTGCCGCGGCTCTACGACGTGACGGCGGGCGCGGTGCTCCTCGACGGCGTCGACGTCCGGGAGATGCGCCAGGAGGACGTCTGGCGCCGGCTCGGGATCGTGCCGCAGAAGGCCTTCCTCTTCAACGGGACCGTCGCGACGAACCTGCGCGTCGGGCGCCCGGACGCGACCGACGAGGAGCTGTGGCACGCCCTCGAGGTCGCCCAGGCCGCGGACTTCGTCCGGGCGATGCCCGACGGCCTCGACTCCCGGGTCGACCAGGCGGGCGCCAACTTCTCCGGCGGCCAGCGGCAGCGGCTCTCGATCGCCCGCGCGCTCGTGCGCCGTCCGGCCGTCTACGTCTTCGACGACAGCTTCTCCGCGCTCGACTACGCGACCGACGCCCGGCTGAGAGCCGCGCTCGCCCGGGAGACGACGCAGGCCAGCGTCGTCATCGTCGCCCAGCGGATCAGCACCATCCTGGACGCCGACAGCATCGTCGTCCTCGACGGCGGCCGGGTCGTCGGCACCGGGACCCACGAGCAGCTCCTCGAGTCTTGCCCGACCTACGCGGAGATCGTCTCGTCCCAGCTCGCCGCGGCAGGTGCGGCGTGAGCGCCACCACCACCTCCCGCGGCCCGGCGGCGGGCGGCCCGGCCCGCGGTCCCGGCGGCCCGATGCGCGGCCCCGGCGGCGGGCACGGCCCGATGGGCGGCATGGGGATGCCGACGGAGAAGGCCCGGGACGCCGGGGCGACGGCCCGCCGGATGCTCGCGCGGCTGCGCCCCGAACGGATGCTCATCGGCCTCGTCATCGGCTCCGCGGTCGTCGCGCAGGCCTTCGCGGTCGCCGGCCCGAAGCTCCTCGGCAACGCGACGAACATCCTGTTCGCCGGCGTCGTCGGCCAGCAGCTGCCCGCGGGGGTGACCAAGGAGCAGGTCATCGAGCGGCTGCGCGCCGCGGGGGACACCACCCAGGCCGACATGCTCTCGGCGATGGACGTCGTCCCCGGCGTCGGCGTGGACTTCGGGGCGCTGCGCACCTCGCTGCTCGTCGTCGTCGCGGTCTACGTGCTGTCGTCGCTGTTCATGTGGGTCCAGCAGTACGTCATGGCGGGCGTGACGCAGCGGACGATCTTCGTGCTGCGCGAGGAGGTCGACCTCAAGCTGGGCCGGCTCCCGCTGCGGTACTTCGACTCGCACCCGCGCGGCGACATCCTCTCGCGCGTCACGAACGACATCGACAACATCAGCCAGACCCTCCAGCAGACGCTGACGCAGCTGATCACGAGCCTGTTCTCGGTGCTCGGCGTGCTCGTCATGATGGTCTGGATCAGCCCGCTGCTCGCGCTGATCTCGCTCGTCAGCGTGCCGTTGTCGATCGTCGTGACGATGCTCGTCGCGAAGCGCTCGCAGCCGCAGTTCGCGCTGCAGTGGAAGTGGACCGGCACGCTCAACGGCCACGTCGAGGAGACGTACTCGGGGCACGACCTCGTCAAGGTCTTCGGCCGCAGCGACGCCTCGCTCGAGACGTTCGACGCCGCGAACGAGGAGATGTACAAGGCCTCGTTCAAGGCCCAGTTCGTCAGCGGGATCATCATGCCCGCGATGAACATCATCGGGAACCTGTCGTACGTTGGGATCGCCGTCCTCGGCGGGCTGCGGGTGGCGTCCGGCGCGATGTCGCTGGGCGACGTCCAGGCGTTCATCCAGTACTCGCGCCAGTTCACGATGCCGATCACCCAGCTGGCGAGCATCACGAACGTCGTCCAGTCCGGCCTGGCGTCGGCGGAGCGCGTCTTCGAGCTCCTCGACGAGGCCGAGGAGGAGCCGGACGACCCGGAGCCCGTCGTCCTGCCGACGCCGAGCGGGCACGTCGTCTTCGACCGGATCTCGTTCCGCTACGAGGCCGACAAGCCGCTCATCGAGGACCTCTCCCTCGAGGCGCTGCCGGGCCAGACGGTCGCGATCGTCGGCCCGACCGGGGCCGGCAAGACGACGCTCGTCAACCTGCTCATGCGGTTCTACGAGCTGGACGGCGGCCGGATCACCCTGGACGGCGTGGACGTCCGCCGGCTGACCCGCGACGACCTGCGGCGCTCCTTCGGCATGGTCCTGCAGGACGCCTGGCTCTTCGGCGGCACGATCCACGACAACATCGCGTACGGCGCGACGGACCCGACGCACGAGCAGGTGCTCGAGGCGGCCCGGGCGGCGCACGTCGACCACTTCGTCCGGACGCTCCCGAACGGCTACGACACTGTCCTCGACGACGACGCGAGCAACGTCAGCGCGGGGGAGCGGCAGCTCCTGACGATCGCCCGGGCGTTCCTCGCGGACCCGTCGATCCTCATCCTCGACGAGGCGACGAGCTCGGTGGACACCCGCACCGAGGTGCTCATCCAGGAGGCGATGAACCGGCTGCGGCACGGCCGGACGAGCTTCGTCATCGCGCACCGGCTCTCGACGATCCGCGGCGCCGACACGATCCTCGTGCTCGAGTCCGGCAAGGTCGTCGAGCAGGGCGACCATGAGACGCTGCTCGCCCGCGGCGGGGTCTACGCCGACCTCTACCGCAGCCAGTTCGCGCGCAGCGGCGCCGACGACGGCGAGCCGGGCCCGGGCTGACCGGGGGCCGGCCCCTGCCGGTCGCGCGACAGGGGCCGGCGTCACACGCGCCGTCAAACACCGGCCCGGTGCGATGGGTCCACCAGCCCCGCCGACCAGCGGCGGGGCGCGCACGACAGGACCCGTCGAATGGCACTGTTCATGGACATCCACACGATCGAGGGCGGCGTCAGCGGCTCCGACGTCGCCGGCGCGCACGCGGCGGACCTCGCCACCCAGGACGCGCACGGCGTCCGGTACCTGAAGTACTGGGTCGACGAGGAGGCCGGGAAGATCTTCTGCCTGGTCGACGCGCCGTCGGCCGACGCGGCCAACGAGGTCCACCGGCAGGCGCACGGTCTCGTCGCCGACGAGATCTTCCCGGTCAGCGAGCACGCGTGACCTTCGGCGCCGGCGGGTACCGTGCACACGTCCGGACCCGCCGGCGCCGGGGGCCTGCGTGAACCTCACCGTCAAGCTGCTGGGCCGCCCCGCCCTCCTGCGCGGCACCGGGCCGGGCTACCAGTTCCGCAGCCGCAAGAGCTGGGCCGTCCTGGCCTACCTGCTGCGGGCCGAGCGACCGCCGAGCCGCAGCCAGCTGTCCGCGCTGCTCTTCCCGGACGCCGACGACCCGGCGCGCGCCCTGCGCTGGAGCCTCGCGGAGGTCCGGCGGGGCCTCGGGCCCGGCACGGTGCTCGAGGGCGACCCGCTCGTCCTGCGGCTCCCGCCGGGCACGGTCGTCGACCTCGACGTCGTCACCCGAGGGGCGTGGCCGGACGCCGTCGCGGCGGTCGACGTGGAGGCGGAGCTGCTCGAGGGCCTCGCCGTCCGTGGCTCCGCGGCCTTCGACACCTGGCTGCTCGGGCAGCGCCGGCACGCGGCAGCGGCCTGCGAGGCGGCGCTGCACGAGGCGGCGCTCGGGGCGATGTCCGCCGGTGACCTCGCCGGCGCGACCTCGTACGCCGTCCGGCTCGTCGCGCGGGAGCCGCTCGACGAGAACCACCAGGCCCTGCTCATCCGGCTGTACCGGACGGCGGGCGACGACGAGGCCGCCCGGGCACAGCTCGAGACCTGCACGGCGCTGCTGGCCGGCGAGCTCGGGGTCGAGCCCGGGCCGGTCGTCATGGCCGCGATGCGCCAGCCGCCGCAGGGACCTCCCGGCGACACCGACGAGGCGGACGTCGACGCGCTCGTCGAGGCCGGGGTGGCGGCCGTCTCCGCGGGCGTCGTCGACGCCGGCATCGCCTCGCTGCGGACCGCGGCCCGGTTCGCCGACGCCGGGGGCCTCACCGGGCTGCGGATCCGGGCCCGGATCGCCCTCGGCGAGGCGCTCGTGCACGCCACCCGCGGGCTCGACGAGGACGGCCTCGCCGCCCTCCACGAGGCGGACCGGATCGCCGTCGACGCCGGCCGCACCGAGGCCGCCGCCCAGGCGCGCGCCGAGCTGGGGTACGTCGACTTCCTGCGCGCCCGGTACGACCGCGCCGAGCGGTACCTCGCGGACGCGCTCGCGCTCGCCGGGACGTCCCCCGCCGTGGCGGCGAAGGCCACGACCTACCTCGGGTCGGTGGCCGCGGACCGCGCCGACTACCCGCGGGCGCTCGCCCTGCTGCCCGAGGCGGTGCGGCTGGCCCGCCTCGCCGGGGAGCCGCGCCGCGAGGCCTACGCCCTGTCGATGCTCGGCCGGCTGCACCTGCTGCGCGGGGACCGGGACGAGGCCGCCCGGCTCCTCGACGAGGCCGTCGCGCTGGCGACCGCCGAGCACTGGCTGTCGTTCCTGCCGTGGCCGCAGGCGATCCGCGGCGAGGTCCAGCTGCGGCGCGGCGACGCGGACGGCGCCGCGGAGCTGCTCCGGCAGGCCTTCGCGCGGGCCTGCCGGCTCGGGGACCCCTGCTGGGAGGGCATCTCCGGTCGTGGGCTCGCGCTCGTCGCCGAGGCCACGGGGGACGTGGACCTCGCCTTCGGGCTCCTCACGGACGCCGCGGCCCGCTGCGTCCGGCTCGCCGACCCGTACGTGTGGCTCGAGGCGTACATCCGCGACGCGCAGTGCGAGCTCGGGGTCCGGCACGGGCACCCGGCGGTGACGGTCTGGGAGGGGCGGCTGCGGGACCTGGCCTCCCGGGCCGGGATGCGCGAGCTCGTCGTCCGCTCGCTGCTCCACGGTGCCGCGCTCGGCCGCCCGGGCGACCTGGAGAGCGCGGTCCTGCTCGCCGCGGACCTGGACAACCCGGCGCTCGCCGCCGAGCTCGACCGGTCCGCCACGAGGCGGACATACGGCGCGTAGTACGACGTACCGGCTCCCGTCCCGCCCCCCATCGGGATGCTGTGCGGCCGTCGGCCTTCAGTCCCCCGGCTCCCCGAGCCGATCCCAGACGCAGGATCGGGACCGAACCGGGAGCTGGAAGCCGTGTTGTCGAAGCGAGGGGCCGCCGCGGCCCTGCTGTTCACCGCGCTCGTGCTGGGCGTCGCGGGGTGCTCCGGGCCGGCGGACGACGGGACGCACACCCCGGCGACGGCCTCCGCGACGGCGGCCCCGACCGCGACCGGGCCGGCCGTGCAGCCGATCGAGACCGCGACGCCGGTCGCGTTCGACCGTGACGCCGCGACGGCGAAGGCCCGCAACGAGATCGGCGAGCCGTGGCGGCTCGACGCCGCGGGGGCCACCGCGTGCGCCCGGGCCGAGTTCGCCTTCCGGTCCCCGGAGACCGGCGGCGACCTGACCGCCCAGCTGGAGCAGCTGCGCTCCGCCGTGAGGAAGACGAAGAGCACGGCCCTGCGGGAGGCCGTCACCGCGCTGCCCGCGGGCGCCGCCGCCACCGACGTCCGCAGCGTCCTGGAGGTCTGCACGGCGATGGGGTACCAGCTGTGAGCCGGCCGCTGGGCAGGGTCGCCCTCGCCGTCGCCGCCCTCGCCGTGGCGGGGCTGTCCGCCGCGGCGCCGACCGCCTCCGCCGCACCCGTCGCCGCACCCGTCGTCGCACCCGCCGCCCCGCCGCGCGCCGCGACCGTCGGCGTGGACCAGCCGGCGGTCGACCTGTCGACGCTGAGCATGATCCCGACCGCGATGGCCGGCGTCCTCAACCCCGACCCGGCCCGCACCCAGACGTCGAGCATCGCCAGCTCCGTGTGGTCGGTCCGCCAGGCCGGCACGAAGATCTTCGTCGGCGGGATGTTCCTCGACGTCAAGGCGGACGCGGCGGCGACCGCCGTCCGGCAGCCGTTCCTCGCGGCGTTCGACGTCACGACCGGCGCCTGGGACTCCTCGTGCCGCCCCGCGCTGGACAACGCCGTCTACGCCCTCGCCGTCTCCCCGACGGGCTCGCTGCTCGTCGGTGGCGAGTTCACCACCGTGAACGGTGCGGCCCGGCCCGGGCTCGTCGCCCTCGACCCCGCGACGTGCGCGGTCGACCCGACCTTCCCCGACACGGTCGAGCGGCCCTACTCGACCCAGCGGGCCGCCGTCCGCGACCTCGTCGTCGCCGACGGCAAGCTCTACCTGGCCGGCAACTTCTCCCGGGTCACCGGCCCGAACAGCACGCACACCGGGGTCTTCAAGGTGGCCCGGGTCGACGCGACGACCGGCAAGCTCGACACCACCTTCAAGCCCGAGGTCACGGGCTCGGGGGTCTGGGGGATCGCGGTCGACGTGCCGCGCAACCGGGTGCACCTCGGCGGCTGGTTCTCCGGCGTCGCCGCGGCCTCGGGGACGAGCAACTACGCCGTCGTCGACGGCACCACCGGCGCCCTCGCCACCGGGCTGACCGCCCGCCCGCGCAACAACACCGCGCGGACGGAGGTCTACGACGTCGAGCTCGGGACCGCCGACCGGGTCTACGTCGGCGGCTCGGAGCACCTCCTCCAGATGCTCGACGCCGGGACGGGCGACCAGCTCGCCTTCTCGCACACCGGGTACAACGGGTGCGAGGCGACCCGCTTCACGTGGTGCAACTACATCGGCGCCGGCGGCGACTTCCAGGTCGCCGAGCGGATCGGGAAGTACGTCTTCGGCGGCTGCCACTGCAACGACGACTACGTCGGGACGAGCCCGACGCACTACAGCTCGGTGACGAAGACGTTCACCAAGCACAAGCACCTCATGGCGTACGAGGCCGGCACCGAGACGCTCGTCGACTCCTTCCGGCCCGACGTCGACGGCGCGGTCGAGGGGGCCTGGGCCGTCGGCAGCGACACGAACGGGTGCCTCTACGTCGGCGGCGACTACACCAAGGGCGGTGCCGCCGCCGGGCGCTCGATGTGGGTCTCCGGCATCGCGAAGCTCTGCCCGAAGGCCGCCCCCAAGCCGGCCGGCGACACGACCGCGCCGACCGCGCCGAAGAACGTCGAGGCCGTCGACCTCGGCGGCGGCGTGCTCCAGGTGCAGTGGACCGACTCCACCGACGCCGTCGGGGTCGACCACTACCGGGTCGCCGTGACCGGTGGCGCCTCGGTCGACGCGGCCGCCGGGCCGGCGAAGGTCACGGGGGTCCCGGCGGGTACGGCGACCGTCACCGTGACCGCGCTGGACGCCGCGGGCAACGTCTCGGCGGGTGCCGCGGTGAGCATCGCCACCGGCAGGACGGGCGGCGACACCGCGTCCCCGACGGCCCCGACCGGCCTGGCGGTCTCCGCCGCGGCCGCCGGCGGCGCCGCGCTCACCTGGACGGCGAGCACCGATGCCGTGGGGGTCAAGAGCTACCTCGTCTACCGCGACGGCACGTACGTCGGCTGGTCGGCCACCCCGGCCTGGACGGACTCCGCCGCCCCGGCGGGCAGCGCGCTGACGTACACGGTGCGGGCCACCGACGCCGCGGGGAACCGGAGCGTCAAGTCGGCGCCGGTGACGGTGACCCTCAAGTAGCCGTGCCACGATCGGTCCCGTGACGGACCACGCCGCGGTCGAGGTGCCCCGGCCACCGGTCCCCGCCCGTGCCGTCCGGGCCCGGGCGGCGGCGGACGCCGCCGGCTTCGCGTGGAGCTGCAGCGACGCGACCGGCCGGCTGCTCGCGACGGTGGCGGCCGCCAAGCCGGGCGGCCGGATCGGGGAGTCGGGCACGGGGTACGGGGTCGGTGCCGCCTGGTTGCACAGCGGCATGGGTCCGGCCGGGACGGCCGGGCAGTCCCCGGCCGGAACGCGGGTGACGGTCGAGCGCGAGCCGGAGCGGGCCCGGTCCGCCGCCGCGCTGTTCGCGGACGACGCCCGGGTCCGGGTGCTCACGGGCGACTGGCGGCTGCTCGGCGACCACGGGCCCTTCGACGTCCTCTTCTGCGACGGCGGCGGCAAGCGGGACGACCCGGACGCCGTCGTGGACCTGCTCGCCCCCGGCGGCGTCCTCGTGCTCGACGACCTCACCCCGACCGACGACTGGCCGCCGTTGTTCGAGGGCCAGGTCGACGCGCTGCGGGTGCGCTACCTGACCCACCCGGCGCTCGTCGCCGTCCCGCTCGCCGTGACCGCCGCCGAGGGGGTCGTCGTCGCCGTCCGGCGCTGACCGCAGGTCAGCCGTTGAGCGCCGGCAGCACGGCGACGTAGGCGGCGACGAGCACCGCGCCCTCGACCCGTGTGACGCGGTACCGGCGCCACATGAAGAGCATCGACAGCACCCCTGCGCCCATCATGACGAGCGAGCCGGTGACGACGAGCGCGTCCCCGCCCGGTCGGCCCGGGGCGAGCAGCGCGACGAGCGCGCCGACCGTCAGTGCGTTGAAGATGTTGGAGCCCAGGAGATTGCCGACGACGAGGTCGCTCTCGCCGCGCCGCGCGGCCTGGGCCGCGGTGAGCAGCTCGGGCAGCGAGGTCCCCACGGCGACGATCGTCACGCCGACGAACCCGCCGGACAGCCCGGTCGCGCTCGCGATGCCGAGCGCGCCGCGGACGAGCAGCTCCGCACCGGCGAGGGTGCCGACGAGCCCGCCGAGCGTCCGCCAGACCTCGCGGCGGAGCCGGACCTGCTGCGGCGGGGCGGCAGGTCCCCCTGACCCGGTCGCGTCGTCCGGGTCGGCCAGCATCTCGAGCACCTCCTCGGCGAGCTCGGGGTCGGGGCCGGCCGGTTCGAGCACGGAGGGCACGAGGTTGGTGTCGTCCGCCGCGCGCCGGTCGCGCGCCGTCCACCGCAGCAGCAACGCCAGCGACGCGGCCATCGCCAGGGCGAGCAGGACGCCGTCCCGACGGGTCAGGCCGTTCTGCAGGAGCAGCGCGAAGAGCCCCGACGCGGCCAGGCTCAGCGGGACCTCGCGGCGGACGACCGTCGACCGGACACCGATCGAGGCGACGAGCGCGGCGACCCCGAGGACCAGGGTGAGGTTGGCGAGGTTCGAGCCGATGACGTTGCCGACCCCCACGTCCGCCGCGCCACCGCCCGCCGCGAGCCCGGAGACGAGCATCTCCGGCGTCGAGGTCCCGAAGCCGATGACGACGACGCCGACCACCAGCGTCGGGACACCGAGCCGGGCAGCGACCCGGGAGGCCCCGAGCACGAGGTGGTCGGCGGACCAGGCCAGCAGGGCGAGCCCGACGAGCACGGCCAGGAGGAGGGCGGGGTTCACGCGCCGAGGCTAGGGTGCGCGGGAGCCGGGGGACAGTGTTCGCCCCGGCGGCGGACGCGAGGAGGCGGCACGCATGGCGGCTCAGCGGGCGGACGGGAGCGTGCCGGGCCGGGTGCCGGTGGAACGCCGGCTGCCCCGGTGGGCCGAGGTGCGGCCGCTGCTGCGGCTGCGCCCGCCGACCCTGGACCGGACGGCCGCCCGGCTCGCGGCCGCGGCGTCCGTGGCCGACGTCCGGATGCTCGCCTGGCGCCGGACCCCGCGGGCGGTCTTCGACTACACCGACGGGGCGGCCGGCACCGAGGCGGCGCTGCGGCGCTCGCGCGGCGCCTTCGCCCGGGTCGAGCTGCGGCCGCGGGTGCTCCGCGACGTCTCCGAGGTCGACCTCACGACGACGGTGCTCGGGGCGCCGGCCGCGGCCCCGTTCGCCTTCGCCCCCACCGGGTTCACCCGGATGATGCACCACGAGGGCGAGCCGGCGGTCGCCCGCGTCGCCGAGCGCGAGGGGCTCGTCTACGCGCTCTCGACGATGGGGACGACCTCGCTCGAGGCGCTCGCCGAGGCCGCGCCGTCCGGGCGGCGCTGGTTCCAGCTCTACCTGTGGCGCGACCGGGAGGCGAGCGCGGACTTCGTCCGGCGGGCGCACGCGAGCGGCTACGAGGCGCTCGTCCTCACCGTCGACACCCCGGTCGGCGGGCCCCGGCTGCGGGACGTCCGCAACGGCCTGACCATCCCGCCGTCGCTGACGCTGAAGACGTTGGCAGACATGGCGATCCACCCCGCCTGGTGGGCGAACCTGCTCACGACGCCGCCGCTGGAGTTCGCGAGCTTCCGGTCCTCCGGCGGCACCGTGAGCGACCTCGCGTCCCGGATCTTCGACCCCACCGCGACCGTCGCCGACGTCGCCTGGCTGCGCAGCACGTGGCCCGGCAAGCTCGTCGTCAAGGGCGTCCAGTGCGCGGACGACGCCCGGGCCGTCGTCGACGCGGGGGCGGACGGCGTCGTCGTCTCCAACCACGGCGGCCGCCAGCTCGACCGCGCCCCGGTGCCGCTGGAGGTGCTGCCCGAGGTCGTCGCCGCGGTCGGCGACCGGGCCGAGGTCTACCTCGACGGCGGGGTGCTCTCCGGGGCGGACGTCGTCGCGGGCATCGCCTCCGGCGCGAACGCCGTGCTCGTCGGCCGGGCCTACCTCTACGGGCTCATGGCCGGCGGCGAGCGCGGCGTCCAGCGGGTGCACGACATCCTGCGCGCCGAGGTGCGGCACACCATGCAGCTGCTCGGGGTGACCCGGGTCGCCGACCTCGGGCCGGAGCACGTCCGCCTGCGCGCGTGACCCGACCGGGCCAATCCGCGCGGGCCGACCCGGCGGGCCGTTGGCCCGGGGGTCGCCGCACCCCTAGATTTCGCGCATGGACGTCGTGGAGTTCACCCCCACCTTCGAGCAGTTCGCCTACACCTTCGGCGGCGCGGCCCCCGTCATGCGGGTCAGGCCCGGCACCGCGCTGCGGCTGTGGAGCGAGGACGCCTTCAACCATGCGCTCACCGGGGTCGCCGACCTGTCGAGCGAGAAGGTCGACCTGCGCTACGTCAACCCGCAGACGGGCCCGTTCTGGGTCGAGGGCGCCGAGCCGGGGGACACCCTGGCGATCCACTTCGTCGACCTCACCCCGGCGCGGGACTGGGGCGTCTCGGCGGCGATCCCCTTCTTCGGCGGTCTCACGAGCACCGACCGGACGGCGATGATCCAGGAGGCGCTGCCGGACACGACGTGGATCTACCACCTCGACCGGGCGAAGAACACCGTCGCGTTCGAGGCACGGCACTCCGACCTCGTCGTCGAGCTGCCGGTGGCCCCGATGCTCGGCACGGTCGGCGTCGCCCCGGCGGCCGGCGAGGTGCGGACGTCGCTCGTGCCGGAGCGCTTCGGCGGCAACATGGACAGCCCGGAGATGCGGGCCGGGACGACGTGCTTCCTGCCCGTCAACGTCGAGGGCGCGCTGTTCTCGATCGGTGACGGCCACTACCGCCAGGGGGAGGGCGAGGCCTGCGGCACCGCCGTCGAGGGCGCGATGACGACGACCCTCATCGTCGACCTCGTCAAGGGCGGTGCCTCACCGGCCGGCACGTGGCCGCGGCTGGAGACCGACGACCACTGGATGGCGGTCGGCTCGTCGCGGCCCATGGAGGACTCCTGGCGGATCGCCCAGGTCGAGATGGTCCGCTGGTTCGAGCAGCTCTACGGGCTGCACACGATGGACGCCTACCAGCTGCTCTCGCAGATCACCGAGGTCCCGGTCGCCAACGTCGTCGACGCCAACTTCAGCGTCGTCGTCAAAGCCGCCAAGGGCCTGCTGCCCGCCCGGGACGCGTTCGGCGGCATCCATGCCGACCTGCGCGCCCGGGCCGCCTCGCTCGGCGCGATGTAGTCCACGCCGTAGTCCACCCCTCCACCCGAAGGACACTCATGGATCTCCAGCTCGCCGGCCGCAGGGCCGTCGTCACCGGTGGCACCAAGGGCATCGGCCGCGCCGTCGTCGAGGGCCTCGTGGCCGAGGGCGCGCACGTCGCGTTCTGCGCCCGGGACGCCGGTGAGGTCGCGGCGGCGAACGCGGCGCTCGGGGCGGCCGGCGGCACCGTCTTCGGCAGCGTGTGCGACGTCGGGGACGGCGACGCGCTCACCGCCTGGGTCGAGGCCGCGGCCGGGCAGCTCGGTGGGATCGACGTCGTCGTCTCGAACGTCAGCGCGCTGGCGATCCCGGACACCGACGAGAACTGGGAGGCGTCCCTGCGGGTCGACCTCATGGGCACGGTGCGCCTCTACAAGGCCGCCCTGCCGTACCTCGAGGCGAGCGACGCGGGGTCCGCCGTCACGGTCTCGAGCGTCTCCGGCCGCGAGGTGGACTTCGCGTCCGGGCCGTACGGCACGGTGAAGTCGGCGCTCATCGCGTACACGGCGGGCATGGCCTTCCAGAACGCGGCGAAGAACATCCGGTTCAACACCGTCTCGCCCGGCAACACGTACTTCGAGGGCGGCGTCTGGAACCAGATCAAGGACGGCAACCGGGAGCTCTACGACTTCGCGCTCGGGCTCAACCCGACCGGCCGGATGGGCACGCCGCAGGAGATGGCCGCGGCGGTCGTGTTCCTCGCGAGCCCGGTCTCGAGCTTCACGACGGGCACCAACCTCGTCGTCGACGGTGCACTGACCCGCGGCGTCCAGTTCTGACGGTCTGACGGTCTGACGGTCCGGGCCCACGGTCCGGGCGCAGGCCTACGGCCGGCACCACCACCTGCCCCAGGGGGCCTTCGGTCACGACAAGTGACCAAAGGCCCCCTGTCGCGTCTGTGGGTGAGGCATCCTCCGCACCTTGGCGCGTCATGGTGACGTTCTGGCGGGAAACATCTGATTCTGGCGCCAAGTCAGTCGCAGAGAGTACAGAATACTGTCCGCTAGGTAGTCGGGCTGCCCGGGTGACGTCCACGGGGCGGCCGAGACGGACACGTCCACGCCGGAGCGAACGGGAGGGTCCCATGGCGCTCACCACCGCCGTCCAGCCGACGGGCGCCGAGCGCGTCGTCCTGCCCGACGAGCTGTTCTTCTCCACGACCGACCGCCGCGGGATCATCCGCGCGGGCAACTCGGTGTTCTCCCGCATCTCGCGCTACCCGCTCGAGGAGCTCATCGGGAGCCCGCACAACATCGTCCGGCACCCCGACATGCCCGGTGGCGCGTTCCGCGTCGTCTGGGACCGGCTGCTCGCCGGCCTGCCCGTCGCGGCGTACGTCGAGAACCTCGCCAAGGACGGCTCGACGTACTGGGTCTTCGCGACGATCACCCCGGTCCGGGACGGCTTCCTCTCGGTCCGGACGGCGCCCGCGAGCCCGCTGTACGACCCGGCCCGCCGGCTCATGCGCGCCGTCCGCGAGGACGAGCGGGAGCTCGCCCGCCGCGAGGGTCTCGGCAAGGCCGAGGTGGCGGACGCGGGGGCGCTGGCCCTGGAGCGCCGGCTCGCCGAGCTCGGCTTCGGCTCGTACGACGAGTTCATGCTCGAGGCG
Organism: Actinomycetota bacterium; assembly: GCA_016213575.1. GTDB lineage: Bacteria > Actinomycetota > Actinomycetes > Actinomycetales > Kineosporiaceae > R-H-3. The sequence continues at coordinate 46,144 of JACRAB010000448.1, forward strand.
CTGCCCGCCGAGGTCGCCGCCCGCGGCGACCTCGTGAAGAACCGCTTCGCCCGGCCGCTGGCCACCGGCGCCGCGGCCGACATCCTCCTCGGGGCGACCGGGCTGGACAACACGCTCGTCGACCTCGTGGGCCGGCTCGACGCCTACCGCGCGCTCGCCGACGCGCTCGGCGAGTCCGTGGGCCAGGTCGCCGCCATGGCCCGCCAGCTCGACCGGTCCGTGTCGGTCGCGCAGGCCGCGAGCGCGACCGTCGCGGACACCGCGCCCGTGCTGCGCAACGTCGCCGCCGTCATGGCCGCGCCGATGGGGCA
>JACRAB010000061.1 GCA_016213575.1 Actinomycetota bacterium
ACAAGGAAGGGTCCTAGAGCGCCCGGACGGCGGCGCGCTCGACCTCCAGGCCCGCCTCGAAGCGCGCGAGGAACTCGGCGAACCCGGCGACGTCCAGCGGGTCCGGTGCGACGACGCTGCCGGAGGAGGCCGCGAAGACCTGCTCGTCGAGGTACGTCCCGAGGTCGGTCACCGCCGCGTGGCCCAGGTAGCCGGCGAGGAGCGCGATCCCCCAGGCCCCGCCCTCGCCGGAGGTCCGGGCGACGGACACCGGGGTGTCGATGGCGGCGGCGAGGAGCCGCTGCGCGACGCCCTCGGTACGGAACAGCCCGCCGTGGGCGTGCATCACGGCGACCTTGACGCCGCGGGTGCGCAGCAGCCGCATCCCGAGGGCGAGCGTGGCGAAGGACGCGTAGAGCTGGGAGCGCATGAGGTTGGCCAGGGTGAACCGCGCGTCGGGCGCGCGGACGACGAGCGGCCGGCCCGCCTCGAGCCCGGTGACCGGTTCGCCGGCGAGATAGTTGTACGACAGCACGCCACCGGCGTCGGGCTCGCCGTCGAGCGCCGTGCGCAGCAGGGCGGCGTAGACGCGGTCCGGCGCCGCGTCGACACCCAGCGCCGCGGCGAAGTCGGTGAACAGCCCTGTCCAGACACCGATCTCGTGGGCACCGTTGTTGCAGTGCACCATCGCGACCGGTACACCGGCCGGGGTGGTCACGACGTCGATCGCGGCGTCGGCGTCGGGCAGGGAGGCATCCAGGACGACCATGGCGAAGATGCTCGTGCCGACCGACACGTTGGCCGTCCGCGGGTTCACGGCGTTCGTGGCGACCATGCCCGTCCCCGCGTCACCCTCGGGCGGGCACAGCGGCGCACCCGGCCGCAGCGTGCCGCCGGGGTCGAGGAGCCGGGCCCCCTCCGCGGTGAGCGTGCCCGCCTGCCGGCCCGCCGGGAGCACCTCCGGCAGGAGGCGGGCGAGCGGCGGCAGGTCGCCGTGGTCGGCCAGCAGGCGGTCCGTCACGGCGAGCAGGCCGGTGTCGTAGCTGCACGTGACGGGGTCCACCGGGAACATCCCCGAGGCGTCGCCCACGCCGAGGACCCGGCGCCCGGTCAGCCGCTCGTGCACGTAGCCGGCCAGGGTGGTCAGACGGTCCAGGTCGACGAGGTGCGGCTCGCCGTCCAGGACCGCCTGGAACAGGTGCGCCACAGACCAGCGCATGGGGATGTTCTGACCGAGGGCCTGCGAGAGCAGGGCGGAGGCGGCCGCGGTCGAGGTGTTGCGCCAGGTGCGGAACGGGACGAGCAGCTCGTCGTCGGCCCCGAACGCCAGGTAGCCGTGCATCATGGCCGAGACGCCGATCGCCCGGTACGTCGACGGGCGGACGCCGTACAACCGCTCGGTCTCGGTCACGAGCGAGGCGTAGCAGTCCTGCAGGCCGGTCCAGACCTCGTCGAGGGAGTAGCTCCACACGCCCTCGACGAGGCTGCTCTCCCACTGGTGGCTCCCGGTCGCCAGCACGGCGCCGCCGCCGTCGACGAGGCAGGCCTTGATCCGCGTGGAACCGAGCTCGATGCCGAGGACCGCGCGCCCGCCGGCGATCACGTCGCGGGACATCGCTACCGGCCCCCGGTGAGCCCGGCCGCGAGCCGGTGGTAGGCGGCACCCGCCTCGAGGTCGGCCCGGTGCCGCCGGATCGTCGTCCCGCCGTCGATGACCACGAGCTCCGAGGCGGCCATCCGTGCCAGGTGCTCGACGGCGCCGAGCGGGACGTCCGTGGTGAGGACGGTGTGGTGGCTGCCGGCGGCGAGCATCCAGGCCTCCGCGGAGGTGGCGAGGTCGGGTGCCGGCTCCCAGACCGCGCGGGCGACGGGCAGGTTCGGCAGCGCCTCGTCCGGGGTGACGACGGTGATCTCGTTGGACACGAACCGGAACCGGTCGCCGAGGTCGACGAGGCACACGACCCGGCCCGGACCCGGCCGACCCGTGAAGACCATCCGGACCGGGTCCTCGCGGCCGCCGATGCCCAGGGGGTGGATCTCGATGCGGGGTGTGCCGTCGGCGATGGAGGGGCAGACCTCGAGCATGTGGGCGCCCAGGACGCGCTCCGGTCCCGGCCCGAAGTGGTACGTGTAGTCCTCCATGAAGGAGGTGCCGCCGCCGGGCGTCGTCATCGCCTTCATCGTCGCGAGCAGCGCGGAGGTCTTCCAGTCGCCCTCGCCGCCGAAGCCGTACCCGTCGGCCATGAGCCGCTGCACGGCGAGGCCCGGGAGCTGGCGCAGGCCGCCGAGGTCCTCGAAGTTGCTGGTGAAGGCGCCGAAGCCGCCGGCCGTGAGCAGGTGCCGCAGGGCGATCTCGATCTTCGCGCCGTAGACGAGGCTCTCGTGCCGGTCGCCGCCGCGGCGCAGCTCGGGCGCGACGTCGTACAGCTCCTCGTACTCCCCGGTGAGGGCCTCCGCGTCCGCGTCGGCCACCTCCGCGACGGCGTCGACGAGACTGTTGACGCCGTACTGCTCGACGGACATCCCGAGCGCGAGCTGGGCGCCGGTCTTGTCCCCGTCGGTGACCGCGACGAACCGCATGTTGTCGCCGAACCGGGCCAGCCGCAGGGTCCGCATCGTGTGCCACCCCAGGGCGGCCCGCGCCCAGTCCGTCACCTTGGCGGCCACGGCGGGGCTCGTCGGGTGGCCCACGACGATCGTGCGTGCGACGTTGGCGCGGGCCGCGAGGTGCGCGAGCTCGCGGTCGCCGTGGGCGGCCTGGTTGAGGTTCATGAAGTCCATGTCGATGGTCGACCACGGCAGGGACTGGTTGGCCTGGGTGTGCAGGTGCAGCAGCGGCTTGTGCAGCACCTCGAACCCGGCGATCCACATCTTCGCCGGCGAGAAGGTGTGCATCCAGACGACGACCCCGACGCACTCGTCGTCCGACGTGGCGTCCAGCAGCGTGCGCCGGATCTGGTCGGCGGTGAGGACGACCGGCTTCCAGACCAGCTCGACCGGCGCCTGCAGCCCCTCGGCGAGCTGCCGGACCACCTCCCGCGACTGCTCGGCGACCTGCTCGAGCGTCTCGGGCCCGTACAGCGCCTGGCTGCCGGTCACGAACCACACGGTCTTGCTCGGCGTCTTTGCCTGGGACACGACGGGCTCCTAGCGTCCGTAGACGTTCTGATAGCGGGTGTACAGCGAGTCGATGTCGCTCTGGTCGATGGGCAGCGGGTCGCCCAGCTGCCGGGCGACGTGCACGGTCCGGGCCACGTCCTCGCACATCACGGCGGCCTTGACGGCGGCCTTCGCGGTCGCGCCGACGGTGAAGACGCCGTGGTTGCGCATGAGGACGGCCGGGGAACGGCTCGTGCGCAGGGTCTCGACGATGCCGCGCCCGATCGAGTCGTCGCCGATGAGCGCGAAGGGCCCGACCGGGATGTCGCCGCCGAACTCGTCCGCCGCCATCGTCAGGACGCACGGCACGGGCTCGCCGCGCGCCGCCCAGGCGGTCGCGTACGTCGAGTGGGTGTGGACGACCCCGCCGACCTGCGGCAGGTGCTTGTAGACGTAGGCGTGCGCCGCGGTGTCGGAGGACGGCGTCCGCCCGCCGTCGACGAGGACGCCGTCGAGGTCGGTCACGACCATGGCGTCGGCCGAGAGCTCGTCGTACGACACCCCGGACGGCTTGATGACGAGCAGGTCGGCGCCGGGCACCCGGGCCGACACGTTGCCGGCCGTCCACACGACGAGCCCGTAGCGCGGCAGCTCCGCGTGCAGCGCCGACACCTCGGCCCGCAGCCGCGCCACGGTCGCCGCGACGTCCGCGATCACGCTCATGCCACTCCGTCCCGCGCCGGTCGTCCTGCGCAAATTGTTAGCGCTCGACAATTCTGCCGTCAAGACGCAATCGCCGACCGGTCAAGGGGTAGCGCCCGCTCGACCGACCTGCCGCGGCGACGATCCGCAGCTCGTGGTGAGCACTAACACCGGGCTGGCTATCATGCAGCCGTGACGCAGAGCCGACCCGCCCCGGGCCGCCGGGCATGACCGGCGGGAAGCAGACGCGCGACCCGTCCATGGCCGACGTCGCGGGGCTGGCGGGGGTCTCCCACCAGACGGGGTCCCGGGTGCTCAACGACCACCCGAACGTCAGCGACCGCACCAGGCTGCGCGTGCTCGCGGCGATCCGCGAGCTCGGCTACCGGCCCAACCGGGCCGCACGGGCCCTGGCGACCGGGCGTTCGGACACGGTCGGGATCATCGCCCAGGGGTCCACGCTCTACGGTCCGGCCTCCATGCAGACCGCCTTCGGCCAGGCCGCGGCGGACGCCGGGTTCGCGGTGAGCGTGGCGAGCCTGCGCGAGCTCGACGGCCGGTCGATCTCGCAGGCGGTCGACAGCCTGCTCGCGCAGCAGGTCAGCGGGATCGCGATCCTCGCCCCGGTGGCGACGCCGGACCTCGCCCTGGCGTCGATCGCGCAGGACCTGCCGCTGGTCCTCATCGACGCCGGCCCGGACATCGACCGCAGTGTCGTGTCGGTCGACCAGGCCCTCGGCGCCCGGCTCGCGACCGAGCACCTGCTCGGGCTCGGGCACGAGACCGTGTGGCACGTCAGCGGGCCCGCCGGCTGGTTCGACAGCACGGGCCGGATCGAGGGCTGGCGGCACACGCTCGAGGAGGCCGGCCGCGAGGTCCCCCCGCTGCTGCCGGCGGACTGGACGGCGGCCGCGGGCTACGAGACGGGCCAGCTCCTCGCGCGGATGCCGGACGTGACCGCCGTGTTCGCCGCGAACGACCACCTGGCCCTGGGCATCCTCCGGGCCCTCGGCGAGCACGGTCGGCGGGTCCCCGAGGACGTCAGCGTCGTCGGCTTCGACGACGTCCCGGAGTCGGCCTACTTCCGCCCTCCGCTGACGACGGTCCGGCAGGACTTCGCGGCCCTGGCCCGGACGGCCCTCGACGTCCTGCTCGGCCACGTCCACGCGCCCACCGGACCGCACCGGACGACGATCCGCCCGGAGCTCGTCGTCCGGGCCTCGACCGCGCCGCCGGCCCGGCGCTGAGGCTCGCGGCGCCGGCTACGACCCGGCCGGCACCGGGGCGCCGGCGACGAGCGGCTCGAAGGTCCACCGGATCCTGCGCAGCCAGGTCTGCCCGGGGAGCAGCTCGGACGAGCCGAAGGCCGGCGTGTTCGGGGTGTTCGGGAAGTCCTGCGGCTCCAGGCACAGCCCGTCGCCCTGCCGGATCGGCGCCCCGTCGAGCCCGCGGGTGGACCCGTCGAGGAAGTTGCCGGTGTACACCTGCAGGCCCGGGGCGTCGCTGCGGACGGTCAGGCGCAGGTCCGGCACCTCGAGCACGGCCACGACCCGCAGGCCCGTGTCGCGCGGGACGAGGTTGTGGTCGATCCCCCGCGGGGCGGCGAGCGCGTCGTCGTCCGGCCGCCGGACCGCCGTGCCGATCCGCGTCGGCGCGCGCAGGTCGAGTGCCGTGCCCGCGACGGGCGCGACGTCGCCCGTCGGGACGAGCAGGTCGTCCGTCGGCGTGTAGGAGTCGGCCGGGACGGTCAGCACGTGGTCGTCGACCGAGCCGCCGCCCGCCAGGTTGAAGTAGGCGTGGTTCGTGAGGCTCACGACCGTGGGGGCGTCGCAGGTCGCCCGCAGCTCGAGCTCGACCCCGTCCGGGTGCACCTGGTAGGCGGACGTCGCGTGCACCGCGCCGGGGAACCCCTGGTCGCCGTCCGGGCTCGTGAGCGTGTACTCGACCCGGTCCGGCGTCCACGACTCGACGGTCCAGACCCGGGAGCCGAACCCTTCCTTCCCGCCGTGGAGCGTGTTGCCGTTCTCGTTCGCGGACAGCGGGTACGAGCGACCGCCCAGCTCCAGGCGCGCCGCGGCGATCCGGTTCGCGAACCGCCCCACCGTCGCACCCATGTGGTCACCCGCCGCCGCGTACTCGGCCACCTCCCGGTGCCCCAGGACGACCTCCCTCGGCCCGGTGCCGGCCTCGACCCGCAGCCGCCGCACCCGGGCCCCGGCGGCCAGGGTCTCCAGGAGGACGCCGCCCGAGGAGCAGGTCACGATCTCGTTCTCGTCTCGGTGCGCCACGGGGCAGCCTCTTCCGGTCGATGCGGCGACGATGCAGGCGGAAGCATAGTTAGCGCTAACAGCCCTGCGTCAACAGGCAGTTCCGCGAACCGGCCGGTCCGGGGGCCTCACCGGGCGACGCGGGCGCCGCCGCCCTCGACGAGCCGCCGCACCTCGGCGAGGGTGGCCATCGAGGTGTCGCCGGGCGTCGTCATCGCGAGCGCGCCGTGCGCCGCGCCGTACTCGACGGCCAGCGCGACGTCCATCCCGGCGAGCAGGCCGTGGACGAGCCCGGAGGCGAAGCTGTCGCCGCCGCCGACCCGGTCGAGGATCTCCAGGTCGGGCCGCGGCGTGGCCCGGTGCAGCCGGCCGCCGGCCCAGGCGACCGCGCCCCAGTCGTTCCGGGTGGCCGAACGCACCTCCCGCAGCGTCGTCGCGACGACGGACAGGTGCGGCAGCTCGGCGACGACGGCGGCGATCATCGTCGCGAACGCGTCGACGTCGAGGTCGGTGAGGTTCTCGTCCACCCCCGGCACCTCGAAGCCGAGCGCCGCGGTGAAGTCCTCCTCGTTGCCGATGAGGACGTCGACGTGCTGCACGAGACGGCGGTTGACCTCCCGGGCCCGGGCAGGACCGCCGAAGTCGCGCCACAGGCTGGGGCGGTAGTTGAGGTCGAAGGAGACGACGGTGCCGTGCCGGCGCGCCGCGGACATGGCCGCCTCCGCGACGTCCGCGGTGTGCTCGCCGAGGGCGGCGAAGATGCCGCCGGTGTGCAGCCAGCGGACCCCGTCGACACCGAAGAGGTGGTCCCAGTCCACGTCCTCGGGCCGCATCCGGGAGGCGGCGGTGTGCCCGCGGTCGGAGACGCCGACGGCGCCGCGCACGCCGAAGCCGCGCTCGGTGAAGTTGAGGCCGTTGCGCACCGAGCGCCCCAGCCCGTCGTACGGCACCCACCGCAGCAGCGCCGTGTCGACCCCGCCCGTGCAGATCAGGTCCTCGACGAGGCGGCCGACCTCGTTGTCCGCCAGCGCCGTGACGACCGCCGTCCGCAGCCCGAAGCACTTGCGCAGCCCGCGGGCGACGTTGTACTCGCCGCCGCCCTCCCAGACCCGGAGCTGTCGCGCGGTCCGGATCCGGCCCTCGCCCGGGTCGAGGCGCAGCATCACCTCCCCCAGCGCCACCGCGTCCCACCGGCACGCGTCCGGCGGCCGGGTCGCTAGCACCGCCCCGCCGGTCACGGCCGGACCTCGCGGGCGATCGCGACGCACTCCTGCGTGAGCCGCCGGACCTCGTCGTAGCGGCCGGCGCGGACCAGCGGGCCCGCGACCATCCAGCTGCCGCCCACCGCGGCCACCGCGTTGACCGCGAGGTACTCGGCGAGGTCGGCCGCCCGGACACCCCCGGTCGGCACGAACCGCAGGCCCGGGAAGGGCGCCGCCAGGTCGCGGACCCCGCCGGGCCCGCCGAGCCGGCGGGGGGGGACCACCGTGACCACGGGGACGCCGGCGTCGAGCGCCCGCATGATCTCGGTGGCCGTCGCCACCCCCGGCAGGGCGGGCACGCCGCGCGCGCGGCAGCGGGCGAGGACCTGTTCGCCGAGGCCGGGACTGACGACGAAGCGGGCCCCCGCGTCGACCACCTCGTCCACCTGGCCGGCGGTCCGGACGCTCCCTGCCCCGACGACCATGCCCGGTTCGCCGGCGAAGGCGCGCAGGGCGTCCAGCGCGCCGGGGGTGCGCAGGGTGACCTCGGCGCAGGGCAGCCCGCCGTCGCGCAGCGCGGCGGCCAGCTCGGGGACCTCGCGGCCCGAGTCGAGGACGACGACGGGCACCACGGGGATGCCGGCGAGCAGGCCGGTGAGCGACCCGTCGGCCGTGCCCCGCGGGACGGGGTCGACGGAGGGGCTGGGGTGACCGGTGATGGCGTTACCTTCCTTCCACGGTCGAGGGTCCGGGCGCCGTCGCGACCGGCGCCGGGGCGGTGTCCCAGAGCCGGCGGACGGCGTCGCGCACGTGCGCGAGGTAGGCACGCTCGCGTGGCTCCGCGGGGTCGAGGAGTCCGGGCAGCGTGAGGAGCCGGTCGGCCGCCGGGTC
>JACRAB010000455.1 GCA_016213575.1 Actinomycetota bacterium
CTGCTGCGCGCGGCCGGCCGGGTCGCCGGCACACCCGCCGAGCGGGACCTGCTCGGCCGCGCCCTCGCCCTCGTCCGGGGCCCGTTCGCCGGTGGCGCCGCAGGCGGCGCGTACTCGTGGCTGCCCCGCACCGGGCTCGAACGCACCGTGCCCCGGGTCGTCACGGCCGCGGCGCACCGGCTCGCCGCGCTGCGGCTGCCCGACGACCCGGCCGGTGCGGGGGAGGCCGCCCGCAGCGGGCTGCGCGCGGACCCGTGCGCCCAGGTCGTCTGGCGCGACCTGCTCCGCGCCGAGCACGCCCAGTGGGGGGCGGACGGCGTCCGGCAGGCCGCGGCGCAGATGCATGAGGTCCTCGCCGACCTCGGGACGGCCCCGGAGCCCGAGACGGACGCCCTCGTCGACGACCTGTGCCCGGGAGCCCGCGCCGTCACGGCCGGCTGAACGACAGGACGGCTCGGCAGGACGTGCCGAAGCTCGGTTCACGGGTTCGTCACACGTTCGCGCCCCGCGCGGCGGTCCTTGGGAGCGGTTGCGACCCGCCGTCAGTAGTGTTCCTGCCATGAGCGACGCCGCCCCCGTACCGGACTGGGAGGCCCTGCGCGCCGCGGCCCGTGACGTCATGACGAAGGCCTACGCGCCGTACAGCCGCTTCCGGGTCGGAGCGGCGGGTCTCGTCGACGACGGCCGGGTCGTCGCCGGCTGCAACGTCGAGAACGCGGCCTACGGCGTGGGCCTGTGCGCCGAGTGCGGCATGGTCTCCGCGCTGCACGCGACCGGTGGCGGCCGGCTCGTCGCGGTCACGTGCGTCGGCCCGGACGGTGCGCTCCTCATGCCCTGCGGGCGCTGCCGCCAGATCCTCTGGGAGAACGGCGGCCCGCAGATGCTCCTCGACACCGCGCGCGGCGTCCGACCCATGAGCGAGGTGCTCCCGGATGCGTTCGGCCCCGAGGACCTCGACACCCGAGCTGGGAGCACCCCATGAGCGAGGCCTTCGCCGCCGTCGACGTCATCGTCGCCAAACGGGACGGCGGCGAGCTGTCCGACGCCCACATCGACTGGGTCGTCGACGCCTACACCCGGGGCGCCGTCGCCGACGAGCAGATGTCCGCGCTCGCGATGGCGATCCTGCTCAACGGGATGTCCCGCCGCGAGATCGCGCGCTGGACGGCGGCGATGATCGCCTCGGGGGAGCGGATGGACTTCTCCGCGCTCGGCGTCCCGACGTCGGACAAGCACTCGACCGGCGGCGTCGGCGACAAGATCACCCTCCCGCTCGCACCGCTCGTCGCGACCTTCGGGGTCGCCGTCCCGCAGCTGTCCGGCCGCGGCCTCGGGCACACCGGCGGCACCCTCGACAAGCTCGAGTCGATCCCGGGCTGGCGGGCCGCGCTGAGCAACGCGGAGATGCTCGCGCAGCTGCGGGACGTCGGTGCGGTCATCTGCGCCGCGGGCGCGGGGCTCGCGCCCGCGGACCGCAAGCTCTACGCGCTGCGCGACGTCACCGGCACCGTCGAGGCGATCCCGCTCATCGCGAGCTCGATCATGAGCAAGAAGATCGCCGAGGGCACGGGCGCGCTCGTCCTCGACGTCAAGGTCGGCAGCGGTGCGTTCATGAAGACCGAGGACACCGCCCGCGAGCTCGCCCGGACGATGGTCGACCTCGGCCGCGACGCGGGGCTGACGACCGTCGCCCTGCTGACCCGGATGTCGACCCCGCTCGGCCTCACGGCGGGCAACGCGCTCGAGGTCGCCGAGTCGCTCGACGTGCTCGCGGGCGGCGGCCCGGAGGACGTCGTCGACGTCACCGTCGCGCTCGCCGCCGAGATGCTCGACGCCGCGGGCCGTGGCGGCCAGGACGTCGCGGCCGCGCTGGCGGACGGCCGGGCGATGGACACCTGGCGCCGGATGATCGCCTCTCAGGGCGGCGACCCGGACGCCCCGCTGCCGACGGCCCGTGAGACCCACACCGTGCTCGCGCCCGCCGACGGCGTCCTCACCCGGCTCGACGCGCTCGCCGTCGGCGTCGCCGCGTGGCGCCTCGGCGCCGGCCGCACCCGCAAGGAGGACGTCGTCCAGGCCGGGGCGGGGGTCGTCATGCACGCCAAGCCGGGTGCCGTCGTCCGCGCCGGCGAGCCGCTCCTCACGCTGCACACCGACACCCCGGACCGGTTCGAGGCCGCGCTGCGCGACCTCGAGGGCGGCATCGAGGTCGCCCCCGAGGGCTCCCGGCCCGACCTCGGGCCGCTCGTCATCGACCGCATCGCCTGACGACGTGCAGGAGAAGTCGCAGGCAGACTCGCGGGAGGACCTGCCGGAGAACGCCTCCGGGCCGGACGGCGCGGACGACCGCCGTCCGCGGGCCGTCTTCGGTGCGGGCACCGAGCCCGACCCGCGGTTCTCGATGGCGAACGAGCGGACGGCGCTCGCGTGGGTCCGCACGGCGATGGCCGTCGTCGCGGGCGGCGTCGGGCTGACGTCCGTCGCCCGGATCGCGGACCTGCCGCGGGCGCTCGACGCCGTGGCCGCCGTCATGTGCCTCGGCGGCGGCTGGCTCGCCGTGTCGGCGGTGCTCGGGTGGCGCCGGCGGGAGGTCGCGCTGCGGACCGGGCAGCCGCTGCCCGCCCCGGTGGCCCTGCCGTGGATCGCGGCGGCGGTCGTCGTCGGCTCGACCGCCCTCGCCGTCGTCGTCCTGACCGTCGGCTGACGTGGCGGGGGAGCCCGGGCTCCAGCACGAGCGGACGGCGCTCGCGTGGCAGCGCACCGGCGTCTCGGCGTCCGCCGGCAGCGCCGTCGGCCTGCTCGCCGCGGCCCACGACGGGAGCGGCCGGCTGCTCGTCCTGGTCGCCGTCCTGTCCGCCGCCGGGGCCGGCTGCGTCGCGCTGGCCGCCGGGTCGCACGCCTCGCCCGGACACGCCACGTCACCGTGGACCCGCCTCCTGGCGACCGTCGGCGCGACCCTGGCGCTCGCCGTCACCGGGACGACCCTGGCGGTCGTGGCGCTCGTCGTCCGCACATGAGCCGGCCCCGGCCCCCGGGGCAGGGGGGTCGGGACCGGCTCGGGACGGGCGGCCGGGGCAGCCGCCGGGCGTCGGTCCGGCCGGGGGGAGCCGGCCGGACCGCGCCCTGGGAGCGCTGACGCTCAGGACAGGATGAAGTCCGTCGCGTTGACGCTGGCAGCGGCGACGTTGTTGAGGCGGATGGTGCCGCCCACGCCGTTCACCGTGACCAGCGTCGTGGTGGCGTTCACGACGGAGATGGTGACCCTCGTCGCGAAGTTGCCGGGGGTGACGCCGACGCCGCGCAGGTCGATCTGGTCCTGCCCGCCCGCCGGGTTGGTGTCGAACCCGTTGACGGTGTCGGCGTTGAAGGCTGCCGTGTAGCGGAACTGGTCGTTGCCGACCTGCCCGTTGAGCACGTCGTTGCCCGCTCCACCTTCGATGACGTCGTCGCCGTCCTGGCCGTTGATCGTGTCGACGGCAGCGCCGCCGATGATCACGTCGGCCGCCTGCGACCCGGTCATGTTGTCCGCACCGCCACCGCCGTTGATCGACGTGATGTCGGTCAACGTGACGTTGTTGAAGTTGAAGACCTCCGCACCGGTGGTCCCGACGATCCGGACGTTGGCGAAGCCGTTGCCCGTGATCGTCTCGACCCCGTTGACCGACTGCAGGCCGATGTCGGTGCCCGGGGTACGGGCCTCGATCCGGTCCGCGTCCGCGCCACCGGTCACGGCGTCGAAGCCGTCACCGACACCGCTGAAGAAGATCCGGTCGTTGCCGCCACCGGTGTTGACGGTGTCGTTGCCCGCGTCACCGGAGACCTGGTCGTCGCCGGCGCCCATGGTGAAGCTGTCCGCGCCCGGACCGCCGGCGAAGACGTCGTCACCCGTGGTGCCGTTCCGGGTGTTCGCACCGGCGTTGGTCTCGCCGGGACCCGGGAAGAGGTCACCGACGACGCCGGTGGGCGACGAGGTGCGGGTCTCCGACGACCCGTGGTTGTCGACGAAGGTCACCACGACCTGCAGCCGACGACCGACCTGTGCCTGGGCCGGGGTGAACGTCAGGCCCGTCGCTCCGGCGATGTTCGTGAACGTCGTGCCCGCCGCGTTGGAGAACTGCCACTGCGCGGAGAACGTCGTGCCCACGAGACCGTCCGCGTCGGCGACGAGCGCCGTGGTCGCGGTGACCGCGGAGCCCTCCGTCGGCGTGGCGTCGTCGACCGCCGGCAGCCCGGTCGCCGCGGTGTTGACCACCCCGGCGCCGGTCAGTGCGACCGTGCTCGGGGAGCCCGCAGCGTTGTGGGCGATGCTCAGCGTGGCCGACTTGGCCCCGGTCGTCGTCGTCCGGAAGGCGACGCTGACGGTGCACGTGGCACCGGGCACGACCGTCGTGCAGCCGTTGGTCACGGTGAACAGCCCCGCGTCCGCTCCGGTCACGGTGGCTCCGGTGACCGTGAGGTTGCCGTTGCCGGTGTTCGTGATGTTGACCGGACGGGTGAACGGCGCCGCGACCGTGCTGCGGGTGCCGAAGTCCAGGGCCGTCGTCGAGAGGCTCGCCACCGGCGTGCCGACGGCGACGGTCTGGTCGAGGAACTCCAGCCGCTCGACGTTCCGGACGATGTCGACCCCGCACCCCGGAGCTGCCGTCGGGCAGTCGTTGGGGACCCGGACCCGAGTGGCGTCCGGGGCGTTGTGGTCGACGATGATCCGCGGGTCGTCCGCGTGGCCGCGCAGGTCGGTGATCGTGAACTCCGCCCGGTTGCCGGCGAACCGCGCCGTGTCGAGGTCGCTGCCCGCCGGGGCGGTGACGATCTCGCGGACGGCCACGATCTGGCCCGGGTTGACGAGCCCGGCGAACACCGCCTGCTGGAGGGTCTTCCCGGCCAGCGGACCGGTCCAGCCGGTGCCCGTCGGGATCTTCTCCATCAGCGTGGTCGTCCCGAGCTCGGGGCCCGTGCCGTCCACGTTCGTCCGCACGCTGAGCCGCACCGCGAGGTACCGGTCACCGTCGATGACGTCGTCGGCGCCGCGTCCCTCGAGCACGTCGGCGCCGCCGCCGCCGAGGAGGATGTTGCCCTCGCCCCAGACGTTGCCCTCGAGCAGGCAGTGCTGGGTCACCGAGTTGGCGGTGACGGTGGCGAGCGGGACCGTGAGGTCCGGCACGATCTCGGCCAGGCCGGGGATCCTCGCCAGGCCGTTGGCGTCGAGTGCGTCGCACCCGATGAAGCCGATGCCGCCGAGCTGACTGGGGATGACGTCGTCACCCTTGAGGGTGTCGTCGAGGTTCCAGCCGGAGAGCGCCTCGACCTCGTTGAAGCGGTCGCGGGTCTCGTTGGCCGGTGGTGCATTGACGATGATCAGGTTGAGGTCCTGGTTCTGGGGCTGCGGGTCCTCCTGCCCGATGATCCAGTCCCACCCGGAGGCGCCGGCGTTCTTCTCGACACCGGGGCCGCCGACACCGATGTCGTCGCCGCCCTACATGTCGTAGTCGTCGTCGCCGCCCTGGCCGATGAGGATGTCGTGCCCGGGCAGGTTGTGGTCGTCGAAGAACAGCGTGGAGCTGTCGCCGATGAGCAGGTCCGGCTGGTCGCCGCCCTCCGCCCAGTCGTCGCCGCTGTCGCCGAACACCGCGTCCGTACCCTGGCCCGCGATGGCGAAGTCGTCGCCGGCGCCGAGGAAGTGCTCGTTGAGGTTGGCACCGCCGTTGGTGAAGTCCTTGCCGTCGCCGCCCATGATGATGTCGTCGCCGATGCCGCCGTCGATGGCGTCGTTGCCCGGGCCGCCCTTGGGGACGTCTGCACCGGCGAGGTCGGTGATGATGTCGTCACCCTCGCCGCCGAGGACGACGTCGTCCCCGGAGCCCCCGTCGACGATGTCGTTGCCGGCACCGCCCCAGAACGTGTCGTTGTCGTTGCCGCCGACGATGCGGTCGGCGAACGTCCCGGGCCTGCCGTTGTAGACCGCCTGACCGTTGATGCCGGACGGGTCCACGCTGTTCCGCGCCCGGTACTCGATGGTGCCGTTGGGCTGGCGCAGCAGCAGCCGGTTCTCGTTGCACTCCGAGGCCGGGTCGTCGTTCACCGAACCGGGGCCGGTGATGAAGTTGCCGGGCACCCCGGCTCCGGTGAGGTTGCCGAGCTCGAACTTGCAGTCGGCGGTCGCGAACGGGTCGGCCTTGAGGGTCGACGCGTCGGTGTTGCGCATCATCAGCTCGGCGAACGAGTTGCCCTCGAGCTGGGCGCGCAGGTTCATGCCCGGCGTGCGGGCCAGGTAGTAGAACCGGTCGCCGTTCTGCAGGTTCGTCAGCTGGTTCTCGAACACGTAGTTGAACGTCGTGCCGAGGAGCCCGCCGAAC